>JBBTCX010000350.1:0-17442 GCA_038043045.1 Planctomycetota bacterium | reverse complement strand
CGTGATGGGTTGCACCGACACCAAACTCAATTGGACCAACTCGATCGGTACCGTCCCCATCGTTCCCGGCGGATCCGCTGGAAACACCGGGGGGCTAGGCCGCCGAATAATCGTATCGGTCGTCCCCAATCCGCCCGGATCAATCGGCAACCCCGTCAGCAGAATCTGTCCCTGGAACGGATCCGATCCAGGGTCGAAGAAATTATTAGGTATGGGGGGAATAAACGGCGACGGTGGACCAAACGTGACCCACGTCGGATTGTACGTCGTCAAATAGTCAAAGTTGATTCCTCGCCCGGCGGGTTGGTCTTGACGTAATGGGTCGGCGGCTTTTGGCGTCGCCTCAACGATCGCGTCTTTGCCGACAAACCGCTCAAACGCGTTGATCACCCTTGCCAACGCCAATCGTTCTTCCGGCGGGCCATCCGAGGAAAGAACCGGCGAACTCAACGCGACCAACAACCCCAATGACCATGGAACCACTCGAACGCTTTTAAACACAATCAGTGAATTTCCTTTATTCCCGCTATTCATAACTTTCATAGCCACCTTCCTGAAAAAAGGCCTCAGGAAAACCGCGCCAGACAACGTTGACGCGATTCTTGTCTAATTCGATGATGCGGGCCGACGATCAATCCGCATCCGAAATCGCCAATCGAGCGCAAACTGCCAAATGAAGGAACTGAAATGAAGCCAAGAACCCCATGCACCCACATGGTCTTTTATTCCCCCGACACTTCCCTGCGCAAATGTTGGCGGCAAACCAAACCCGCGAACGAGCGCATCGGCAAATCGAGGCTGATTTACCCCCACTCGTTACTGCGCTTCCCGTTGAAAGCGCAATTCCGCCCCCTCTACCTACTCTCCGAAAATTCAAGGGTTATCTTACAGTTACGTCCGAGAAATGACAAGACTGTTACTTAACTATCTGATCCAACCAAGATAACGGTGGACTTTAGTTCTAAAGAGAGAATTAACAATTCTACCCATTGTTGCCAAATTACCCATTTTACGCAATAGTCCATTGACAAGGGGCTGCAGAATCGAAAATAGACCCTGACGCGAATGTAAGATCAAAATTACGATGGCCGTGATGTCCTTGAGCCAATCCACAACTAGAAGTAATACCCCCCAGAACTTGCTGACCAATAGCAATTTCCTTCTTCTCTGGTCCGCCTATGCCATCAGCGCGATGGGAGATCACCTTTCGGAAATGGCGATTCTCAAAACCCAAAACGCCTTGGAATCGAGCGTGGATATTACTCCGATCGCAGCTCGGGCGACCTTTCTCTTATTCTTGCCTTTTTTCTTCTTAGGGCCTTTCAGCGGTTGGCTTGCCGACCGACTGCCTAGACGCGGCATCATGATTTTCGCAGATGGGGTGCGTTGCGTGGTCATGTTCTTCTTCGCCGGATTGATTCTCTGGTCAGAGCCGTTGGGGGCATGGGGGCCGTTTGCGCCGTTGGCGCTGGTCGGCGTTTTTGCGGCATTGTTTTCTCCAGCGCGGTCGGCGCTTTTGCCCACGCTCATTCGCCCGGACCAATTAATTAAGGCGAACGCGATGATCAGCGGGCTTGGGATCATTGCCACCACAGCCGCCACAGCGATCGGCGGGTATTTGGCCACCCATTACGCTCCGACCGTGGCGTTCCGCATCGACGCGGCCACTTTTCTTGTCAGCGCGATGTGTCTGATGTTCATCCGCCCTCGAAAAGATATGAACCAAAGAGTGTCACGTCGTGGCATGGTCGACGAACTCATTCGTGGATTCTCTTACGTTCGGGCGCACCGAAGGGTCATCGAGCTGATCGGAATCGCCGTATTGGTGTGGTTTTGCGGGCCGTTGGTGTACAGCGTAATCCCGGCTGTGACCCGCGATGTCTACCACGGAGACTATCAAGCCATCAGCAACATGCGCGCAGTCCTGGGTGGTGGGTTGTTGATCGGCTCGGTGATGATTGCTTCCTTGGGCGGCGCGTTGCGAAGTGAAGTCGGAATTACGTGGGGACTGTTCGGTATCGCCGCCTCCATCGCCCTGCTCGCGTTGTCGACGTTTCTGCCCTTCGACCCCGGCACTCTTTCGAGAATCGGAGCCTCGGCCATCTTCACCGCCGGGTTCTTCGCCGTACCGGTGATGGCCGGGTTTAGTTCATTGCTTCAACGCATCGTCGCCGACCGCTTTCGAGGACGAGTGTTCGGAGTCAACGATCTTTGCACCATGGCCGCACTTCTCACCGCTACAGGCGCACTTGGACTTCAACAGAAGACCCGAATTGATCACTACGCCGGACACATTCTCGCTGCGGTCGCTTTGATCACCGCATGCGCCGCCGCAGCCACAATGATCTTGCGTTACCGTCAAAGCCCGTTTCGATCCAAATTGACCTTGGTCACGAATCTCAATGAATTTCTCGCGAAATCCTGGTGGAGATTGAAAAGAGTTGGGTATAGCACGGTGCCACGCACTGGCCCTGTCATCGTGGCTTCCAATCACACCAGCTCGCCCGATCCCCTGTTTCTTTGCGCCGCGGCCGTGTATCGCCCGATGGGTTTCCTCGTGGCCACGGAATTCGCCGGTTGGCCCATCGTGCGCGGAGCCGTCAAACTCGTCGGCTGCATCCCGGTCACGCGATCCGGACAAGACCTAGCGGCATTCAAAGCCGCCGTTAGACACCTCCAAGCCGGCAACGCACTCGGTGTTTTCATCGAAGGTCGAATTGCAAAACCCGGCGAAATCATCGATCCAAAAGATGGCGCCGCCAAACTGGCTTTGATGACCGGCGCGCCCGTCATTCCCGCGTTCATTAGCGGAACCAAGTATCGTGCAAGCGTATTTCGCGGCTTGCTTGCCCGCCACAACGCCCGCGTTCGCTTTGGCAAACCCGTCGACCTCTCCGATCTAGCAGCCGACAAGAAAGACCGCGACACCGTCCGCCTGGCTACGCAACGCATTCACGCGGCCATCCAAGCGCTAGGTAGGGACGTCAGCATTGCCGACAAGCCATAACGGGTTCGTGAGAACTCACACTATACGGTTTGCCACACGATTAACGAGGTTGCTCCAAGTGCGAATTGCGTCTCCGCCGAATCAAATCGAGTGCTTTTCGAAGCTAAATTCCACGCCGATGTAGTATTCGTTGTCATCGCGCGGTGAACAGTGTCGGACGGTGGCACGGCCATGAAAGGTGGCTTCGGGTTGATGGATCGCCAGGGCAAGTTCCATTCCGACAGGAATGGATCGATCGCATTGGACACCCGCCCCGTTCCTGCTCAAATCGACGCAAGAACCGAGGGTGTATTGTTCGACGCCGTAGCGATCGGGGATCCATAGTTCCACGGTTCCCGGGAAAGGCCAGCGCGTGACTTGCCGGCGAGTCGGCGTGTTTCGCGAAGCGTTGCGCCGATCTCGCGGTAAAAACCCTTGACGGGCTTCGAGAAGGTTGCAGATCGCCTCTTCGGTCAGCGGGCAAAACTCGGTAACGTCCATCGATCGGCTCCTTGGCGGCGTAGTCCGTTCTAGGCGAAGTATACAATAGGATTTGAGAAGGGCTGGTCCGCAATGAAGAGTGCACCCTAGTGCAGTTATTCACAAATGACGCATCTTTTCGAAACGGCGCCGCGCTCTTAAGGAGGCGGTCTGATCGCATAAAACACGTCCGCTCCCCCGCGGTCACGGCTCGGATAAGATGCAATTAGCGCGACGAACTACACTAACCCCACATGCGGACGGCGTCGTTATAGGTCACAAGGATGAAGGCCCCGATAATGAGAAAAATACCGATCATCTGGGTTGCGACCTGAACGCGGATACTGACCGGGCTGCCCTTGATCTTTTCGATCAAGAGAAAAACCATGAGACCTCCGTCAACGATGGGCAACGGAAGGAAGTTAATGACGGCCAGGTTCGCGGAGATCATGGCCAGGAAAAACAGGAAGCGCGTGATGTCGGTTCGGGCGAGCTTTCCGCCGAGGTTGACGATCCCCAAAGGTCCGGACATGGCGTCGACGCTTACGCTACGGGAAAAAATCATGCGGTGGAGGACCTGGTAGACCTGGACGAGAAAATAGTAGGTCTTGTGCACACCGATCCGCACGGCGTCGAGGGCGTTTTCGCCCCGAAGGATCATCATTTCAGCATCCAAGCGCACGCTCGGGGCAAAGGCGACACGCCCCAACCAAGAGTCGACCATGTCTTCACGAATGTCAATCGACTTGGTTTCGACCGGTGCCAATGGATTGGCACGGAATTCGACGGGAACGCCATCCTGTCCGATCAGTTCGGTGAGGATCGTGCGGGTCCCTTCGTGGTAACGGACGGAAAGTTCTTCTTTTCCACGGGTATTGGAGATCACGTTTTCCCGGCCCGCGATTCGCACGATTTTTGCTTCCGGTCCGACGCCCAACAACGTGTGCAGGCAGTGTGGAACGTGGAAAGTTACCGTTTGCTCCGGGTCTTTGCCCTTGACGTACGAAAGTTGAACGCTTTTCCCGGCGGCGGTACGGAACGCGTTGATGAGTTCGCGCCATTGACTGACGAGTTGGCCGTCGACTTTCGAAATCCGCGCCCCGGCGGGAATTCCGGCTTGCGCCGCGGGACTGGGTCGACCGTTGATCGTCGGGACGATATCCCCGACTTGCAGCAGGTCCGCGGCCACGAGGGAATGCGTCGCGTCGATGGATCCCGGAGCGATGGGGGTCAGCGTGGTTCGAATTGTTTTGCCATCCGGTCTTTGTACCGCGATAGGGACCGGGCGATCGGTGGCCTCGCGGATGATGCGGTTGAACACGGTGGCGGTCGGATTCTCCACGTCGCCGACTTTGAGGATTACGTCGTTGACTTCGATTCCCGCGCGATCGGTGATCCCGTGGGGTCTAACTTGAGTGAACTTAGCCTTGGGACCGTCGGGGGTGGAATCGGCGCCCAACCCACGGCAAATGGCCTGAATCGTGGCCGGTCCGCGGGGGTTCCGCTTGGGTCTTACTACGCCGTCGTACGGTTTTCCATTGGCGCGGCGGACCTTAAACGGAATGTCTCGTTCGGGATTGTCGCGAATGGAGGCGGCGATTTCGGCGCTGCCCGGATGGGGCCGGTCGTCCCAGTGCAATACGGTGTCACCGGTTTCGATCCCCGCAAGGAACGCCCGGCTTTTCTCGTCGACAAAATCGAATTGTGCAAGCGGGGTTAATCCAAGCACGCTGATGGACGAGGAGTCTCTCGGGTCACTGGGGTATAATGCCAATTGCGGCGGAATAAGAACCTCCATCCGGGTGGAAGGATCGTCGGGTTTTTCGGGGTCTTTGCGTTCCACAAGGACCGGCCGGTTGGTGTGCGCGAGGATTTCGGCCATGCTGTTGACGTTGTCATCGGTCACCTCGGCGCCGTCGACTTCGATCAACCGGTCACCGACGTGTGGATGTCGCGGATCGGACGGATCGAGGTCGGGTCCGACGGCCACAATTTCCCGGGTAATGCCGGGTTTCATCCCGATGATCTGCCGCTGTATCTGGCGGGTGTTTTCCGGCTGACGGTATTCGGGTTTGATGAAAATCGGACCGACGTTTTCGCCGTTTCGATGGACAAAGAACTCGATAGGCTCATGGGGTTTGGAGAGGAAGATGGCCATCATGATTTCGTCAAATTCGAGCACGCTCTCGCCGTTGACCTTGTAGATGGAGTCGCCGGGCAGGAGTCCGGCTTTGGCTGCCGGACTGTCCGGTTCGACCGAGGCAACCCGAGGACCCACCACGTCGATCCCGGCCAGAAACACGATCATGAACAAGAGACCGGCGAAGATCACGTTCATGATCACCCCGGCGGAGACCACGGCCATTCGGTGACCGACGGGTTTGTTGACAAAGGATCGTGGATCGTTCTGGGTTTTAAGTTCGAGCGTCTTGTCGTCGAAGTCTTCTTGCCCCAGCATCTTGACGTATCCGCCCAACGGAAGAATGTTGAACGAGTAGCGAGTTTCTCCGCGCGTGAACCCGAAGATTTCCCGGCCAAAACCAATGGCGAATTTTTCCACCCGAACATCCGCCCACTTGGCCACGGCGAAGTGGCCGAGCTCGTGAACGAAAATGATTAGCGTGAAACCCAGCAACATCATCAGGTAAGGCCAGATCCCGTTCCAAATGGCCAAGGGTTCGATCACACCGATCAAGGGATTCGATACGAAATTCAACATACCAGGCATCGGGTCACCTCATGTCTAGCCCATTGGTCAGCCGCCAGCAGCTCTTGCAAGGTCGGCGATTCTACACACTCGTGCACGGACAACACCCGCTCGACCGACTTAGCGATCTCGCGGTAATGAATCGTCCCCTGTTGAAACAACTCAACTGCGGCTTCGTTGGCCCCGTTGAGTACCGCTCCGGAAGTTCCACCACGTGCGGCGACTTCGTATCCCAATCGCAAAGCGGGAAAACGCTCGACATCGGGCGGATGCAAAGTCAGGCAGCGAAGCGAAAAAAGATCGAGAGCCTGCGACGGGCAGGCGCGTCGATCAGGGTAGGTCAGTGCGTATTGTATCGGCGTTCGCATATCGGGCGTACCAAGCTGCGCGATCATCGAACCGTCACGGAACTCCACCAGCGAATGTATGATCGACTCCGGATGCACGACGACCTTGATCTGTTCGGGGGCAAGTCCGAAAAGCCACCGGGCCTCCACGATTTCCAGAGCTTTGTTCATCATCGTCGCGGAGTCAATCGTGATTTTCGGACCCATGCTCCAAGTCGGATGTCGCAAGGCGTCTTCGAGACGAATGTCGTCCATCTCGTCGTCGGTCCACGTGCGAAAAGGCCCGCCGGATGCGGTAAGATAAACCGTCCGAACTTCGGACCGTTTTCCGGCGTGAAGAGCTTGGAAAACGGCGGAGTGTTCGCTATCCACGGGAATAATCGTGGCCCCGGTGCGCTTGGCCAGGGGGATAAGGAGCGAGCCCGCGATCACCAACGCTTCCTTATTCGCCAACGCAACACGCCGACCCAGTTCCACAGCGCGAAGGGTCGCGGACAATCCTTTTGCCCCAACGACAGCCGCCACCACGCAATCGCAAGGAACCTCATCGAGCAATTGCACCATGGCATCCGGACCCAGGAATAATCGAGCCGACTTGGGAAATGCGCTCTTCAAGTCTTCCGGGCAGGCTCCATTCGTAACCGCAATGGAGGAGACGGAGAACCGCTGCGCTTGTTCTGAGACGTCAGCCCAACGTGACCCAGCGGCCAATCCAACGACTTCCCATTCGGCGGATAGATGAGCGAGCACATCCAAACACCCACGACCGATCGACCCTGTTGAACCCAAAATGACAACACGTTTACGCATTTCGACACGTCGAATTCGACGTTACTTCCTCCAGAGGGGTTCATGCCACGCGCCAACCCGCTCGGACGACATCTTAGCGCTGGACGCCCAACCCAACAAGAAGACGCGCCTTGTTCAAATCGCTTGTGACAGAAAAATGCAATTGGCGTCGAATTGGCGTGGCGTTCGATGAGACCTATAATCGGGCGTGGACCGACCTTCACTCATCAACGAACGGGTAATTGAGCGCCGTTGCCTGCTAACCACCGGCCGCTTCAACGTGGAGCGACGAACGTACGCCCAGACCGGAAAGAGTCCGATTGAAAAAGATGTCGTGGTGCATCCTGGTGCCGTGGTCATCTTGCCGATTCTCGATGCGGAGCGCATCGTCATGATTCGGAATGTTCGTCGGGCAGCCGAGGCCGAACTTTGGGAACTTCCCGCGGGGACTCGTGAGCCGGGTGAAAGTGCGGTGGATACGGCACACCGGGAATTGGAGGAAGAGACGGGCTATCGAGCGGCCTTGATGGAACCGTTTCTTGAGTTTTACACGTCGCCGGGGGTGATGACGGAGCGGATGGTGGCGTTTGTGGCCAAGAATTTGACCTGGGTTGGGCAATCCACCCAAGACGGTGAGCGAATCACTGTGGAGGTCACGGAGTTGCACGAAGCCCGAGCGAGATTCTTGGCGGGTGATTTTTGCGATGGGAAGACGATCGCCGTTTTAGGAACGTATTTCGCGCGAACGGGTTGGCGGTAAACGGTCGAGGGACATAACGCGTGGGTTGGCAAGAGCGTTCGTATTCTTGGGAAGACCAGCAGAGATCGTCGGGAGGGCGGTCGTTTCAGGGACCGCCGATGATCCGGCGCGGAAGCGCGGTCTCGGTCATCCTGGTTTTGAACCTCGCGGTATTCGTTCTTTGCAGTCTCACCGGGGGGTCGCGCGGCGCGCCGGGGAGTGTCATCTTCGAGTGGATGGTGATGAGCACGCCGGCGGTGCTTCAAGGTCAGGTTTGGCGGATCATCACGGCCAACTACCTTCATTGGGATTTTGGCCACATCTTCATGAACATGCTGATGCTGTTCTTCCTAGGGCCCGCCCTGGAAAGTGCATGGGGTCCGCGGCGGTTTTTCAAGATGTATACGATCGCGGGCGTGCTGGGGAGTTTATTTTATATCGTCCTGGGAATGGTGGGTTGGTTGGATGTACAAGGACATGCGGCCGGCGCATCGGGGTGCGTGCTGAGCTTGTTGGGCGCCTTCGCGGTTCGAGATCCCCACACCCAGTTTCTGATTTACTTCATCATCCCGATTCGGGCGCGAACGTTGGCACTGTTGTTTGGTGCATGGTACTTGATCAATGTCATCGGGGGCGGTCCGAACGCGGGGGGAGACGCATGTCATCTGGTCGGTTTGGTGTATGGGGCGTGGTGCGCCTGGCGAGGTTCGAGCACCATTTCGTATTCACCATCGATATGGTCTAAGTTGAAACGCACTTGGCGCAAGTCCACCTCTTCCGTTCGTGCAACGCGAATGCCGTGGACCCCGTCGATCGTCAGCGAGGAGACCTTGGACGACCTATTAAGGAAAGTCCGCGACCGCGGCATTCAATGTCTTAGCGAGGAAGAGAAGCGAACCCTCACCCTCGCGACCGAACAGAGACGTCGGCAATAAACGCCGGACTCTGTCACCGGTTTCCCATCTCATTCTCGGACTTATCTACCAAGTCCATTGCTGCAAATCAGTGCTTGCGAAACGACCGGCGATTTGGTTACGCTGCAATAGGAACCGACCATCGCTCGTCGGTTCGAGAAGGAGAGGGAAGCACGTGACTCGCACGGATCGTCCACTCGACAATCCAATTCTCTGGTCCGTACCGATTGGCGTGGTGCGCGGGATCCAATTTCGGCTGCACATTACTTTCTTATTGTGTTTGGCCGTGTTGCTGTGGATCGAATCACCTGTTGAAGGTGTGGGTTGGACGCCGACATTTGGCCATTTGTTCGATGCCATCGGCACGTTTCTCCTCTTGTTGATCGCGGTCGCGGTTCATGAACTCGGACATTGCTGGATGACCCGGCGAATCGGCGGACACGTCCCTGAAGCGTTGCTCTGGCCGCTCGGCGGACTAGGACGACTGGAACCCCCGAATCATCCTGCGGGTCACATGATCGCGGCGTCATCCGGCCTATCGGTGAACATCGCCCTTTGTGCCATATCATCGAGCGTACTGGTGTTGTGGTTGGGAACGTTGGGTGCGATTCCTTGGAACCCATTTCATCCAATGACCCCGATAGACACGACCATCTTTCCGACCGAGGGTCAGCATTGGCTTCTTCGGTTCTTTGGGATCAATTATGTGCTCGTCTTGGTGAATCTCCTTCCCGTTTTCCCCTTCGACGGCGGTTGGATATTGCAAGCGTGGTTGTGGACGTCGCGAAGCAGCCGATTGGCCACCGAACGTGCGGCGAGGTTCGGGATGACGAGCGCGATCGTGGTGGGTGTCGTCGGCGTGTTCATGGAAGCGGGATGGTTGGTGTTGTTGATCGCGGTGTATGGATACATCACCTGCCGGCAGAAAGGACGAAACCATCAAGAGCATGAAATGCCCGATGCCGAGAACTACGGTCCGGAGATTTCCGCGGAGCTTCCCTGGCGAGATTCGGAGTCCGCACAACGCAATCGTCAAAGCGGATTTTTCGATCGTCGCAAGGCTGAACAGGCCGCTCGAAGAGCGCAAAAGCGCGAGAGCATGGAACTCTTTCGGGAGGAACACGTAGACGACACCCTTCGCAAAATCGCTCGCCAGGGTATGTCCTCTTTGACTCGCAAGGAACGACGCTTGCTCGAATCCGAAACCCGCCGACGTCGGGAAAGTCAAACCTAGTTCGCAACCGGTAAACATCTATTCTCCAGTTGCCAAGAGTGTCGATTCGCGCGAACATGTTGAAGTGAAGTCCTTGGCGTATCAACAATGCATGAATGTCGGGTGCAGGGCCACGTACGAACTGGACGAAGCGATCCTTTCCTGTCCATCGTGCGGCGAACTATTGGATATTCGTTATGACTGGTCGGGGTTGGAAATTCCACCTTCACTATCATTCTTTTCCTCTCGCGTTCAAAGTTTCGATCGGCAGACGGTTACTGCTCGCTTAAATAACAGTGGGGTTTGGCGGTATCGAGAATTGTTGCCATTCGCGCGCGAGGACGACCTCATCACCCTTGGCGAGGGGCGGACCCATTTACAACAAGCGGATAATCTTGCGGCGCAGATTGGGCAGCGGCCGGGATGCTTGTTTCTGCAATACGAGGGATTCAATCCCAGCGGCAGTTTCAAGGACAACGGCATGGCCGCCGCGTTCACGATGGCAAGGTTGCTCGGTCGACGACGAGTGGCGTGTGCTTCGACCGGGAACACGAGCGCGTCATTGGCCCTGTACGCCGCCCATACGAATACGAAATCGGGTGAGCCGATGCAGGCCGTGGTCTTGGTAGGAAATGAAAAGATCGCGGCGGGTAAATTGGCCCAGGCACTCGATTTCGGGGCCAAGACATTGCAAGTTCGGGGAGACTTCGATGCGTGCATGCGCTTGATTGTGGAATCGGCGGGGCGATTGGGGTTGTACGTCGTGAATTCGGTGAACCCGTTCCGGCTGGAAGGGCAAAAGACGATCATGTATCGCGTGCTAGAGGGGTTGAACTGGGAGGTGCCCGATTGGATCGTGGTTCCGGGCGGGAACCTGGGGAATTGCAGCGCGTTTGGGAAGGCGTTTCTTGAACTTGCGGAATTGGGATTGATTGATCGCATGCCTCGACTCGCGGTTATCAATGCCGACGGAGCGGATACGTTGCATGAGTTGTTTGTCGAGCGCGGTCTTCGGTACCACGGCGGGCGATGGGACCGGGCGATGGTTGAATCGTATTACCGGGACATGAAAGCCGCCGGTCGAAAAGCGCATACCGTGGCCAGCGCCATCGAAATCGCCCAGCCCGTGAATCTGCCGAAAGCCTTGCGGAGTTTGGAGGCGATGGACGGCGTGGTTCGGCGTGTTTCCGATGAAGCCATTCTCGATGGGAAGGCGTTGGTCGGACGGTATGGTTTCGGGTGCGAGCCGGCCAGTGGAGCGACGATTGCGGGGTTGCAATTGCTGTTGCAGCAACAGGTGATATCGCCTGGCGACCGTGTTGTTTGTATTCTGACCGGGCACGCGTTGAAAGACCCGTCGGCGACCATTGACTATCATCGGCCCTTGCAGCCTGAGGATGCCCGCGGTCGTTACTCGAATCGGCCGGTTTCCGTTTCCGCGGATTTTGAGGCCATTTGTCGGGCGTTGGGAGACTGACGTGATCCGTCTCGCGGTGGCTGGTGCGCTGGGACGAATGGGACGATGCGTGTTGGAATGCGCGCTTCGTGATCCGAACTTTACAATAGTGGCAGGGTATGTCACCTACGCGGACCTGAAAAAACACCAGGTGTTGCGGATTGGCGAGCACGAAGTGCCATTGTGTGACACGTGGATCGGCTCCTGCGACGTGTTGATCGATTTTACGGTCGGCGACGGCACGTTGGTCTGGCTGCCGATCTGTGAGCGCGAACGCGTGCCGATGGTGATTGGGGCCACGGGACATGATGCGGCCGGGCTTGCACAAATTCATGAAGCGGCTAAGCGAATCGCCATCGTTAAAGATAGCAATTTTAGCCTGGGCATTGCGGTCGTTCGAGGAATTCTTGGCGAAGTCGCGCGGCGATTGGGAACGGGGTACGATGTGGAAATTGTGGAGACGCATCACCGGGGCAAGGTGGATGCGCCGAGCGGGACGGCCTTGATGTTGGCGGATGAAGTGGTTCGTGCGGTTGGGACCCCTTTCCCCGAAAATGAACATCGAATGGTGCATGGGCGTCGAGGCCAGACGGGTTCTCGTCCGGCCGGACAGATTGGAATCCACGCCGTGCGAATGGGCGAGGTCGTGGGTCAACACGAGGTGCATTTCAGCGGAGCGGGGGAGACGATCACCCTCCGCCACACGGCCCATCTTCGGGAGACGTTCGCCATGGGCGCTCTTCGGGCGGCGCGGTGGATTGTGGGTCAATCGCCGGGAATTTTCACGATGGGTGATGTGGTTGTTGTTGGATGAGCGTTTACGAATCATGTGACTTTTGGATTTTTTGGTTTCGCCCTGCGGCAGCCTTCGCCCCAAGGGGGATGAATGTCCGGTAATCCCAGACGCCTGCGTCATGTTGGGCAATCTGGGCCGGGCGGGCCATTGCAGCGACACTTTCCAATGGGTTCGTTTGGTTATTTTTTTGTTTTGTTTTTTGGGGTTTTTGTGCCAAATTCTTGGCACTCTTGTCGAGAAATCGCTGGAAAATAAGTGGTTGTCTGCGATTATGACCAAAAGTGCCACGTCTTGACATTGTGCGCAAGAGTGCGCATTTTTGTGTCAAAGCCATTTAAAAGTATCGCTTTACGGTTCATGGTTTTGTCGGTCACACTTTCGTCCCAGCAGCGAAAGATGTCGGGTCGATGATCCGACCTACAAGCTACGAAAGACCGCTCCATGTCTGTCGCGGTTCTGACCTAACCGTACAGTATTATAACAATATGTTTCGAAAAAGTCAAGAGTGGGGAATGAAGAATGGCGAAAGGATGTCGGGTCGATGACCTGATCTACAATAATACAATTTCCGACAGGACGGGGCGAGTTTCGCCCTCAGTTCTCTGAATAAGATCGACCGCTCGATGACTGTCGCGGTTCTGATCTGTTGCTATACTTGGCGGGTAGTTGGAAAGTCGTTGGTTTATTGGCAAGGAAATTGCCAGGAAAGATTTGGGCGACGACCATGACCTATGGAGTGCAGGGTCGCGCGGGCTCCCGGCAAGCCTGGATGAATTTCGTCTGCGGCTCGCTTGTGTGATTCTACGCGGAGGATGTAAGGTTTTCGAAGAAGTTGATTGGGGCGCGACAGAGAATGGGCGCGTCCTATTGATGATTGAAAGAGGAGAGAAACGATGACGCAGTTGAACCCGTTTGCGATCGCGCAACAGCAGTTGGATGAGGCGGCCCAGAGGTTGGGGTTGGATGCGGCGACGCATGAATTTTTGCGTTGGCCTATGCGGGAGTATCACTTCACGGTGCCGCTGAAGCAGGACAATGGTCAGACGAAAATCTATAAGGCGTATCGCGTGCAGTATAACAATGCGCGTGGTCCGACCAAGGGCGGGTTGCGGTGGCATCCGGAGGAGACGATTGACACGGTGCGGGCGTTGGCGGCTTGGATGACGTGGAAGACGGCGGTGGTGGATATTCCGCTGGGTGGCGGAAAGGGTGGGATTACGTGTAATCCGAAGGAGCTTTCCGAGGGAGAGAAGGAGCGGCTGGCTCGTGGGTATATTCGGGTGATTGCGCGGGAGTTGGGCGTGCATCGGGACGTTCCCGCGCCGGATGTTTATACCACGCCGCAGATCATGGCATGGATGATGGATGAGTATGAAGTGATCATGGGGCATTCGCATCCGGGGGTGATCACGGGGAAGCCGTTGCCAGTTGGCGGGTCTCAGGGGCGCGGCGATGCGACGGCGCGTGGCGGGATTTATTGCGTGCGCGAGGCGGCGAAAGTTCTGAATATGAACGTTAGTCGGGCAACGTATGCGATTCAAGGATTTGGGAACGCGGGTCAGTATGCGGCGACGTTGCATCCTGAGATTTTGGGCGGGGGGACGCTGCTTGCGGCGAGTGATTCGCGTGGCGGGGTGTTCTGTAAGGATGGAATCGATCCGAAGGCGTTGGTGAAATTCAAACTTGAGACGGGGGCCGTGGCGAATTTCCCGGGGACAAAGCCGATTACCAATGAGGCATTGTTGGAGTTGGAGTGTGATATTCTTTATCCGTCGGCGCTGGAGGGAGTGATCACCGGTCGTAATGCGGCGAATATCAAGACGAAGATCATGTGTGAATTGGCCAATGGTCCGACGACACCGGATGCGGACAAGATTCTGTTTGAACGCAAGGTGTATGTGTTGCCTGACTTTTTGGCGAACGCGGGGGGTGTGACGGTTTCGTATTTTGAGCAGGTGCAGAACACGTACAACTATTACTGGTCGTTGGAGGAAGTGCATCGGCAGTTGGATCGGAAGATGACGGATGCGTATAAGGGCGTGTATGACCTTTCGCATCGGGTGAAATCGCACAATCGGCTGGTGGCGTACATGGTGGCGGTGTCGCGCGTGGCGGAGGCGTGCAAGATTCGGGGTTGGGTGTAGCGATAATTTTGCATGTCTATGCGACAAGCTTTTGTGCTGTGACACAGACCGTTCACAGGTCTGACCTCGACAAATGAACCATATCTCTGCCGTGGTAGATTACGTTCGGGCGTAATTTCAACCGCGCGGGTACGCTATTTCTTGGGCACGGATAGCCTACTGCGCCGTTTTTGCCACTTACTAATCTTATACTAAAATATTCAGAATTAGTATTTGATTACGTCCATTTCTATGTTATACTAAATTAGTACAAAATAGTATTTAATTAGTAATACATTGACACTTTAAGGAATACAGTCGTGAAGATTCCTGCCGTCTCTCCTCGCTTAAACGACCTTTTTATTGAGGCTATGGAGGATGAGTCCATGAAGATTCTGCCCAAGATTCTGGAGTTCAGCGACGCAGTACACCAAGAATCGAGATATCTTCATTGGGATAAGCTCCGGCGGATTCCGCCGCCAGAGGGGCTTACTCATCGAGAATGGTTGCTGATACAGAAGATAAGGCGTCATGGAGGCCGCCGACCCTGCCCTCTGGGTTCGACATCAGGAGAGCCATTCTGGTTCACGGTGACCGACCCAATGAGCGAATATTTGCGCGACATAGATTCTCGGGCCAGCGGCACTATCGGAATTGGTGACCCCATGCTGAATCCCGATCAAAAGGACCGCTACCTGGTGAACTCACTCGTAGCAGAGGCGGTCACATCCAGTCAATTGGAGGGCGCGGCGACAACTAGGGAGGTTGCGAAGGAGATGATTCGCACAAGTCGTCCACCGCGAGATATTCATGAGCGCATGATCCTCAACAACTTCCGTGCGATGCAACGCATCGGCGGACTTCGGGAAAAACCGGCGGATCGAGAGATGATTCTTGAGTTGCACCGTATCCTTACCATCGAAACCCTGGAAGACCCGGCGGGCGTAGGTCGGTTTCGTTCGGTCGACCAACAGGTTGACGTGCGCAATATTCAAAACGAGGTGTTTCATATTCCCCCGCCGGCCAACGAACTCGAAAACCGACTTGCGGCCATGTGTGATTTTGCCAACGGGAAAACGCCGAATAACTTCATACACCCGGTCGTTCGATCGATCATTTTGCACTTTTGGCTCGCCTATGATCATCCCTTTGTGGACGGAAACGGTCGCACGGCTAGAGCACTTTTCTATTGGTCGATGCTCCGGCAAGGGTATTGGCTTTGTGAGTTCATTTCGATTTCCGAGATTATTCGGAAGGCGCCGGCACGGTACGGACGAGCATTTCTTTACACAGAGACCGATGAGAACGATTTGACCTATTTTGTTCTTTACCATCTCGAATTGATACGCCGAGCGATCGATCAACTTCACGCCTACGTACAGCGAAAGACGTCGGAAATACAATTGGTCGAACGGCGGATGCACGTCGTATCCCAACTGAATCCTCGTCAGCAGGCCCTCATAAGCCATGCCCTTCGGCATCCGCATCAGGCGTATACCTTTGAATCCCATCGGATGAGCCACAACGTCGTGTACCAAACGGCGCGGACGGACCTATTGGACTTAGCCAAACGTGGGCTGCTCATTGCTTCCAAAGGAGGTCGTGAATGGCGGTTTACGCCGGTCTCGAATTTGCAGGAGAAACTCCAATAGCGGCCGTAAGGAAATGGCTGTGTCGGAATTGTCCCTTTTTCGAAATCGTTGCGTGAGGTAAGTCGGCAATCTATGCTCTGGCCGAACCGCGATGGGGCGGGTCTGTGAACGAGTGACTGAGTGACGATGGAGGAACTGCATCAGCGAATAGCGGCGATTGAAGGGGACGTGCGCGCGAAGGTCGAGGGTCTGGCAAGTGCGGATGCCGTTCGCGGGTTGGAAAGCGATGTGCTCGGGAAAAACGGGTCTGTGGGAGTAATGGTCGCATCGATCAAGGACTATCCGTCGAATCTTCGGGGACAAGTCGGGCAGTTGATCAATGCGGCCAAGGGTCGATTGCAGGAGTTGGTAAAGGCTCGTCTCGTCTCGTTGCAACAGGTGGAAAGTTCGGCGGATGCGGCTACGGCAACGACGTTTGATCCCACGCTTCCCGCTCAGCCGGAAGCGATGGGTAGCGTGCATCCGGTGACGGCTGTGCAGTGGGAGATTGAGCGATGTTTTGAGCGGTTGGGATTCACGGTTGAGGCCGGACCGGAGATGGAGACGGAGTTTTTCAACTTTGAGGCGCTTAATATTCCGGCGACGCATCCGGCGCGAGACATGCAGGATACGTTTTGGTTGACCAACGGGATGTTGCTGCGGACGCAGACTTCGCCGGTGCAGATTCGGGCGATGAAGAAGTTTGGTGCGCCGTTGCGGGTGATCGCTCCGGGTCGGTGTTTTCGATATGAGACGATTGATGCGTCACATGAGAACACGTTTCATCAAGTCGAAGGGTTGATGATCGATCGGGAGATTTCGATTCCGAATTTGATCGCGATGGCCGAGACGCTGTTGATGGAAGTGATGAAGAGGCCGGTGGAGCTTCGAGTTCGACCTGGTTATTTTCCGTTTGTGGAACCGGGTCTGGAAATCGACATGAATTGCCAGATTTGCGGGGGGAAAGGTTGTCCGACGTGCAAGCATTCGGGGTGGATTGAGGTGTTGCCGTGTGGGATGGTGCATTCGAATGTTCTTCGCGCGGGGGGGATTGATCCCGAGGAATACACCGGGTTTGCGTTCGGGCTGGGACTCACACGATTGGCGATGATGAAATTTGGAATTCGGGATATTCGCGTGCTGAATGCCGGCGATTTGCGAGCGTTGGTTTCGCCGCGAAGACTTGGCGGGCCGGTGGTGTGGACGACTAGTAACGATGCCATGTCATGACATAATTCGAACAGGAGCGGGTTCCGCGTGT
>JBBTCX010000349.1:0-10545 GCA_038043045.1 Planctomycetota bacterium | reverse complement strand
ACATTCCACAGTTGGGGTAGCTCATCCAAGTTCGTGGCACGCAGGAATCGGCCCATGCGTGTGACCCGAGGATCATCGTCCATCTTGAATTGCGGACCATCGACTTCGTTGTGTTTCGCAAGGGTGCGCTGCAACTGATCGGCGTTAAACACCATGGTCCGGAATTTCAGGCAAGGAAAATCAAGCCCGCCTTTCCGTTCGCGCCGGTGGGCAAAAAATATCGGTCCCCGCGAATTTAGCTTTAGCATGACGGCGACAACAACGAGGAGCGGAGACAGAACCAAGAGGACTGTAAATGCCACGACAACATCGAGGGTTCTTTTTATCGCTTGCTGGATCGGGTTGTTACTCTTTTCATGGGTTCCCTGAACTAGTTTGTCGTCGTCACCCGAATGATAGCCGCCAATGCATGTGTAAGGCAGATCGAATCGACCGGATGAGACGAGGCCTCGCGTGTCGGAGGTCAAAACGGTTCCAGCAGACACTTTGCGGCGGAGTGACACGCCTTGGCCGACTTCAGTCCCGGCGGCTAGGACGCACTGGGCAACTGTAGAACCAGAACGGAGCACGTTTCCCGTTCCGATGACCGTCGGTCCGACGATGGTCACTCCTTGTTCTACCGTGGTTTCCGGATAGATCATCACCGGCGGAATCAAACGAGCCGTCGGATGGAGTTGGACCTGTTGTCCGACGAAAATACCCGGTTGAATTTCCGTAAATCCCAAGAATGGGTCTGATTCTCCTTGCTGCGTTAGGATCTGTTCGTTGGCGGCGAGATAGCCTTCTTCGCTCATCAAATCGAGCAAGTCCGTCGACACCGGCTCGTCTCGGGTCAAAACACCCCGGGCGACCAACGCTGTTCGTAAATCCGCCAAGGAATCAAAGCGAACCTCGCCCACGGATCGCGCGGGAACTAAGGAGAAAAGAATTCCACTGTTGGCCGCCTCCGGCCAAGAGACCCGATTGTACAGTCGTTCAATCTTCCGAACGTGGCCCTGGGAATCGCGAAGGACTCGTTCTCGTGTGCAATTGGCGTCGGCCCCTACGGCCACGGCGTGAGTCGCTCCGAGATATCCGTTCTCAGAGTTTGCTAGTCGCTTAATTCCCACAGCTGCGGTCGGCCAGCAGGCTGGGTCCACGATCGCCACCATCTCTGCGAGATCCACGTTTTTCAATTTTTCCACCAGGCCATCGGGCGTAGTGACTTTTACGCCGAATGCAGTGCTTCTCTGCAATAACGTTGTGTATTCTGGGTGGATGGCAAAAGTCGGTAGAATAAAGATGTCGCCGCTGACCTCTTGCAAGACGCGGTTGACTGCCTGGTCCAGAACGGAGCCCGAGCCCATCGGCAAAGTGAGAAGGGATAACTCAGCCGGGGTCGGCGGTAGGAATGGGGGATGACGATCTATGATGGCGATCAACATTGTATTCAAAGTAGGGGGAACAGATTTATTAGAAATCAACTGGCGGAGGCCAAAACCAACTGTTTCTTCGGACGGGTGTAACCATAGTAAGCTGCATCGTATCCATATCCGCGAGTCGACTGTGTTCCCACCAGCACCGTACCGAGCAATCGACAACCTGTTGCCATAAGGTCCGCGTAGGCCTGCACCACATCCGCACGTCTGGTGTGGGATGATTTCAAGACCACAATGGTACCATCCACAATTTTTGCAAGGATTCGGGCATCGGCCACCGGAAGAACCGGTGGACTATCAACAAGTATAAAGTCATACGAATCGCTCCACGCGGTAAGCGCGACCTTAAACCTGCCATTGGCCAAGTGCTCCGCGTCAAACTCTTCGGGTACATCGCCGGCCAATACCACGTCAAGCCCGCGAATCCGACTTGCCTGAGTGACTTCCAGTGCCCCGCATGCGTCCATCAACAACGAAGCCAATCCCAACTTTGAACTTAGTCCTAGTCGCTCCGCCATGGAGGGTCTGCGGAGGTCGGCTTCCACCAGCAAGGTTTTTTTTCCCATCGCGGCTAGGCTGGCGCCGAGCAACACGGCCAAGCTCGTCTTGCCGGTTTGACTGGTCGTACTCGTAATCAAGACCGTCCCTCTTCCGACCGGTTGGAGTCGTTCCACCAGGGCCGTTCGCACGATCCGAACGCTTTCCAATAGAAAAGGCGTACAGCCGTCCATGATGTCTTTCGTCAGAGGCAATGCCGGGATTTGGCCTAGAAAAGGAACGCCCATGGTTTGGCGCACTTCGACGGCCTCGGTAATCCGAGGGTCGAGCATGGCGCGAGCATAACCCATCCCCGCTCCGGTGGTGACAGCCGCTAGCAGTGCCAAGAGGCTCCATAGTAGTCGACGATCCTTGGCCGCTTGCGACGGTTCCGTAGCGTGAACTTCCACGGTGATTCTCGCAGGCGCTTTGCCTTCCAATTCCAACTCCGTCAGTCGAGAAAACAAAGTTTCACAAAGCTGTCTCTTTCGGTGGATTTGTTCGTCGTATTGGGCGAGGTCTCCCGCCAGATCACCGGCATGGGCGACTTTAATTCTTTGTTGCTCAATTTCTTCGCGTAACAAGGTCATCTGCTGCTGAAAACGCTCCGACTGCCGTTCCAACGATCCTCGATCAAAAACCCCGGCTCCATCAGCCGAGCCCTGTGGACCCACCAAAGGACCACTTTCATCTATTTGTGCGGCGCGTTCCACAACCAGCCGACCGGCGTGCTCGACATCGGACTGGAGTTGTCGAATCTTAGGATGCGAATCTCCGAAGTTTTGCCTTGCCACTTCCAATTGATGTTCCAGCTCCTTAAGCCCGAATTGCAGTCGTCGCCAATCCACGTCATGGGCGTAGCGCAGCTCCGCTTCCGAAAGAGTCCTTTCAAGCGTGGTAGCGTTTGAATTTTCGGCCCTCGCGCCCGATTCTTGCGCGGATAACCAGGCGAGGTCGGCCTTGACGGTGGCAAGCTGACGAGCCAACTGCGAGTATTGCTCCTCCAATCGACCCAAGTGTGTACTCAGTTGCGATCGCAATTCCTCCGGGCTGGCCGTTCCCAATTGCTTGGCGATGCTGAACTTCGTTTTGATAAGTCCGTCGATTTCACGTTGAAGCCGGGTATGTTCTTCCGTGAGCGTGTCATATCGTTGCACATCGGTTTCACGCAGCGATTCGTCACTGAATTTTTTGTATTCTTCCGCCACGACGTTGGCCATTGTTTTCGCGTCGACGGCACGCTCCACTTCGACCGAAACCTCGATCAACTCGCTGTCTCGATGGGGGCGAACGGAAAGTGCGCTCATCAGACGTTCCAGATGACTAGGCGCGGCACCAAGAAAACCTTTAGGCCGATTTTGATACCACCGGGTTTCTCGAACCGCGGGTTGATCAAGAACCCTCTGAAGCACCGTCGACCCACGAAGGATCGCCACTTGGGTGTTGACGTACGTCCGATACAAGGACGACGAACTGTTGTCTTCGTTTTTAAATGCCATGCGAACAGACTTAGGTGACACCCGAACCAGGGCGGTGGCGCGATACACGGGCGTCGTGAAAAGCCAAATCGCGGGAACCACTAGGATTCCCGTCGCCGAGAGAGCCCCTACCAGCCACCACTTAGAACGTTGCCACACCGCACCCATCGATTGTGCTGTACCCGACTCGACTGCCGGATTCGAATGTGGGTCATGACCTATCGCGCGAGTCCCGTATTCATTGCCGGTATGCATCACAACATCAGGGGGTGGTGTGCTCGTTCCGGAATTGGGGGTCTCCGCCTGAATCGATTCGAGCGGTCCCAATTCCGAGGGCTTCCCAACGTTTTTCGCCATGTTCTTACCTGTTCAAGGCCCCGTGCCGAGGAATTCCGCGCGCACTCCGTCCCCGTCGCATGCAAACCCAAATCATTCGTAACTCGTTATTTCAGCGTAGGTTATGATCGTTCCGCAGCCTAATCGAGCAATTCGAGTAGCGACGGATCGATCTCCACCTCAGCCGATTGTCCGAGTATTTCCACGGCCACGTACACCCGGTAAACATCACGTCGCCGGATCACCACGCCCTCCAACCCCGCCAAGCTTCCGCGAACGACTCGGCAGTTCCGACCGCTCTGAATTCCAGGATAGAGGTCCACCGGCGTGTCACTGTTTGTCACCCGATAAACGTTCCGAAGTTCCTCGCCCATGCGAACTTGATTCGGGACCGAGATAACCTGAACCGCGCGGTGTGTGGTCAGGGTTGCGTAGCGATGATCCTCGCCGCCGAGCAAAAATAAGTACCCGGGAAATAGCGGAAGCTTGGCCTCGACAACCCGACCTCCATAACGCTTGAACGTTTTCACCAACGGAAGAAAGTACGAGATGTTCAAGGCCGTCAAGTCTTGGGATAGCGCCTTTTCATTTCGTGGTTTCGTGTGCACCAACCACCAAAGACTGTCCGCCGCACAAGTCCAATCACCCGGAAATCCGGGCGAACGCTCGCGGATCGGCGCTACCGTGGTCGACGGGTCCCGCGCGAAAAGGGCGGACGGCGACGATCCTTCGACCGTCGTCGCGGCTTACACAATGTTCGCGGGCATGAACACCTCTTTTCCCGTGTGATTCGGGCGATGCGTGATTCAGACGTACGCCCATCGAACCACTCCGCCGAACTATCGTCGTGCGTGGGAGTCAACTGTTGGAAAGCGAACGTCTTGAAACCGCGGCGTCTGGTAACTCGAACAGGTGAAAATATGTGACTACGTGGCAGCTCCCGATAAGCTTCCACCACCCTATAACTTGGTTGATTTCAAGTTATTGGACGGGATGAATTCCTGGAATAATAGGACCTACTGAAGAATGAGGAGCACGTACTCCGGCGACCCTGCGTTGCATCATCAAACACAAGGGCGTGCGGGAACGACGACGGACTGCGAATTCAACAGGGTGGTAGCGCGTGTTATGTCAATAAGGTGACACTCGCGCGAAAAAGTGCCTGCGAGTGTCTCAATCGTATGAGCTTCTTCTAGACTCATCGGACCGACGCGCGTCCTCACCAAGGATGTAAGGCATCCGCCAGTGCCAAGCGCCTGCCCAAAGTCTCGGATCAGCGACCGAATGTAGGTTCCCCGACCGCAACAAACTTCAAAGTCCATCGTCGGCCACCGGTAAGAATGAAGCACGATCCAATAAACGCGCACAGGCCGAGGTGCAAGGGTCACAATTTGTCCTCGAGCCACCCGTTTGTACGCGGGCACCCCGCCGACTTTCAGAGCACTGATAGCCGGTGGGACTTGGCTGATCAAACCCTCGAAATTGGGAAAAACACGAGCGACCAAATCAAAACTTGGAACGCTATCGATTGCAACGGGGATCAGCGGTCGGTCGGAGTCCAAGCTTTCACTCGTCACATCCAGTCGCGCGCACGCTCGATAGACTTTCGGTTGGTTCATCAAAGTCTCGACAAGTTTCGTGGCCTTTCCGAGACAGAGAACGAGCACCCCGGAGGCACCGGGATCGAGTGTCCCGGCGTGCCCGCTCTTCTTCTGCCTTGTAATGCTGCGGACACGATACAGCGCCCGAGCAGAAGAAATCCCGACCGGTTTGTGCAGGTTGATCAGCCCGTCTAGCGTCGCCCGATTGTCCATCGATTCGAATCACCGCCCGGATCCACTTGACGCCTTAACCGCGAATTCGAACAAAAACGGCGCTCGGTGTATCCTCGTCCCGGAGTCGAACGACGATCAGTTTGCCCTTCGTGCCTTTTCTTCCGCCATAGCTCGGCGCTGAATCACCCTGAAACGTCATGCCCAGGCGAAACCCGTTCCACGTGTAGGATCCGGTCGAGGTTCGCATGTTCTGGTCATCTTCAAACGTGGCCGTAAAGCCGAACTTTTCGTCAAATGTCACGTGGCGAAGAGGAATCCCGTCACCTTGCTGGGTTGACGTTTCTTGAGTCCACGTTCCGGTTAAACGACTGCACCCTTCAAGAAGTAGCGATATCCCAACCAGAACGACGACTCTCCGTATTCGAGGAAATGGCTGAATGCCCCAACCGTCGAAAAAAACCAAACGACCGGGATAGTGAAGCAACGAATGACTCATAATCAACGAAGATAACCGCATGATCACCGCATAAACCAACCCACGCACGGGGAACTCACCCCGCCCCGATCATCGAGGGTATCCGCCGATCGGTCGATATCAAGTCAAGCCACCCGACCGGCTCTCGTTGAATCGAATTCAAAGAGGGTCAAACCGAGAACTACCCGTTTTTCAACAGGGCCGACGGCGTTGCGAGGGGTCGAAGTCGCGCCTATACTCCTCGGTGCTGGCGATCAGAGGATCATGGATATGCCGATTTATGAATACGCTTGCAAAGCCTGCAAGTTTGAATTCGAAGAACTTCAACGAAGTGTCTCCGACCGCCCCAAAGCGCGGTGTCCGCAATGCGGCAGCACGGATACGGAAAGACGGATCAGTGTTTTTGCCGCAAGACAAGCCGAACCGCGATCTTTGAGTGATGACCCACCTATGGGTGGGTGTCGCCGTTGCGGGGATCCTACCGGGCCATGTACCTCGTGAGGAATATCTTCCGGAGAATGGAATAATATGATGCAAGAAGCGCCCCACAGCATTCGCGCTCCGATCGCCGCTTTTCTAAGCTGGATCTTGCCTGGGTTGGGGCATTTTTATCTTGGCCAAGGAGCCCGCGGTTTGGTTTTCCTGGTCACGGTTACCGCCACTTTTTGGACAGGTGTAGCCGTCGGCGGCGTGCGATCGACGGTTGACCCTCAGCAACGAAGGCTTTGGTTCGTCGCCCAAATGTGTTCAGGGGGAAACGCCCTAGGTGCTTTTGCGTTGCATCGATCGGTGGCCGACTCTAGCGAATCGCCGGGATCTAACTTGTCTTCGGAAGTAGGCGTGCATTATACGGGCGTAGCCGGTCTGTTGAATTTACTGGTCATCTTGGACGCCATTGGTCGCGCGGAAAATCTCTCCGCTCCGACCATCCGCCGCGAACTGTCCGAAAGTCCCTGATGGGGATGATGGCCATGATGTCCACGTTGGGCGCCATTTTCATCCAAGCGATTGAGCTGACCGCCTTTCAGCGTTTCTTGCTCATGTGGCCGCTCTGCCTGGCGATCGCGGTGGTGTACAAATCGACGCGATGTGTTTCGATGAAACAAGTTCCCTCGGCCACGTTGATCCTTTGGGTCACGATGGTGTTCGGATTATATGCCGTAGGGGTAGGACTTTGGGCCTTGTGTCGGCTTCTCGTTTGATCGATTCCAAATTCAATCATTCACAATCCGTTCGCCGGAACCCATCGTGCCAGGGAAACCCCGGGACGAATTGTATTTGAGGGACCATCTTTGATCTGTCGAATCAGACCATTCCCATGAAGATTTCCTCCATTTTTCGCCCCACTCGCCAAATGTCGGAACCGTTGCTACCCGACCAACCGCTTTTCGATGGAGTTGGCGTGTCGAGCGCGACCCTTTCGCCATTCACCTTTCAACAGGCCCTTCAGGTTCCGGGGTTGATTATCGCTGCGCTGGCCGGTTTCTGCTTGCTCAGTTCCTGGTTCATGTCCTGGTTCTCGGAGTCAAATAAGTCGATTCACTCTCTGGAAAGAATTTTTTCCGCGCTGGCATTCCTTATCGGGGCTCTTCCTGCCACAAAAAAAACCTGGACGAAAATCAAAACGCTTAGGTTTGATATCGACATCCTCATGCTTCTTGGCGCCTGTTTGGCCGCCTATATTGGCAACCCCTTCGAAGGAGCCTTGCTGCTATTTCTGTTCGCACTTTCAGGTGGGGTAGAAGATTACGCCTTGGGTCGAACAAAATCCGCCATCGCGGGACTCAAAGACTTGGCCCCCATGGAAGCCAACGTCATCGCCGAAGATGGTGTGACCGGTGTCAACGTACGAGACGTGGAGGTCGGCGCGATAGTCTTGGTTCGTCCGGGTGAAAAAGTCCCGTTGGACGGTGTTGTGGTGGCCGGTGCATCATCACTGGATGAATCCGCTTTGACCGGTGAATCGATGCCCAGGGATTGTCGCGTCAACGATCTCGTATTCGCGGGGACCATGAACCTCAATGGCCGATTGGAAGTCCGAGTCATGAAACCGGCGAACGAATCCATGGTCTCCAGAATCAGCGAACTCGTGTCCGAGTCGCGTCGCCGACCGCCCAAAATCCAACGACTGATCGATCGCATCGGCCCGACCTATACTCTTGTAGTCATCGGGGGATCCGTGCTCGTCGGCGTTGCCGCCCGATTCCTATTCGCGGTCGAAGGCGACGAAGCCGTCCGACGGGCGATTTCCGTTTTGATCACCGCCAGCCCATGCGCACTCATTATTGCTACACCCGTCGCCTATCTTTCGGCCGTCGCACAAGCCGCACGCCGTGGGGTTTTGATTAAAGGCGGCGGTCATTTGGAAACCCTCGCAAAAATTCGTTCTATCGTTTTTGACAAAACGGGAACGCTCACCACCGGAAACTTTCGGGTCACCGACGTTCTGTCAGGCGACGGTTTGGACGAATCTACTTGGCTTCAATTCGTCGGTGCCGTGGAGCAATCGAGCAATCATCCCCTGGCCCAAGCTATTAACAGAGCATTAACACAACGAAATCTTCAGCCTCATCCGGTGGAGGATTTCTCGTCGAACCCCGGAGAAGGAGTTCTGGGTACGAGTCTAGGCAAGAAAGTCTGGGTGGGTCGACCGGAGTCCATTCCAGCCCAACCGGGAAACGGGCGGAACGCCCGCATCCTCCTTCAGGCTGAAAGTTGGAGAAAAGAGGGCAAAACCGTTTCTGCGGCTGTGGTGGATGGCGTTCCCGGTCTACTGGCTTTTGCCGACACCCTCCGGGAAGGTGCGGCTTCGTGTGTTACCCAATTGCGAATTCAGGGCATCGCACGCCTCGATATGTTGACCGGCGATCATCAACGTGTTGCTGAAAGGGTGGCCAAGGAGCTCCACCTCGATGGCTTTCAAGCCGACCTAAATCCAGAACAAAAAGTCCAAGCCATCGACGTGTTGCGCAAAACTCTTGGCCCGGTTCTGGTGGTTGGCGATGGTATCAACGACGCACCCGCCCTTGCACTCGCCGACGTGAGCGTGGCCATGGGACGCCGAGGAATCGACCTGGCACTCGAAGCCGCCGACCTCGTGCTGATCAACGACAAGCTAGACCTCATCCCCTGGTTACATCGCCATGCAAAGCGCACCGCACGAATCGTCCGACAAAACGTTGCCCTGGCGATCGGAGTGATGATCGTTCTAAGTTTGGTGGGAGCGTGGGGCCATGTGGCGTTGCCGTTGGCCGTAATCGGCCACGAGGGAAGCACCGCTCTCGTTTCGCTGAACGCACTCCGGCTGTTGAAAAAGGATCGCACATCGCAACCAACGCAAAGGGCTACCCATTAGTTCATTGTGGCTTCGGAAGCGTACACTGACCGTTGGCTTCGTAATCGGCGATTTTCTGAAGCCGGCGATCATGTCGACCGGCTTCGTATTCCGTGCGCAGCCAAACATCGACCACCCGCCGAATCAACTCATCCCCCAGCAGGTCCGCCGGAAGACAAAGCACGTTCGAGTCGTTGTGCCTCCGGGCCAACTCCGCCGTGAGTTCGTCATGACAAAGTGCCGCTCGGATTCCCCGAACCTTGTTCGCCGTCATGGACATTCCAATGCCCGTTCCGCAGAAAAAAATTCCCCGATCACACTGACCTTTTGCAATCGACGCCGCCCCGATCAGCCCCATATCGGGGTAATCGCAACTCGCCGGACTTTCACAACCGAAATCCGTCACCGAATGTCCGGCTTTTTGCAAATAGCTCTTGACGTGTTCCTTGGCTTGGAATCCGCGGTGATCACTCGCCAACGCTACTTTCATAGGGTTATCTCCCGCATTCTTTTTTCCAACCCCTTCGCAATCTTTTCCGCACAGACATCATACTCTTGGATACTGCTTCCCATCGGGTCTTGGATGTCCTCCTCGTCGATCAACAAATGTATCCGATCCGCCGCCGACGGCACCATCGCCAACGCGGTCTCACGGTGCGATCGAGTCATGGCAAAAACATAATCCGATTGCTGCAGCATCTCAACTTTAAGCGAACTCGAAGAATGATCAGAGAGATCGACCCCACGTCGCTCCATCGCCGCAACCGCTTCCGTCGAAGCACGACCCACTCCGCCGCTCGTCCCCGCGGATTCAACGAGTACACCCCGAACCGGAAGGTCTACCACCGCGCATCCAATTCTTCCGGCCAACATCTTCCGGGCAAGTCCGGCGGCCATCGGACTTCGACACGTATTCCCGGTACACACAAAGAGAATCCTCAAAATCGCCATCCGTTCAATGATCCGAGCGTCCAACACGCCCTCACGCAACACTTCGTAGGATCGATTCGTAACTCGCACAATCGTCGACGCCTTTGCAAACCTCGTATGACCCGCATCGATCAAAAGGTCCACTTGTCCATCCAGATTCCGTTTCGCTTCTACTCCCGTTTGTGGTGGTGCAGCCCCGGCACGATTCGCGCTCGACGCAATGACCGGTACTGACACTCCACGCAAAACCGCCTCCGCTATC
>JBBTCX010000348.1:0-7388 GCA_038043045.1 Planctomycetota bacterium | reverse complement strand
TACCTAGGGTACCGCCGCCTGGCGGTGATTCTCGCGCTCTATGCGGGCGTGTTGGGTGGTAATGCGTCGTCTTTGGCGCAACGTGAGCCCACCGTCGATCGAAAGCTCTTTGCCAACCCGCCGACGGGTTTTCAAACCAGCTTGCCGTATGATCCGGCGTCGCGCCGAACGCGTTTGGCCTCTGTCCAGCTCAATCGATTGTCCAGCCAAACCACGCGTCCGGGCGATACACTTTCTTTGAATCTCTTCGACGACGTAAACGTGGACGGTGTGATCACTCGGAAGGAAAATCGCACGCCCGAACGATACACCGCTTTCGGGAACCTCGCCCAGGAACCAGGCGGGAGCTTCGTTCTTGTTCGAGAGGGTGATGCCGTGGTGATCGATGTTCACGTTCCGTCGAAAGGAAACTTCGAAATCCGATCGCTGGCTTCTGGAATCAACGTTATTCGGCATGTGAATGACGCGGGCTTGGCACCCTGCGGCTCCAACCGCCGGCAGTTGTCTCCCGCAGTCGCTCAGGTCCGCGCGGTGGACGGGTCCGCGGGCGATCCACCTCCAGGGCAGGCCACTGTCGACGTCATGGTTCTCTACACCGCACAAGCCCGCGCGGCGGCTGGTGGTACCGACCCCATGAATGCCGTGGCCGCACTTTTCGTTGCGGAAGCGAATGCGGCCTACGCCAACAGTCTGGTTAACGCCCGACTTCGACTCGTCTACGCCGGCGAAATCGGCTACACAGAGTCCGGAAGCGCCAACATGGATCTGTCTCGACTCACGACGGTGGGCGATGGATACTTGGACAATGCACATACTTTGCGCGAAACCTTCCACGCGGATATGGTCAGCCTCTTGGTCAACAACTTTGATTATTGCGGAATTGCTTGGATGAACTACGGCGAATCGCGAGCCTTCAGCGTCGTCGACTTCAGTTGCGGCGCAATGACCTTTGCCCATGAACTAGGCCACAATATGGGTTGCGCCCACGACCGCGCAAATCCCACGCCTCCCGGACAATACAGCCATTCGTATGGTCATCGATTCACCGGTCTCAGCGGTTATCAGTGGCGTACGATCATGGCTTATGCTCCGGGAACGCGTGTGCCGCACTTTTCGAATCCCGCTGTGCTTTATGACGGTGTGCCAACCGGTGTCGCTGAAGGGATGGCAAACTCGGCGGACAACGCCCGTACGATCAATCTGTCGGCGGCGACGGTGTCAAATTATCGACCGGCCTTGGACCTCCATGATTGCAACGGGAATTTTGTGGACGACGGAGATGAAATCTCCGGCGGTTCAAGCGAGGATTGCAACGCCAACAACGTGCCCGATGAATGCGATATCGGCACCGGCGAAAGCAACGACGCCAACGCCAACAACGTGCCCGATGAATGCGAATGCGATTCTTCCGTTTGCGACGACGGACAGGATTGCACGCTGGACATGTGTAATCCCGACACGGGGGCGTGTGTCTTTGTCTCTGGTGCCATTCCTTTCGGCGACCTCGACTTCAGCGGTTGGGTCGATGTGGATGACGTCGTTTGTGTAATGGCAGCCTACGCCAACCCCGCGGAGTGTCCCAACGCCGACATCTATCCTTGCAACGGCGGCGACGGTCGCGTGGACGTCGATGACGTGGTTTCCGTGCTGAGCGCCCACGCCGGCGAGGTCATTTGCCCGTCGCCTTGCCCTTGACTTAACGAAACAGTGTCCATGTGTGGAGGCGGCGGGCGTCGACCAAGCGCCCGTCGCCTCCTTCGATTTTCACACCCGTGCAAACGTCGCCGTCAAAGCCCGCTGCCCGTTCACCACGATCGTTACCGACCGGTCAACCTCCAACCCCTGGCCGTTCCATCCTGAAAACGTCCATCCCGGATCAGCCATCGCGGTGAGTTGAAACAGCTCCTTCGCCGGATTCGCATCATTCACCCGGGCTTGCTGGACTTTTCCTTGACCAATGACAGTGACAGACACTTTTTCCTCATCGGCCACGCGCCACGTCTTGCGATGCACGGGATCAGGACGTAACGACTCCAAATATCGGCCATGTCGCCCGTGTGCGAAACTACGCACTAACGATTCACACAGATACCGGACATGGGGATTCCCGTTTTGACCCTCCAAAAGCGATTGCACTCGATCGCTCATGGCCGTTCCGGTGGACCGTGCCCGTCGAGAATACAGCTTCATGAAGGCATCCTTCAGCGCCTCAATATCCTCCTGACCATATCCGCTTCGCTTTAAGCCGACCCCGTTGACCATGCGCACTTCCGATCGACTCCCCCGAGCCGCGACGACGACCATGAACGGCGGTACATCCGCCGCGACGCGAGTCATTCCCCCGATGAATGCATGTTTGCCGATGGTCACGAAGTGATGCACCGCGCTGTGACCACCCATGTTGACGTTGTCCTCGACTCGCACATGTCCCGCGAACTGCACATAGTTCGCAAGAATGCAGTTGTTTCCGATGTGGCAATCATGGGCAATATGCACGCCGATCAAAAACAGATTCCGATCGCCGACTTCGGTGATTCCACCTCCGTTTTCCGTCCCCGGGTGGGCCGTCACCATCTCGCGAAAGATGTTGTTCCGACCGATCTGCAAGGTCGTTCTTTCGCCGTGAAACTTGACATCTTGCGGTTGTGTGCCAAGCACCGCCTGTGGAAAAACCTCGCATCCCTCTCCGAGCGTCGTGTAACCCTCCAGTGTGGCATGATGATGAATGCGACACCCATCGCCGATCACCACGTGCGGACCGACGAAACCAAACGCGCCGATCTCCACGTTTCGTCCGAGCTCCGCGCCGCGCTCCACGATCGCTGTTGGATGAATGTTCACGATCGACGACCTTTCTTTTCGCCCCGCCTAACCATGGGATTCCGCATCGGTCAGAATAAACTTAATCTCGCCCTCCGCGACGAGTTCATTCCCGACGCGCGCTCGACCCCGAATATGACCCGACGATGACCGAACGCGCAACGCCTCCGCCTCCAAGATCAACTGATCCCCAGGCCGAACTGCCCGACGGAATTTCACTTTGTCCAAGCTCAGAAGCACGGCCACTTTCCCCTTGTGCTCCAATTCTTGACTCAACAGAATGCCGCCCACTTGCGCCAACGCCTCGATCACCAGCACACCCGGCATGATCGGATCGCCCGGATAATGTCCCATGAAATACGGTTCATTGATGGTGACGTTTTTGAGACCCACCAATCGCTTCGTGCCTTCGATTTCCAAAATGCGATCGACCATCAGAAACGGGTAGCGATGCGGGAGAATACGCTGCACCCGATGAATGTCGACCGCCGGCGCCTTCACCAAAAACGACGCCCGGTCCCGCTCCTCCTGCCGCTCCAACAGCGCCCGCACCAATGCGTGATTCAACGAGTGCCCGCTCTTTCGCGCGATGACCCGCCCGATCAGAAACTGACCGAGCAACATCAAATCACCCAGCAAATCCAATATTTTGTGGCGCACGCATTCATCCGGGAAACGAAGCTTGTTTCCGATCGGCCCCTCTCGACCAAAAACAAGAATGTCATCATGGGTGAGATGCGTTCCCAACCCAGCCGCGCGAAGTTCCTCCGCCTCGCGCTCCAAGACAAACGTCCGCGCCGGAGCAATGTTCGCCTCAAAGCTTTCCGGAGTGATGCCCACTCGATACGTCTGCCGCCCGATGATAGTCCCGACGCCATAGTCAAGATCGTACGCGATTTCCAACACTTCCGAATTCGGATCCAGCGGAGGCAGCGCGATCAGCTCGCAGTCTCCATCCACCACCCGCACCATGTCGTCAATCAGATAACACTTTCGATCGGCCTCTTGCTCTTGAATGCCCGCGTTTCGAAGACTCTCGACGAATGGCAGACTGCTTCCGTCGCCTGAAGGAAGTTCTCCCCCGGTCAGTTCAATTTCCAGGTTGTCAATCCCAAGTCCGGCGCACGCGCTGAGGCAATGCTCCACGGTCTCGATCGCAAACGTCCCATTCTTCAATGAGGTTCGTCTCGCCCGCTTGGAGACGTTTTGAACATGAGCGGCAATTCGCACCGGTGGCGCTTGATCCGTTCGAATGAACCAAATCCCCGTATGGGGAGCACCAGGACGCACCGACATCGTGACGCGTTGTCCTGTGAATAGACCGCGCCCTTCAAGCTGAACATCATGGGCGATGGTCTGTTGATGTTTCAATTCGTTCCACTCGCGCTTGCAAATCGCGCAGTTGTTCAAAAAAGTCCGGAAGGCGTCGCAACGCCGCCGTCGACTTCAATTCCTTACGATGGTCCTGGGCCGGATACCCGGACACCGTCCTACCGCCCTCCACCAAACCGGAAACGACGGAGCAGGCTGCAACCACCGTTCGATCCCCGATTTCGGTATTGTCCACCGAGCCCGCACGCCCGCCGAAAACGCAATACGCGCCGATCCGCGTGCTACCGGCGATCCCTGTTTGACCGGCGATCACGGTGTGCTCGCCAATGCGGACATTATGGGCGATTTGCACGAGATTATCAATCTTCACACCGTTGCCGACGACCGTGTTTCCAAACTTGGAACGATCGATGCACGAGCACGCCCCGATCTCCACGTCGTCGCCCAAAACAACTCCGCCGGCGTGTGGAATCTTGTTGTGTCGACCGATTTCAAAGTAATACCCGAATCCATCCGCGCCGATCACCGAGCATGGGTGAAGGATCACCCGATGTCCCAACACGCAACCATTTCTCACCACGACGTTCGGCCAAAGAACACAATCTTCTCCGATTCGAGTGCCGTGCCCGACGTACACCCCGCCATGAAGAACCGTTCTAGCGCCAATCTCGGCGTCTGCCTCAATGACCGCATGTGGCCCAATCGAAACATCCGCGCCAAGTTTGGCCGAAGGATGAACTACTGCCGTCGCATCCACTTGGTGCGATGGCGGCCTTGATTCCAAAAACGCGCCGAGCAATTCCGCCACCGACCGATCCATTCGCGCACAAAGAATCGCCGGCATCGCCGTCGGTCCAAAACCAGCGGGGACTAAAACCGCGCCGGCTTTGCTTTCTGCGAGTTTTTTGGCGTATTTCGGATTGGAGACAAACGTAATCTCATTCGCCTTCGCCTCGGCCACATCCGCCACGCCGGAAACAACGACCGTTGCATCGCCGCGAACGTGACCTTCAACAATGGCCGCGAGTGCCTCCAATCGAAACGCCGGGTTCATGGTTTTCCGCCGGGCTTCGCGGGCGGAGCCGAATCGGGTTTCTTGGGCTTCTGTGCATCAGGTTGCGCTGCCTGAGCAGGAGCCTTGGCCGCCTCCTGCGTTTCGTACAGCGTATTCAACCGCGCGACCACATCCGCAGTAATGTCCACCTTTGGACTCCAATACAATACCTTCTGAAGGATGATCTGCTGACGAAGTTGCGTCGGCGAATCGGGCAAACTGTCCGGCAGGCGATCCGCAGCCAACACCACGTCCATTCCCTTTTCCTCAGCCACCTGTCGAACCACGACTTGGATGTCTTCAAAAATGCTCCGAAGGGATCCCTTTAACCCATCCTCAATCTTACGCCCTTCGGTTTCGACGAACCATTTCATTTCCGCTTCCATCACTGCAAGCTGCTTCAATCGCTCGCGGAATTCATCCGTTCCGGGCTTGAGTTCCTCTTGCGCCGACTTGGCCATCCGCTCGAGCTTCTCCTTTTGCGAATCCCGCTGCTGCTGGAACTTGACCCGCAACCCATCAAAATGCGTCTCCAAATCAGCCGTTCGTTTGTACTGATCCGAAACGACCGGAATATTGACCACGGCCACTTTCGTAACCCCTGCCGAATCGGCGAAAGTAAAAAGACTCGCCGTCGCCATCAGCCCAATGAGATATAGTGCCATACTTTCTTCCTTTTTTTGTTCGTTCAACCCAATTCGCGCGCGGATTATTGTCCCTACTTCAGTCCTCCCCACAACCCCCGATCCACTCGCGCCTCACAAAGACACTGGGCCTTCACCACAGTCGGAACACACGCGATTCTCAGTGCGTCATTCTTATAAAATAACTCCTCAGCCGTCTGCAATCTGCGATTTCGCGGGATGTTAAACTGGGTAACTTGCGCCCTCATCGGCCGCCCGGTATGTCAGGCGTGTGGCACCGAATTCGCAGAGCACGGATCCGCTGCTGGCTGCGGCGCTGCGCGGCGAACTGGACCAGACGCAGGCGCGACAACCGACGCGGCGTGGTTCCGAGGCCGTCACGCTGATGCTGATGGTGCCTGGCCAAACGCATCGCCGAGCAGGATGCGTACATTACGCAGCGGAACGCACGCCTAGCGAAGCTGAGGTCGAGTGTTCCCGACTCCTTGATCTCGCCGCGATCCACCGGGATTGCTGTCCTCACTGCAAGAAGGACGTCGAGCCGGTGGTGCCCGACGCCATGCCGGGTGCCACGCTGGGACACTCTGTAGTTTCATTAACCAGTTTGTTTCACTATGGTTTGGGGTTCACCATCGCTCAGGTGATCGACATTCTCTCCCATCACCTGCAAACGAAGATCACGCCCGGTGGCCTGGTCGATGCCTGGCAGCGATTGGGCACCGTGCTGGCCGACTGGTACGAACAGATCGCCGAACAGGCTCAGTGGCAGCGCGAAAACGACACGCCGATCTATAAAGATGCCGACACGCTACGCATCGCCAAGCGCCTGCGCAAGAACAGCCAATCGAATCGCTCCGAGCAGGGCGCCGCCACCCAGGCCGTTCTGATGAACGTCTATCGAACCCTCCGCCTCCGCGGCCTCGACCCCACGAAGACCATCACTGCCGCCTTACGTATCTACCTCCAAACCGGAAAACTGCCGCCACTACCTGAAAAAACCTCCGCAAGCGGCTGAAGAGTTACGTCCGAACGAGAACCAGCCCGGTCATCATCGTCAATAGTGCGGCCATAACGACTAGACCGGAGGGTGACACCGCCGGTGCGACCGGTGTGGTAAAGTCAATCATGAGTTGGGGGAGAAACGCTGGAATGTTTATCTCTCTGGTGTCGAATCGTCGGGCCGTGCCTGGGCTCTTTTCGTCGCCCACCAGAATCCAACCGAAGTTGTTGGCCGGAGTGATGAGCCACTCTTGAACGTCGGCGACCATTTGAGGCGTAGATCCCCATGTGTAAAAACCCAGGCCCCCGATGACCTGCGAAGCACTCAGCGTGGCGGAATAATCTCCGCCCTCATTTGTCCAGAATTGGGTATTGAAAAAAGTATGCTGCCAGGTGGCGTCACCTATCGCTGCAAGAGCACCCGTCCCTTCCTCAAACGCCGCGTCCGAAGGGCCTTGACCCCAATCCGAAGTCACTCGACGGAGTTCAACCAGCGCAGGCGCAATGGCAATAGTTTTCGACATATTGAGCGTCAAGGA
>JBBTCX010000347.1:0-6931 GCA_038043045.1 Planctomycetota bacterium | reverse complement strand
TTGGTAATTCGAAAATGCCCCCCGCGACCCAGGCCTTTCTGCTCAGCGTAGACCGTCGGACTGTTGCTCGCGGTGTTGTTGCTGGTAAACGATGCCACGCGACCGGTGCCGCTTGTGGAGGCAATCAGCGCATTCGATGCATTGGAAGCGCTGGTGATCTGAAACTCGCCGGCGGGCCCGCTTCCCGTGGCAAAACCCAGCACCGCAGCGCCGGAGCCGACGCTGGAAGCGGCCATGGCTTCTTCGGTGTTGGCGGGATTGGAGATGTGGAAGTGCCCGCACTGACCTAGGCCGCCTTGCAGACCTTCCACGGTTGCGACATGGTTGGACCCACTCGTGGTAGCGAACGCCGCCGCCTTTCCAATACCCGCATTGGTAACGTCCACGGCGTTTGAAGGGCTATTGGCAGAGCCCGCAAACGGCAATTGCAAACTGGCCGCGCTAAGCGCGAACAGCGCATAAGGCGTGGGCGACATCGGTTGGCGAGGATTAATAGGTGTGTAATCCCCAGCCCCCGGCGGAACGCGTACCGCGATTTCGAGCCAGCGCGAGCTACCGTCGAAGGCGCTTTGCCCGAAGTCGAGTTCGACGGCGAAAAGACCGGCGGTTACGGCATGATTGTTGCGGAATTGGCTCACGCCGATGGGCACTCCGCCTACGGCGTCGTTCCAAAGCGTAAAGCGAAAGTCCGCGGCGCCGTTCAGCGGAACGCCGTCATTCTTAAGCTGCCCCTGGTAGGTAAAGGCTGTGCCCATGATTATGGCACCGCGCGCCGCGTCGGGCACAAAGCTCACTGCCCAAAGGCAAGTCCCCAGTCCAAATAAGTATTTCACTTTCCACCTCATTTTTGTCGTCCTCCTTTTTGATTCGTCGAAAGGGTGTTTCATGATCACCTCTCCACATCGTTAGACATGTGGTTTCTTTGCGATATCCGACTGATCGTCGCGTTTCATCCGTCCGATTCACTTTGGAAAATGCTGAAGTCTCGAAGATCCACATCTTCATCCGCATCGAAATCGATCCACTTGCGACAAGGCACGCGATACCGCGGTGGCTGGCACGAATCTGAGATACAGGGACCGGCCAGGCGATTGAGCCAGTCCATAAGGTCGGGAAGTTTGAGCAACCCGTCGACGTTGTAGTTGCCGATGCCGATGCGGACCAAATATTCGGCACCGATCGCGACCGGAAGGTCGAGCCACGATTGAACGTGTTGCATTCACAAGAAAAAAATTGCAACCGAAAAACGCAGTCGACGAACTGAAGAAGCCGCGTAACACGACATTCCTCTTTTTCCGCGCAATGCTCCCCTTGTCCCTTGCGGCATTCCTGCATGATAAGGCATGACAGAAGCACCGGGTTTACATAACACAGGATATCCTTACCCTAAAGGGTCATATTTCTCGCTATTCAATGCGAGCCCGATCCAGCTTGCGCACGAACCAGATGCCATACGCGATCGCCCCGAAACCGGCCAGAAAGCTAAAAATCCCCAGCAAGAGCAATACGAAATTGCCTCGGAGATAGTGCTCGTGCACTGCCCAAGCTCCAAACAGATCGGCGGACATCATCACCACCAGCACAAATAAAAGATGGATAGTACGCAGGGTCATTTGTTGTCACCTCCCTTCCTAAGACTGGGGTCATTGCAACGAAATCGTCGCGACGACCGGATCGCAGAGCCGCTCGTAATCTTCGCGACGCAGGCGCACCGAGTCCGTGTGCCGTCCGGATTGCATGACCAAATACTCGTCGCCGTGCAACGGTTCGTCGAGGATCGTCTTCAGCCCCCATATCGAACCGACCGGCGGCTCTGCTCCAAGTTCGCAATCCCAGAAGAGGTTCGCCATCTCCGTTTCCGTCGCCAACCGAACTTGGGGCTCGTGAAGTAACTCTGCGATTCGGCTCAAATCCACACGGTCGCAGGCCGAAACCACGCACATGGCAAATTCCTTCCGTCCCTTCACGATCACCGGTTTGGCGACGTGGTAACCTGAAACGTGCTCCAGGGCAGCCAATCCCTGAGATGTATAAGCGGACGGATGGACCGATCTCTGGAATGGCATGCCCTTCTCTTTTAACATGGCCTCAAATCTCATGATGATTCTCCCTTCACAAATCCAACTCAAAGCTCATCCTGTACCTCGGCAGGGAACATTCGCTCCAGGGCTTCCAGGCGACCCCATTGTTCCGCGATTCCAATTCTGAGCATGTTGGCATCAGCCGCCACGGCGGTGAATCGGCGCTGACGACTGATATAGTCCTCCACGAGCGTCTCATCGGGCCTGACATTGATGCGGTAGCGAACGCCGTCATAGATTTCAAACAGGGGAAACAACCCGCACTGCACCGCGAACCGGACCAAGTCTACGCCTTCCGCCGGCTCCGACTTCCATCCCGTCGGGCAAGGGGAGAGCATGAGCAAGAAGCGAAACCCGGACAGGTTCAAGGCCGTCCGGATCTTGCGCAGAAAATCCTCGCGATGCGCTAAAGAAAGCGTGGCGGCATACGGGATCCGGTGGGCCGCCATGATGGCCATCATGTCCTTTTTTCGTTCCACCTTCCCTTCCGGCGTGGTGGTGGTGTACACGCCGGCGGGCGTTGCGCTGCTCCGCTGTCCTCCAGTGTTTCCGTAGATTTCATTGTCGTAGCAAAAGTACAAGATGTTTTCGTTTCGCTCGGCCGCCGCCGACAGCGTGGCCACTCCGATGTCGTACGTTCCGCCATCGCCGGTCCAGCAGATGACAGGGTGTGTCTCTTCGTTGAGCTCCGCGATCGTAGTAAGTCCCGTGGCCACCGCCGCGGCGCTGGCAAACGTGCTCGCTACGGTCGGCGCCGCATACGCCGAAGTGGGAAATGCCCCGGCGGTCACGATCCCGCAGCACGCGGGAATGACCACATAGGGCATTCGTCCGTCGAGAGCCTCACCCAACCACTGCAGGCCCAGGGACATTCCGCAGCCGGCACAGTTCGTGTTCCCCGGTCGCAGTAGCGGCTCGCGAAGTGTTTTACTCGCCGGTTCGCAAAAAAGACTCATGCGGCTACCTCCGTCCAGATAGGTTCATCCGAATGAGACCGGCCGGCCAGTTCGTCAAAGATGCCGTCAATGACAGCGGGAGTCACGTCGCCGCCGCCCAGACCGACAACATAGTCCTGGACAAGAACGTCGGACCGCCCCTGGAGCGTCGCGGCCACCTCCGTACCAAAAATCCCACCCGAACCGGGTGAATGGTTGCGATCCAGAACCCCGACACGCTTCGCGGCACGTAGCAACGCCGACAATTCTCTTCTTGGAAACGGTCGGAAGAGTTTACACTGGATCATGCCGACGTTCTCTCCGCGCGCCCGTCGCTCATCCACTACGCGCCGCGCCGTTCGACACATTGTGTTACAGGCAATCAGCACCGTCTCCGCACGCGTGTCCGGATAGGCCGTGCAGGCGCCCGCCGGTCGTCGTCCGAAATCTTCCTCGAACTTGTCGATCGCCGAAGCGAGCACCCCGGGTACACGTTCCATGGCTTTCTGTATTTCTCGGCGTTGATATTCGGTTTCTTTCGGCCAAGTCAGACCCCCGACCGTGGCCGGATGATCGACGCGGAGTTGGTGGGGTACGTCGCAAAGAGGCAAAAAGAGATCGACCTGATCCTGCTCCGGCAAATCACAGACCATTTGCGTGTGCGAAGTGACGAAGCCGTCCATGGCCACCATCGCAGGCAACAAGATGTCTCGATCCTCGGCCACGCGGAACGCCAGCAGAATCGTATCCACCAAGTCCTGATGCGATTCGGTGTAGAACTGCAACCAAGCGGCGTCGCGCAAAGCAAGACTGTCACCCTGATCTACCCAGATGTTCCACGGTGGACCGAGCGTACGGTTCACGGCGATCATGACAATGGGCAGACGGTAATATCCTGCGGCGAACACGTTTTCCGTCATGTAGGCCAGTCCGTTGGAGGAACTGGCCGTGAAGGCTCGAGCGCCTGCCAGGGACGCACCGATGCATACGCCCATCGCGCTGTGTTCTGATTCAACGGGTACGATGCGGCCCTTTCTGAAGATATGAGAGCGGAGGTATTCGATGATCTCCGTCTGCGGGGTGATCGGATACGCCCCCCCGCAGCATCCACGGGCGAAGCGGTTGGCCTCACCGGCCAAAGCCAGCGTTCGTCCCGCCGCGTAATTACCGGATACCAATGTACGTGCCATCAGGCACCTCTTTCATGCGCCGTCTATGGAGAATCACCCAGCAAGAACCGTTCCACCTCTTCAGAATTCTAGGGTTGCAGACAACACTCTGCACAGACTTTGCACGATACCGTTCTGCTGCGCGGAGCCATTGGGTCTACACCTACAGTTCCGCCATGTAAATCACTCCACGCGGACATTGCGCCGCGCACAGGCCGCAGCCCTTGCAATAATCGTAATCGAATCGGTAACCTTTTCCGTCGCGAACGAGGATTCCCTCGGGACAGTGTTCCATACAGCGATCACATTCGTTGCACATGCCGCAACTAAAACATCGCTGGGCCTCGGACCTGGCAACGGTTTTCTCAAAGCCATCGGAAAACCCGATCCTCACTTCGGCGAACGAGCGGCGCCGCTCACCCGGCGGTAGCACCATCCCGTGTGCGGCAGGAGCATGGGGGAACACATGATTGATGATCACTTCCGGACCCGCGATCGGTTCCGGAAGAGGAGGAAACAAGTCGTCCCCGGTCAGTGTGCGGTGGATGTGCCAAGCCGCCCGGCGACCGCTGCCGATGGCCGCGGCCACCGTCCCTTCGCTGGTCGCGAAATCACCTCCCGCGAACACAGGCGATCCAGTAAGCCCAACCAAGGCCTGTCCATCCCGCACCTCAGAACCTTCCAAGAGTATGGACAGATCGGCGGATTGTCCCAAAGCCAGAATCGCCCGGTCGTAGCGGAGGTCTATAAAGGCATCTTCGGTTTCCTCGGGCACGGGTCGGGGTCGTCCGGACTCATCAGCATCGGCCAGACGCATGCGCACGCAGGTAAGCAGAGCCCCCACGCCGTCATGCCAGAGTCGCAGGGGACTCAAAAGCTCATCCAAGACGACACCCTCTTCAAGAGCCTCTTCAACTTCTTCACGGATGGCGGGCATTTGTTCGCGAGTGCGACGGTATACGATTCGAACATTCGCACCCAGCCTCCGCGCGGACCTCGCCGCATCTAGGGCCGTATTGCCGCCGCCGATGACGACGACGTGTTGGCCGTTCATGGACACGGGACACCGGCGAACTTGATTTAAGAAGTCGATTCCCTGTTGTAAAGTCGCCTTGCCGTCGCTCAAGTCGATGGACTGGGAATGCTGCAATCCGGTGGCCACAAAAACCGCATCAAACTCTTGCGTGATTTGGTGCAGCTTCCTTCGGTTAACTCGTACCCCAGTGTGCGCAATGACGCCCTGATCGAGAATGTAGCCGATTTCACTATCGAGCACGTCCCGCGGAAGTCGATAGGCCGGAATTCCCGTTCGTAGCACGCCTCCGAGTTCATCGTTGGCCTCGAACACTGTCACGAGATAACCGAGTTTTGCCAAATGGTAGGTAGCGCTTAGACCGGCCGGTCCGGAACCGATGATCGCGATTCGCTGTGAACGCCAAGGAGCCTTGGTCCTGGGTCGGATCCCATGTTCGGCGGCGTATCGCTCGAGTTCGCGTACCTGAATCGGTTCGTCAAAGTCTCCGCGGTTGCAGGCCTCTGTGCAAGGAGCGGGACACACCCTTCCGCATACCGCGGGAAAAGGCGAAGTCTCAAGAAGTAAGCGAAGAGCTTCGTCATACTCCCCCCTTGCCGTGGCACTGACAAAACCGCGAACATCGTTGCCAGCCGGGCAACCGTGATTGCACGGCGGAGTGAGGGTCTGTCGGTGGGGACGTTGCGACGCCCACGTCCCAGTGGTTAGCGTCGGCGTCGCACCCACCGTGTCGTCGAAGAGGCTCATGGTGGGCGATTCACGGGTCCGCCCCGCGACTGCTGTGGCCTCGCCAGACAGCGTCGCGGCTCTCACTCCTTCGAACGCCGCCATAGCGGCCGAAACGTTTGCTCCAGCTAATTTCACCTCACCAAGCGCTACCTGCACGTCCTCCACCACCAGCCCCAAAACGGCCAATACCGCCCCGAGCATGGTGGTATTCACGATCGGAAGGGTGCGTGTGCCTAAACCGTTGGCCAGAGCGATGCCCGTCGCATCCACCGTTGCAACCCGTCGCCCGGGAAGCATCCCCGAAAAGGCCTCAGGCGGATTCGGGCTGTTGAGAATCAGCCAACCACCGGGCTTCTGCCCTACCACGACCTGCGGCGCGATGAGCGTCCGGTCCAACACAGCAACGTGATTTGGGTGTCGCACCTGATTATGGTTGGTGATTTCGGCGTCGTCGATACGAACGTAGGCTTGAAGGGGCGCTCCTGAACGCTCGGCGGCATACACTCCAAAGGCTTGAACAAACTTGCCTCGCCGGAAGTATGCAGCGGCGATCAACTTGGCGAGTGTTACCCCGCCTTGACCCCCCCGCCCCAAAATGGTCAGTTCGGTCATCGACGCACCCTCGTAAAGAGATTACATGCAACTTCCGTTCCACAATTCGCCCAAAAGAACGCCGAATTAGCTCATTCTACAACGAAAAACGGGCCGATTATCGGAATAGGGTCCGTACGACGCTCTGACACCTGCGAACTGTGTGAAATCACGAAGAAAGTGCCTAGATTCACTCACCCCCGTCCCACTGTAAACGCCTTTTGAAAAACGTATTGCTCTTGGCTGTCTTGGCTACCTGTTCTCGCGCCGGAGATCAATACGTAGTTCCGCGAATGGCCGAGGGACGAAATCTCAGCCGTCAACAGTCAATACAGGAACGCGTCGTGTCGCCCATCAGCGCAGAGTTCATTCGGCCACGGGGGTTGGAAGCCG
>JBBTCX010000346.1:0-15627 GCA_038043045.1 Planctomycetota bacterium | reverse complement strand
CCGGGAATGGAACCATCACCCTCGCCAGCAATGCCAACGGTACGTTCAATCAAACCGGCGGGGAGAATACGTATACGTTTACGGTGACAACCCCGACCACGTCGGGGATGCAGCTTCGGATCACGCGGTCAGACCGGACGGACCCGGTGCGCAACATCCGGGTGATCATGCCAGGATATGTCGGCACATACATGACCCAACCGTTCTACCCGCCGTTCGTCAGTAAACTCACCGGTTTCGGTGTCATCCGATTCATGGAATGGATTCGTACCAACGGAAACGATCGGCTGGTCACCTGGAGTGATCGGGTAGGCACGGATCATGTATCCCAAGCCGGTCCGAAAGGGGCTTCGTTCGACTACGCGATCCAACTCTCGAATACGGTCGGCGCGGACCCGTGGTTGACCATCCCGCACCGTGCGGACAATGGGTTTATCACCGAGCTTGCTCGGCAGGTAAAACGCGACTTGTCCCCGCAACGCAAAGTCTACGTGGAGTATTCGAATGAGCTGTGGAACGGCATGTTTGAACAGACCACGTACGTCCGCGATCAAGGATTGGCCCTTGGGCTTGGACCGGACAGCACGCTGGCGGGACGTCGCTACGTGGCCAAACGCTCCGCGGAAATTTTCAAGATTTTCGAGGACGAATTCGGCGTGGATCGCACCCGTGTGGTAAAAGTGCTCGCGGGTCAGGCCGCGAGTGCCAACGTGGCGTCGCAATTGATCGACGCCTTCCGCCAGCCGAGTATCAACGGCGTGCCAATCAACCCGCTGAACGTCGACTTTGATGCCTTGGCTATCGCGCCATACTTCGGAAACGGTCTGGCCGACAGCATCGTAACCAGCGGGCAGGTGAATACCATCACCACCGCACAGATCCTTGACCTTGCCGTGGCGACCTATCTGCCGCAGGCGATTTCGCGGATGCAGGCCAACAAGGTCGTCGCCGATCAGTACAACAAGCCGATGATCGCTTATGAAGGCGGGCAGCACATTGTTGCCACCGGCGCGAACGTCAGCAACACGACCCTGATCCAAAAACTCCAGGCCGCCGATCGTGACCCACGCATGTACGACATCTACAGATCGTACTTCACAGCCTGGTTCAATGCCGGCGGCGGCGTGTTTGCACACTACAGTTTCGCGCAGACGCCGAACGAGTACGGTTCTTGGGGCGCCATGGAGCACTTGGGTCAGTCCAACGCGGAAGCTCACAAGTACCGGGCCCTAATGGATATCGTCGCCCTGCCGGATTAAGGACAAGCAATGGAATTGTGGCTCTCGCGTGGGGATGATTTCCTGCGCGGGAGCCTTTTTTTTGGATCGAAGAAGATTCTTACTTTCCCTGAATTTCCCGAGCGGTCTTAGGGATCGACGGGTAGACTTTCCGACGAATCATGAGCCACCCAACGGCCATGAGGGCCCCCAATTGGTTGAACACCAGATCCCAAAGCGTGTTCTCGTAACCGCCGACATGGGTCTCGGGTAGCGTTTTCACTGCCACAAATTCTAGGATTTCATTGAAGGCGCCAAGTCCGCAGCCCATCAACACGGTGAGGATGGCGATTCTCCCGCGTGGAATCTTGTCCGGTGAAAGAGTCGGCAAGAGTAGATGATGGCACACCAGAGTGGCGATGCCAAAACCAAATGCGTGGACAAATTGGTCATATCGCAGAACCACGGGTATGAGCTGGTACCCATAGAGGACACTGTCGTTTACCCGGACGTTTCCGCCGGCAAGGTGCAACATGCCCCAGAGGGTAAGTCCACACAGTATCCCCGTGCCGAATTTCACCCTCGGCTGAGCGAAGAATATAAATCCAGACAGAACTGAAACCACTCCTACATAAAGGATGAATTCGAGGTTCAAGTGTTTGATGGCTACCGCGGAGAATACAGCCAGGCTGACGCCGTTTATGCCGACAATACTCCATTCCGTTTTGCTTAATCTGGGCAGTGTCATCCATTCCTTGTATCGGAAGCGGACAAGGCAAAACGTAAGAGTGCTGAGCGGTTGGGTCGAAAAGAGTCGGCTCCGCACCGGAAGCGCCCCATTTCCGTCAACGCCAAAATTGAAGAAAATTTCACATCTTGATCCCTTGACGGATTTTCAAAACCGTGGTAAACATGTTGCTACTGAATGAGGTGAACTCACCACATTCAAAGCTCTTTGACAACTGGTTTTTGAGTGCATTGGCCGGTGCTTGTTGAATGACAGGCAATAGGGAAGGTGGTGCGATACCACCGCGGACCCGCCGCTGTGATCGGGGACGAACGTCACGTGATGCCATTTGCGAAGATCGATGAAGCGTGCAAACGTTTTGGCGGTACTTCGCGGAGAAGGCGTGATCAGTAGGAAGATCCGTAAGCCAGAAAACCTGCCGGGCAATGCGTTGTCGATGGTGTGCCTTCGGAGTTAGGGTGCTTCATTCGGCCGCGGCAAGGATTTGCGCGATGGATTTTCGCGCTTCCGTCCTCGCCTTTTTGCGGCCAAAAGTCAAAACGCAATGAAGAACCCGGCGCCAACGATAGTGTGGCACCGGGTTTTTTTGTGCGCCGACTTCGACAATAACTATTCGTTAAGACTGTACGGCCGCAGGACTGGAGGCGTGTGAATGGCTCGACGATGTTTCTTCCAACGTTCGCGAACGGAACCGGCAGTAGGGGAAAGAAGCTGGAAAAAGCCCCTATTGCAAACCGTTCGCATCGTTGCTGTCGGGGTAGCTTGGCTGTGGACCTCCGTCGTTCTAGGTACCGGTGCGACGGAGTTTAGCCGGTACGAATGGGTGGAGTCGTTCACATTGCCAACCGGTGCCGATGTATTCGACGTGCTAAACGACGGACGGATTGTTCTCTTGGTGGATGATCAGGTGCACGTCGAAACCTCTTCGGGCTCGAGGAGCTTTACAGTGCTCGGCGTTTTGCCCGACGCGGGGGGAATGGCCTTTCCCGCGTTTGTGCGAGTGTCACCGGACGGCACCAAAATCGCGGTGGGCGATAACGCGGGTCTCGTGGGTGTCTTTGCGTTCCCCGCGTTGACGGGAACTTGGTTCACGGCCTCGCACTTTGACGGCGAGTGGTTCGACAATCAGAAGCTGGCGCTTTCCGGAGGGACGGGATTCACGGTGACTTTGCTGGATACGACGAGTGCGGATCCGCAAAATCCCATGAATCCCACACTGGTGACGGCCACGGGGTTTGCCGGTGGAATTACGTTTGATTCCGCCGGCAATCTCTACACGGGCAATGGTTTTTCCGGCCCGAGTGACCCGACCCAGACGGGAGAAGCAAAGTATTTTCCGGTAGCGGCTTGGATGGCGGTGCTAAGCGGGTCGCCCGCCTTGAACTTCGTGACCCAGGGTACTCTGGTCGTTGACATCCTTTCCGCGGCACCGCTTGGATTTGATTCTGAGGGGAATCTATTCGTCGGCGGTGGAGACTTTTTCGGTGGCTCGAATGAGACCGACTTCGCCGCTGTAGTAAAAGCGTCGGTAGTGACCGGTGCGTCTGGCGGCGGCGATCCGGCTGATATCGCGGATGTGACTGAGGTGCGCCGTTTCGATCCAGACACCGTGGATACCGCCAACTTTTACTCCCTGGCATACAACTCGACGAGGGGCGAGTTGTATATGCAAAGCTTCGGGATTTCGACCATGCATGTCTTTCGCGCAGTTGATGTTGCACCGGCCACCTCGCCCGTGGGTTTGGGTTTGGTCATGGTGCTCATGACGGTTTCGGGAGTGGCTGTCTTGCGACATCGTAGGTCCTGCAAGCCATGAGGGCATGCGGACATCCTTGGGTTGCTTTTTGGAGAAGAGTACGGATGCTTGCTCCGCCAATCCGACGTGGCATGAAATCGCGCGCTGCGGCTCGGACCGTTCTTACCGTCATAGTCTTTTGTTTCCAGACAAATCTCGGATCGACTTGCGCCATCGGGCAAGCCAATCCTTGGGCGGATGTGGTGTTGGACGCCAGTTCGGTTTTCGACCGATCGAGTGATTACAACGACCCCGATAGCCTCCTTAGCATGCCTTCCACAGATTTTTTTGACCCTTTGTTTCGTGAAACCCATTACGCTTCGCTGGTCACTGGCGCCTTCAACAGGAGTCCAACGGGCCAAAAACTTTTGGTCACCATCGGACGGATAGGACGCGAAGATTTCGTCAAAGTTCGGTTCAGCGAACCCGTCGAGGACCATCCGAGAAATCCCTTCGGCATCGATTTAATCGTCCATGGAAATTCGTTTTTCTCCGGAAGCGATTTTGTCTCCCCCGACACCAACATGGAGGAATATTACTTGACCGGTGGGGTCTTTTCCGAACCGGTCACTGTGGCCGTCAGCGATACCGGAATCGGAAACCCCCGATCCCACCCGCAACATTGGTACGAATTTGTACACGGGCCCTTTGCGGATTCGCTTTTCCCAACCAATCCATATCGGTGGCAGCGCGACGAGGACGCTTGGGACGTGATCGAAAACGAATCCTACTACCAGTCCACGTTTACCACGCCGGTCGACCCGAGATGGACCGCCGAAGACTTCGCCGGGATGTCTGCCGCGGATGCAATGGACCTTTACTTGTGCTCCGGGGGGGGCACTGGATTTGATTTAGCATATAGTGGTTTTTCCTGTATTCAATTCGTCTACTTGACCAGCACGGGAGGCGAAGTGGATGCTCTGGTGGATGTATTTCCATCCTTAGGTGACTTCGGAAATCGTGACGGCGTGGTGGATTTAATCGATTTTCAATCCTTTCAGAATTGCTACGGCGACGATTTTCTACCACGCCCCGGCTGCATGTGCCGATCCGCGGATTTTGATGGCGATGGGAACATTCGAGAATTCGACCTCCTCGAATTCGTCAGGTTTCTCGACGGTCCTCTCGGAATCGAATTCTCGTGCGAGAAAGAGTAAGCGTGCTTGTGGGGCGAATCTTGCCAACGAATCTTATTGTCAAACGGCCCAGAGCCTTCACCCTGTTGGAACTCCTGGTCGTGATGGCCATTCTCGCGGTCCTGATGGCGATTCTTGGGTCCGCGCTTCCCAAAGCCAGGCAACAGGCGAAGAGTCTTGCGTGCCTTTCGAATCAGCGACAAATAGCCATGGGCATCCACGCCTACACCAACGATTTTCATAACCATTTTCCGATCTCTCAATACACCGATTATGCCAATTCCGCTTGGGTCACCTGGGACACGACGACTTACTTTAGGGGCACGACGCGATCTTCTAGACCGGGTTTGATTTGGCAATATGTCACCGGCGAATCCGTCCAACAATGCCCATCGTACGAAGGCCCAAGCATGACCTCAGGCGATCCTTTCACCGGCTACAACTACAACACGACCTACTTGGGTCGGGGGGAAAACGAAGGAGAACATGATCGGATGGGAGAGGAACCGGCTCTGATGTCCCATGTTCGCCGGGCAACTTCGGCCGCCATGATCGGCGACGGCGGATATGCCGCTGGGACGAATAAATTTATGCGGGCGCCGCTGGATGGTGGAGTGGCCGAGGGGACCGTCCATGCGGGCGCCCAATCTTATCGACACCAAAACCGCACCAATGTCGCATTCATCGACGGCCATTGCGAGTCCCGAAGCGCGAAGTTTCTCCGAGGCCAACCGACGCGACAAGACTGCTCTAAAATTCTAGGCTGGCCCAAGAACGGTTTCCTCTCCGCCGATGACCGCGCCTATGCCCATCGATGATAAAGTAAGATGGGGCTCCTCGCGCCGCCCCGACCTTCCGTTTCAACGTCGCCTGCGGTACAAACCCAGTCTTGCAAAACCAAACTGGGAGAAAGTTGTATGTCTAATCCCCATCGCCCCGCGCTTACCGTGCTTTCGACTCTCCTCATCGCCTCGCTACATTCGTTCGCCGGCGACAGAGTCACCGGTCTCACCTTCGCCACCCGCTCCGAGGTGATCGCAAGAAACGGCATCGCCGCAACCAGCCACCCACTCGCCACTCAAGTCGCCATCGACATCCTCAAACAAGGTGGAACCGCAGTCGACGCCGCCATTGCCGCAAACGCCGTCCTAGGACTCGTCGAACCCACCGGCTCCGGAATCGGCGGCGATCTCTTTGCTATCGTTTGGGACCCACACTCCGAGAAACTCCACGGCCTCAACGCCAGCGGACGAAGCCCCTACAACCTTTCCCTCGAATACTTCAAAGATCGCGGACTCAAGGAGATTCCACCCTTCGGTCCTCTCCCCATCACCGTCCCCGGCTGCGTCGATGGCTGGTTCGAACTCCATCGCAAATTCGGCAAATTGCCCATGACCACCATCCTCGCCCCCGCAATCTCCTACGCCCGAGACGGCTTCCCCGTCACCGAACTCATCGCCTATTACTGGGGTCGCGGCGCAAAAATCCTGAAGGATCAACCCAACTTCGCCCGCACATTTCTTCCCAACGGCGAAGCCCCAAAAAAAGGCGACCTCTTCCGAAACCCCGATCTCGCTCGAACCTACAACATCCTTGCAAAAGGCGACCGCGACGCCTTCTACGACGGCGAACTCACCCAAACGATGGACTCCTTCTGCGTTCGCGTCGGCTGCTTCCTCCGCACCAAAGATTTCAACAACCACCACTCCACTTGGGTCGATCCGGTCTCCACAAATTACCGCGGATATGACGTCTGGGAGCTGCCCCCCAACGGCCAAGGCATCGCCGTCCTGCAAATCCTCAACATCTTGGAATATTACGATCTCACCCCCATGGGCCACAATTCCGCCGAATACTTGCATCACCTCATCGAAGCCAAAAAAATCGCCTTCGAAGACCGTGCGAAATTCTACTTCGATCCGGAATTCAACCCCATTCCAATCCGTTCCCTCATCTCCAAAGACTACGCCGTAAAACGCCGATCACTGCTGGATCCAACAAAAGCCTCCAAACGCATCGACCCCGGCGAGCCAACGCCATCACGTGACACTATTTACCTCACCGTCGCCGACAAAAACCGCATGATGGTCTCGCTCATCCAAAGCAACTACCGCGGCTTCGGTTCAGGCCTCGTCCCCGACGGCCTCGGCTTCGTCTTCCAAGATCGCGGCGAATGCTTCAACCTCGACCCCAAACACCCCAACGCTTACGAACCCCACAAGCGCCCCTTCCACACCATCATCCCCGGCTTCGTCACCAAAAATGACAAACCCTGGCTCAGCTTCGGCGTCATGGGCGGCGACATGCAACCCCAAGGCCACGTCCAAGTGCTATGCAACCTGATCGATTTCCAAATGAATCTTCAAGAAGCCGGCGACGCTCCACGCTTCCACCACGACGGCTCCTCCGAACCCTTCAACGGCCAAATGACCACCGGCGGATGGGTCGCTCTCGAATCCGAAATCCCCATGGAAGTCCAACGCGCCCTCACCAACAAAGGCCACCAAATCCGCTTCGAATCCGGCACCTTCGGCGGCTACCAAGCCATCCTCTACGACCCCGACCGCGACCTCTACCTCGCCGCCTCCGAATCCCGCAAGGACGGCCACGCCGCCGGATATTAAAATTTTCCATCCATCAGAGCCGCGACTGAGAGGGAGAGGAATACGGTATGATCAGAACCGCGACAGATATGGAGCGGTCCATCTTCGTGGGTCGGGTCGTCGACCCGACAAAACAAAACCCGGCTTGCCGGGTCAGAACTGCGACAGATATGGAGCGGTCAGGCGCGTGGCATGGCTCACGCGCAGCGTGACCATGTTTTTCCCTCTCCCCTAAAAGGGGGGAGAGCAGGGTGGGGGTAAATAAACATGTGCCACCACGTGCCACTACTCTTGAGCAGTGCTTCCTGAGCCACACCGTTCACGGTGTGGAGTCCGGAATATTCGCTGTTCGGACCTTCACGATCAGAACCGCGAGTGCCAACGAGCGGTCATCTTTAGGTCGGGTCATGGGCCTGACGCCCCGAACTTCGCAGGCTGAAAGCCTGCCATAGGACAGCCGTGGGCAGAGCACAGCGCCGCCCACGGTTGACTCGCCAGCCGTAGCGTCCCCTACGCGGACCAACACGATCAATACCGCGACAGACATGGAGCTGTCGAGTGCTCAGGTGTTCCACCCGCCGATCCGAGCCGCGCCCGCCTGCCCTTTACGCGAAGCGTCAAGGGTAAGGAAGCGGAAATTTCGATCCGAGCCGCGACCGCAAGGGAGCGGTTTCCATGGAAAGCGAGTGCCACCGAGTTCCACTGCTTCTTGAGCAGTGGTCGTTGAACGGGTTCCATGCGCCAATCCGTACTTTACCTTCGCGCGCGACGGCCGCGCCTTGGAATGGCCCGACGAGCTCGACTTCAGTGCCGAAGCCCGTTATCTCCAAGCCGGACCCGCGTCTTGACAAAGGAAGCCGGCAGCGTAACATGGCAACGCTTTTGGCCGGAAAACTCCCTATATCGTCGGATAATTTGGGCGTATTGCTATGGCACAACCGAGCAACCAAGTACAGTCCTCCACACGTGCCACGATTTCGAAATGGTTTGTGGTCGTCCGAGATATGAACGTTCACCGTTGGAAATTCAGACTTCTGATGTTTTGCCTTGTTCTGATTGTTTCGTTTATCTTCAGATATTGGTGGCTCAATAGGATTGCTTGCCTTTTTTTCTTCGCTACACTTGGCGTATTCATCGTGGCGTACTGTCGCCTAATATTGAAAGAAGGGAGCGCAAAGGATATGTACGGAATTGTTTTTGGTTTTTTTGTTTCACTCGTTCCGCAGGCTCTTCCCGGTGTAGCGGATCCTCCGCGATCAGATCCTAGTTCCGCAAACATACCAATTCGGGTTATCCAAGCCGGGGATGTCCACCTAGAACTCGTGGATATCAAATCAACGCCCGCAAACCTCACGCTTTCTTTTACAGCGAAAACGGCGAAGGATGTGACGTTCTGCATTAACCCCCGTCGAAGCAAACTGTTCGACGACAAGAACCGTGAATACAGCTGCACGGGATGTTCAATCGGCGAACGAGGGGGGAGTAACACTAAAACCGTTTGTAAGGAACTGGTTCGCGGCGCAGAAAAGGTGCGCGCCGCTATCACATTTGAACATATGCAAGGTGGCGTAATCGAAATCGCCAGAGTGGATGTTGGGTACTCGACTGGTAGATATGGCAGCTCATTTCAACTTCGGAACATCCCGCTTCAAAGGGCAACCGATTCTTCGCTTGATCCAAGAAACGATAAGGCATTGGGACTTGCTGGCGTTCTAACTATCGACGGTAGGACGACAAATTACCGAGGTACTGTCCGTTGGATTGATGTTCCTCTTTTGGAAGCGCAACTCAAAGAAAACGGCGCGTTTGAATTCGAACGGTCCGCACCGACGGACAAATCGATCACACTCGAATTCGAGCTCTTAGGAACCGATGGCGCGAGGTCTTGGATTACAAAGGAGCACGATTTTACAAAGAATCTTGTTGTTGACGTGAAAGAATCCGAACTGAGCGCACTACCGGCCGCATATAAGATTCGCATTGGGGGCATTATTTACATTGACGGAGAACCGGCCACACACGCCTTGACGGTTCGACTCACCGATCCTGATCCTCGATTCGATAATCCTCTTCCCAAATCGCTCGAAGTTGAACCAAGGTCAATGGGAAAATTCTCCTTCTGGATCAAGGGCATCTCGAAACAAGGAGTTTTCTTGGCCATTGAAATGATGGGTGCGCAAAAGGCCGCAAAAGTCCCAATTTCCTGGGAAGGTGAGCCGCTAAAAGTGGAACTCCGTTCAAGTGACTTCCAGACACAAGATGCGTATTTCATCAATAATCCAAGCTCAGGGGCAGTAAAGCTTCATGAACTGCCCGATTTTCAGGCCGCGACCAAGAACCAGGCTCTTATTCTTGGAACGCTAATGAAAGGAACTCAAATCGAGATTCTTGAAACCAAGCTAGACGCACAAGTCCCCGTGTTGTCCTGGTACCGAATTCGTGTCTTGGATGGTGATTTCGCGGGTAGAGTAGGCTGGGTCAGTTCGTCCTCTGTTGAAAAGCGACAGGGTTGAATTTGATCCAGTTCCCTGATCTTGACACCATTATGGCTAACTGAAATACGAACAGTTGTCATAAAGTGCTCATTGTCAACCGACATGGACGCGGAATCGCAAGACGATTCAACGCGAATCGTCGAACTGAGTCACCTGCTTTCATCCTCAAAATAGCTTGATCATGTACGAACACCGCCGATTACCACCCGTATCAAAAGCTGAGTTCCTTACCCGCCTAGCGATTCACATCGCCGTGGCCGCCCTCATGATCGGTGGTTCACTGGCCCTGGGAATGTTAGGCTACATCTACTATGAAGGCTTGGCCTGGCGCGATGCCTTCCTCAACGCGGCCATGCTCCTTGGCGGAATGGGTCCCGTCGAATCCCCACAAACCCCCGGCGGAAAACTCTTCGCCGGCTTCTATGCAATGTACGCGGGGCTGGTTTTCTTGGTCGTCGTTGGAATCGTTTTCGCCCCCGTCGTCCACAGAAGCCTCCATCGATTTCACTGGGAAGGCGAAGTGAAAGATCAAAACTCGAAGTAGTGACGCCCTCCAAACTCAAGACAATTCATCGACCCGACATCCTTCGCCATTCTCGATTCCGCATTCGCCACTCTGGTAGTGCCATGATGTGGCACTTTTCCTCGATTCTCACCCCTCCACCCTCACCTCCCAACCCTCGCGCCAAACCCATTCCACATATCCGAAATAAAGCACCACTGCGAGTTTCCACAAGTCATAGCCAAATTCATGCGTAACTCATTTCATAGAATAAGGTTACGAACTGTTAGAGGACGGGATTTTCGTGAATTATCGGACGAGCGATATGTCCGATAAGATCACTCATTTTTGCAAAAACACAATTCAAATGAACTTCCAAACTGCCATAAATTCTCCGACCACCCGACCTTCCCCCGAACGACTAACCAAAACAACTCACAACCTCCCGCCCCATTCGCCAGCTACACCCCCGCTGCAATAATTAGAACCGATGCGTGTACGCACACGTTGTCTGCTACGTGGGATGTGGTTTGCTCAACCCCATTCTCGGCCACCAGCGCGCGGTTTTCCTCCCGCTACGAACCTACGCTGCAAAAAAATAGCCCAGCCGCTCTGTTGAGACGTAAGCCTCTTATTGACCGTAAGTTACATCGCTTTCTGCGAGAACAGGTTCTGGGCAAAACTCCCTTTTCTTTCATAGTGCCACGCCATGACACTTCCAAAAAAACCAACCCAACGAACCCATCTTTCAGTGTCACTGTAAACGGGCGCGCATAATGATCCACTTCGTTTCGATGTGGGGGAACAAGAATCGTCTGAGGATTACCGCAAGACCTGTGCACCCTACCTCCCTAGGAGATGGTCCACCCGACCGATCGCCGAAGTACGATCCGCGTGCAGAGGGGTTCGATCGACAGCCGATGATAAGCAGTACGAAGTGCATAACGGGGAGATAGACCAAAGGGAACGGAAAAGAGAGGCATGAGTAACCTTGTACGGATTTCGTCGCGCGTGGTAGCCGTCGGCTGGATGGTTTTCCAAGGCTCCGGGTGTGATCTGGCGAACCAAACCGCATCTTTGGGCGGCAACTCGGCCGGGGGTCGCGGGTCCATTCGCGTCGCGTTCATCAACAACACGTCGTTCCGCACACTTTTTACCACGGGCATGTACGACTCCAACGATCAAGACACGCAACCGGATTTCATGCAGTTCGGCGGAGAGAATTCTGAATTGACCCTGAATGAAAACGAGTCGAGCGACGTCTTGGAACTCGGTTGTGCCAGGGTCTTCGCCATGGGAAGTCCGAACTTGCTGCGGGCGATTCGTGATAATTTGCCACAGGACGCATCCGATCCGAGCGCACTCGTAAGCGGAGTGCAATTCTTCGAACCGCCTGCGGAGGGGACTGATGAATCCGTCTCGGGGGTATTAAGCGGCGTCGCGCTGCCTTTCGAAGCTCTCCTCGGCGTTGATTTCCCCTGCAACGCCCTCTTGATTATTCGTTTCGAAACCGACGATGTCGGCACCAACCCCTTCCGTATCGACTTCGAACTTGTCCCCTCCGAGTCTGATCGATAATTTCCGCAATTTTCGCGGCGTCATGGACGACGACGTTCTCTCGGCTACCATGAGCGATTCGCCTTCGGTCTTTTTGCGGCGCGCGTGCGCTGACTGGGCGTAGGCATTGGCCGGGGTGTCATGGCCGTTATGTTTGTTCTTCATGCCATCTGGTCCCGGGACCGCTTGCAACTGTGGGGCGTTCGAAAGACCCCTTCGGACCGTGATCCATCAAAAGGCGAATCTCCACGGGTTGGGGAAGGCGAAAGTTTCCCCGCGTCACCCGGTGTGCTTTCGCATCGAGAGTTGAATGCGATTGCCGGAGACGTGTGGGACAGCCTACTTATCGCGGATGCAACCGAAATCGACTGTACGGTGTTCGTTCCAGACCCGACGGTTTTCGGTAACGCCTCATCGCTTCCCGACACAGCGGTTAGCATCGGATCCGTCACGCTACACGCGCTCGTAGTACCCGCCCTCTCGTTCGATGCCGCTGACGCCGTCGACTTGCTTACCGCGCATCCCGTCGGCGCACGGTCGGATATCGCCTTGGCGGATTCGGTGGTGTATTGGTCCAAAGTGGCTTGGATGATGCTTGAATTGCTGGCCAAGCAACAGTTTGCGCCTGCGCTTCATCAAGTCACAAACGGCCTGTACCGGGGCTGTTGGCGACCTATTGTCACCCAACCCGATTTTAGCGAGCGATTGCAAGAGCTCATTCCATCGATGCCCCCCGCTTGCCGGGCGTTTGGGCCTGAACCCTTCGCCCGCTCGCCCGCACAATGGGTGGAAGATTTTTTGTTGCATGCCGCAGATGCCGTCATCCGCCGGTTGCTCGCGGGAGATGACCTGACGCACGCCCTTCGAGTTGAACCGGACGAGGAATGGTCGCCGCAGATGTGGTGGCTTCGCTCCCTGGTTCATTCGGATGAGAATCTAGGAGGCGATCCCTCGGCACACACCGACTTGCGCCAAGCGGTTCGAACGTGGCTCTCAAAACTCGACCCCGCCGCCATCGACCGTCCATTCAAGACCTGTTTGGAACTCGAAACGCCACCTGTGAGTGACATGATCGGTCACCCGGCAAAACCAAATTGGCGGCTTCGGGTTTGGGTTCAAGAGTCCCAAGCCCCTTCGCGGATCATCTCCGGGACCGATCTGAATGAGGTTCAACCGAACGCGCCGGTTCTGCTGGAGAAACCGTTTGCGGTCACCAAAGAGCAAGTCCGCGCCGACCTGCGTAACGCGGCCCGACACTTCGCACCGCTTGCTCCGCTGGCTGAACCCGACGGACCCTGGGAAGCGGAACTCTCCACTGATGAAGCCTACCAGTTTCTCCGCGAGGCCACCCCGTTGCTCTTGGAACAGGGCATCGACGTTCGATTGCCGAAATGGTGGAGCGAGGAACGCCCGAAACTGCGGATGCATCTTTCCTTGGACCCGGAATCAAGTGGGGCCGGGGTGGGAGAATCGGCCCTTCCGCTACAGGCGTTGGTGAATTACAACTGGCGCGTCGCTTTAGGAAACGATGATCTAACCGCCGAAGAACTCGCCGATTTGGCCGCGGAGAAGGCGCCGCTGGTTCAGGTTCGAGGGCATTGGATTGAAGTGCGCCCCTCGGATCTTCACGTCGCCGTGGGTTACCTTCGAGAAAACAGTCGAGGCTCCACCCATCTCATCGAGGCGCTGCGAAGGTATTACCTCGCCGATGAAACCGAGACCGGCTTGCCCATCGCCGAACTGCGGGCCACCGGTTGGCTGGAGGAAATCCTCGATCCTACGACCCTTCGTACTACTTATGCAGAAGCCCAGCAGCCGAAGGGGTTCACCGGAACACTTCGACCGTATCAGCAACGAGGGCTGGGCTGGTTCCGATTTCTCGCGGGACATCGACTCGGCGCCTGCCTGGCCGATGACATGGGATTGGGAAAAACCGTGCAACTGATCGCTTTCTGGTTGAGCGAACGCGAATCCGAGGAAATCTGCGGACCGACTCTGCTCGTCGTGCCCATGTCGCTCGTCGGAAACTGGCAAAGGGAACTCTCGCGGTTTGGACCCTCGCTTCGCGTCATGGTTCACCACGGTCTCGAACGCCTTAGCGGTGAGGAATTCATTGAACAAGCCATTCATCACGACGTGGTGATCAGCACGTATGGTCTCGCCCACCGGGATTTCGAACACTTGGCCGCCGTGGAGTGGCATCGCGTGGCACTCGATGAAGCACAAAACATCAAGAATCCCGCTGCAAAACAGTCCGTGGCGTTGCGATCCCTTCGCGCCACGCACCGCGTGGTCCTCACCGGAACGCCGCTGGAGAACCGCCTGAGCGAATTGTGGTCCATCTTGGATTTCCTCAATCCCGGATACTTGGGCAACGCTTCGGACTTCCGCCGGCGATTCGCCGTTCCCATCGAACGCAACCACGATGCCGACCGCGCTCAACGACTGCGACTGTTGATTCGCCCGTTTGTATTGAGGCGACTCAAGAACGATCCCTCCGTCCAACTGGACCTACCCGATAAGTTGGAAATGAAGGTGTATTGCAATCTCACCCGCGAACAAGCTGCGTTGTATGAAGCGGTGGTTTCCGACATGCTCGGCCAAGTCAATTCCGCGGGTGGAATACAGCGTCGCGGACTCATTCTCGCCACGCTGGTCAAACTCAAACAAGTGTGTAATCACCCGGTTCATTTTCTTGCGGATGATACCTCATTGCCCGAGCGCAGCGGCAAGTGCAATCGCATCGCGGAGATGTTGGAGGAAGTCGTCGCCGAAGGACATCGCGCACTGATATTTACACAGTTTAAAGTAATGGGGTCTCTACTTCTCAAACTGTTGGAACCGCTGCTCAACTGTTCCATTTTATTTCTTCACGGCGGGACGAAGCAAAAGGAACGCGACGCGCTGGTCGAGCGGTTTCAGTCCGGCGATCCCAAAACGCCGATCCTCATGCTTTCACTTAAAGCCGGCGGAGTGGGCCTGAATCTTACATCGGCCAACCATGTGTTCCATTTTGATCGATGGTGGAATCCCGCGGTAGAGGACCAAGCCACCGATCGTGCTCATCGCATCGGCCAGGAAAAACAAGTGTTGGTTCATAAACTCGTGTGCATTGGAACGTTGGAGGAGCGCATCGACCAACTGATGGAACGCAAGCGCAACCTCGCGGACAGGATCATCGGCGGTGGAGAAGAATGGCTTACCGAGCTATCCACGGACGCACTACGAGAACTGATTACATTGTCCAAGGAAGCCGTCTCGGAGGATTGATATGGTGGAGAAGGAAAGCGCCACAACGATTGACATTGAACGCTTCTGGAGCGTCGGCCCGGGGTTTAGCCACGTGAAAGTTCACATCCAGCCGCCCAATTCTCCTGCTGAGATATTGAAGCGGCTGGGCCCATCACCTTTTCCCCGAGGCGGATTCCCGATCATCGGCTTCCTGGCAAGCGCTTTCGAAAAAGTTAGCCGCTACGCCATTGAACGAAACGCCGAATCCGGGTACAATGAGCACCATTCCTAGTACGACAGCGCTATGAGGTATCTGCGGTCAGGGCGGCTTTTTTGCGTCGGC
>JBBTCX010000345.1:0-3437 GCA_038043045.1 Planctomycetota bacterium | reverse complement strand
TGAGTGAACCGGATCGTGGGCCGCAGCGCTGGACGGCGAAAGATCCCGAGAAGCAGGCGGCCAAACGTGCGGAGCAGGCGGCGGTCTATCGAAATCGGCGGCGGGCGAAGGGCGAGCGTTCTAAACAGTTACATCGCAAGCGCGGGGAGTTGGTGGAGCGGGCCTTCGAGCACGTGTTGGACGACGGGGGGATGCGGAGGGTCCACCTGCGAGGGCGGGAAAATGTACACAAACGGTATCTGATTCATGTCGCGGCGTTCAACCTCGGGCTGATCCTGCGCAAGATGACAGGCTTTGGCACTCCGAAGGGGTGGGCTTCGGCCCTGCGCGGGCTTTTCGGGACGTGGAGCGAGGCTGCTGAGGCGTCATGGCGATCGTTGCGGGGCGTTCGAAAGGTCCTTGAATTCCCAGCGGGGGCAAGGCCTTCCCTGGGGGTGGGATTACGCGCGGCCTAAAATCATCGCCAAACGGCCTTTTGCAACGGACTGTTAAGCAGAAACTGAATTCGGCAAGGAACACGAATGAGCCGTCGGACGTGCCTCCGTCTTTGGGTCGAACGATCCTCTCGAATTGGATTTACTGTTTCCAAGTATTCGAAAACAGCGTCCAACTGCCGCGACGTTAATTTGGAATTCATTTTCCACTCCGGGTGCCCACTAGATCCGTGACGGTCGAATTTCTATAACAATCGGCAAAAGGGCATTTCAAGTCTATAGAGTCCTTTTTAGGCGTAACGAGTCCCCCAATGAACTCGTCTAATGGATATCAACACCGTTTGGCGGTTGAGCGCTCGACCAAAATTGAAGAATTTGGTATTTTCTTCCAATCAGTCGAGGCGGACGAGAATGTGACAATGAAAAACGACCATTCCTGGTACAAGGACGGGCTTCAGTTTGAGTGTACCCAATGCGGCAATTGCTGCAGTGGCGATCCGGGCTACGTTTGGGCCACCAAAGAAGAAGTCCGCAAGATCGCCGAATTCTTGGGTCGGGACGACCACTGGCTTGACGAGCAGCATTTGCGACGCGTGGGACTGCATTACAGCCTCACCGAACGTCCAAATGGAGATTGCACCTTCCTCGTTCGAAAAAACGGGAAGTCGATGTGTTCGATTTATTCAGTACGGCCTTTACAGTGTCGAACTTGGCCGTTTTGGACGGAAAACCTGCGAACGGCGGAATCTTGGGAAAAGGCCAACAAGAAATGCCCCGGAATGAACACCGGCCCGCATTACGATTACGTCCAAATCGAAACCCGCCGTAAGCAAAGATCCTGAAACCTTGTTTTGCAAGAATGATTGACAAGGTTCCTTTGGGCCATAACATTCTGGGGCGGGAGACATCAAAATCCCGATTTGAGAGAGAGAGAGAGAGCGGATATGAGTCGTTTCGGAAGAATATTGGGTGTTTTCTTTGGTTTGGCTTTGATTTTGGTGGTCGCGGGGTGTGCAGCTTACTCCCGTGGTGCTCAAGCGACCGTGCCCCACCTTTATCCACATGGACAAGCCGAGACAATGGCGATGACCGCCCAGGAGCATCAACATACCCTTTCTGATGTGGTTCGACGCGACGCAACCTCGCTCGTTGACGACCTCGATATGGTTTTCATGACCGATCGTCCAACCCGACTTACTCGATGGCACGACCGATAACCGACTTATCTTTCCCAATCACAGAGGATATCGGACACTCGGTAGAAAAACGCGAGATTGCGCTCTACCAGTTTGTGCGGAGAAAAGCTCCGGCTCTCCTCATCTTGGGCGGCATGCACGGCGACGAACCCAAAGGGGTGAGCCTTGCTCGATATTGGCTTGATCTTCTGATTCATGATTCCGAATTAGCCCGATCCTTGAATTGGATGATTATTCTGGCGGTCAATCCGGATGGTCTTTTGCGTAGAAAACGCAGAAATTCTAGACAGGTCGACCTCAACCGTAACTTCCCGACCCGAAACTGGAAGCTCGGTTCCCGCCAAAGCCGCATGTACGGCGGACCGGAGCCGGCCAGTGAACCGGAGACCCGTGCGGTGATTTCGGTTGTCGAGTCCTGCCGACCGAACGTAATTCTAACTCTTCATTCCATCGGGGCAAATCGATATTGCAACAACTACGACGGTCCGGCAAGGAGACTGGCCCATTGTCTTCGTCGCGTAAATGGATATCCCGTGACTAAGTCAATTGGTTACCCAACGCCCGGAAGCTTCGGCACTTGGGCCGGTATTGAATTGGGGATTCCGACGATCACACTCGAATTGCCTTCTCATCATTCGCCAAGAATATGTTTGGAAGAGAATCGCAACATACTCAAAGCGCTGGCGGCCACGCTCAAGTTCGCGGTATAGCAGTTTGTCCTTGATTTCAATAGGGAAGACGTTTACGATCCACAGGTCGCTTAGCAGAGGCCGATGCACATTCAAGGGCCGATGGAGCGTTCGCCGGAGTCTGGGCCGTGTCGAAAATGAAGCTTCTCTCATGCGGAATCATCCTATGGTCATCTGTTGTCCATGCGCAAATTGGGGTCGATGTCGAACGCTTGGGTCGTTCTTCGTAGCGGGAAAAGTCTCCGCCGGAGGAAGTCGGGTTCGATAGTCCGTTGCATCGAATGGGGTTTGTGACGGAGGCCGGGGTGTTCGTGATCTACGACGCGCCGAATCCGATTCTCGAGCAGGCGGAAGCAGGAGATTTCGGGCAGGTTCCGCAAGTTGTGCGGGGATACTTGGCTTATTGGGGCGACGGGGAGTCCCAAAGCGCCTATGTCTACAGCCGGGTGCTGTTCGGTCTTCGTGACGCGGCCAAGGCCCTGGTGGATTTGCAACGCGATCTGGATCTGGATGTGGCGTCGTGGGGGGAGGAAAACAGGGACGCCGATCGTCTTCTTTCTCTGCCTGTCAACCCGGCGGACGATTTCGGGCGATGGGTGCCGGCCACGTTTGAGCGATTGTACGCGATCACGGGATTGGAACCGGAGAGCGACCCTGATTCGGTGGTGGCGGGGGATGACACTTCCCCTGGCGGGAGCTTGGATTGTTACGAGATTCCGTCGATTGCGGCCGGATCGAGGGTGATCTATCCCTCGGCGCCGCCGGAGGGAACACTGGAGGAAGAGCTTCTGGTATTCGGGTTGGGCGAGGCTGGTTGTTGCGATCCGACTTCGTGTGTGTTTCACGGCTGCGACGACGATATTTGTACGAAGGACCGGTGTCCGTGCAGTACGTGCACGCACCGGAAGTTGACCTGTGATGATTCGAATCCATGCACGGCCGACTCATGCGTGAATGACCCAGCCATCGTTTGTGTGAATGTATTGAAGTTCTGCGACGACGGAAAAACCTGCACGGCGGATTACTGCGAAGGGGGCAATTGTCAGTTTCCGTCGACCAACTGTAGTACGACAGCGCTATGAGGTATCTGCGGTCAGGGCGGCTTTTTTGCGTCGGCT
>JBBTCX010000344.1:0-3547 GCA_038043045.1 Planctomycetota bacterium | reverse complement strand
CACTTGGGATGGGGTGCGAAAGGACCTTGACGAAGCGCTAGAGAATATGGCGTCGTTCGCGTTTCATCAGCCTCCCGCCGCAAAATGGTGGAGCACGGTCTCCGGCAAAATGGAGACGGGTGTGAAGCTGTCTGAGGACGCTGCCGGTCGACTCATCGAGAGGTTGCCTTCGGACGCCATTGATCGAATCGAGAAGTCGCTCGAAGCGGCGCTAACTCAACAGTCTGCCATTGCCGGAAGTCTGGAAGATCAACTACAAACCGTGCAGGACCGATTTGCGCACTTGAAGGAACGGGCTGCAAGCCTTGGTAAACCTTTCGAACTGATTTCGCTTGACCTGAAGACTACGGCGGCCCACTTTCCATTGCTGGCAGGTCTAGGTTGCGCTGCCGGCTTGGCATGGCTCGGGTATTGGCGCGGACGATTGCAGCGTGCGGCAACCTGGATGCGTTTCGACGATTCAGATGCCCAATCTTTGTCCCCTCTGCCATTCTTGGACGGTGGACGCCGAACCAGTTACACGTCAGAGTTCCTACTAGGCGTGATCGGGATCGGTTGGGTTGGAGTGGCCGCATTCCAACTTAGTCGAGCGGCGGGCCACTTTCCTGATGGTACCGAGCTTGCCGAAGTGGCTATTGGCCTGACCGCGATTATTCTCGCACTTTTTTACCGCGTGCGCACAAATGTAGGCGCTCCGATGCCACCATTTACGAAAAAGTGAATCCGCCTTAAAGAGACATTGTGCCAAGGTTACGAGCAATTCCCTCGCAAGAATGTCCCTAACAGCCCGTTGAAGAAGTCCGAATAGGCTACAAAGAAGCCCGTTTTCAATAGCGCCAGGCAGGGTGTTTTACCCTGTCGGGGAGTTTATCAACGGGCTGCTAAGCATTGCGCATAGTGCGAAATCGTTATTCTTGACGAGGGAGATTTCGATTTTCAGTTTGCCAAGCCGCGAAACTCAGTACTGACTCAATCCAACCGATTGAGAATCCTTGCCACGGCCTGGTGGGTCCAGTGGGAGGACCTGCCGGTTTTGGTGGGGATGGAGCGGGAGGTAAGTTCGTCGGCGATGCGGGTGAGGGTCCAGCGTTGGGCGCGCCAGGTGTGGATGTTGGCGATAACCGCTTGTTCGGATTCGTTGGGAATGAGCGTTGTGCCGTCGGGGGAAAGACCAAAGCCGTAGGGTACGGTGCCGATCCGTTGTCCGTTTCCGCGCTTCACGGCCATTGCGGAGCGAGTGCGTTCACGGGTGAGGTTTCGTTCCATTTCCGCAGCGCCTGCAAGAACGACCAACATGAAGCGACCGGCGGCGCTCGTTGTGTCGATCGCGTTGCCACCCAAATCTACAACATGCAAAGCAACTCCAGTCTTTTCCCACTTCTCAACAGTTAATAAACAGTCACCCGCGTTGCGAAACATTCGGTCAAGTTTGAGCATGACCACGCCGTCGGCTTGCTTCTCTCGGATCGCGGTGAGTAACCGCTGCCCGCCGTCGCGCGATGCCAACGGTTTTCCGCCCGACACTCCCGCATCGGTCACCAGTTCCAACAATTCCGCGCCGCGCATTGTGCAGTAGGCTTTGATTCGTTCGGCTTGTGCTTCCAATCCCAAACCGCTATCGGCTTGTTCGTTGGTCGAGCATCGTGTGTATCCAATCGCTTTCATCTTTTATCCTTTGCAATGATCCGAAAGGCGGGCGACTCCCGAAGGAACCGCCCGCCCGTTCGGTTATTTATTCGGTGAGCATTTCGCCCGCTTCGATGTCCATGAGAACAGCGCGAAAGTTGTTTTTTCGCATCTTGACGCGCTTGACGTACACCTCGATTGTTTGGCCGTCCAATCCTTCCGCGATCGCAATATCCCGCGCTCGCGCTGCAAACACTTCAGCCAAACCTTGGTTCGTCAACGTGATTTGGTGACAGCGCGACGCGAACGGTCCGCTATCGCGGTCACCGAAAAGATTCTCATCAACCGAGCGCGTCGTCGTGAAAATAACCACGCAATTCGCCGGTATCGGGTCAAGAAAAGTCAAAAACGCATCGACCGCGCCTTGCGATATGGCATGCGCTTCGTTGACAATCCAAACCTTGAACGGCTTGGTTCCCCAAGGCCGCAAGTGCGCTGCCGATTCAATTTCCTCGACGGCGCGCTTGTCCACTTTGGAACCGGATAACTCTGTAGTGAAAAAATCATCTGCGAGCTGTCGCGCGATCAACCAAGCGAGTGTTGTCTTGCCTACTCCGCTGTTGTTTGCGCCGGAAGCTTCAATCCAGAATGCGCCGCGGTCGAAACCCGGTCGGTCGATGATCCGCCGTACTTTGGCGACGGCTTTGGCTTGACCGACATATTGATCCCAAGTTTGCGGTCGGTGCTTTTGCTCAAGAGTCACGATTGCACCTCGCTTTCGACCGTTTGCGGATCGACGTAGGTTAGACCGTTGAAGAAAAATTTGTGATTGCATGCGCCGCACAATCTGCGCCCATCTTCAAACACGGTAATTCGGTCGGACTCACAAACTGGACACCGATCGGCGGGTAGGATGTTCTGCTCTTCATCGACGTACCAACATCGGTCACACGTTTCGCACGCATGGAGCAATTCATCATCCGCGAGAATCGGCGTTTCAGTCGCGCTGCAAAACGGACAGAGCGCATCAGCGCCGTCGGCAATCTTGAACGGTCGCAAGGCGGATTCCTTCGCTTTGCTTTGGCGTATGAACGAATGAACATCGATCGGTTGACCGGATTCGTCGCGGATGGTCACGTGCAACGGCAGCCACGATTCAGCAAACCGCGCCGCTTCCGAAACATGCTCGAAAGACCGCTGAAAGATGGATGAAAGACCCTCTCTTTTGGCAACAGATACGGTAATCACGCGGCCACCGCCTTGCACGACTCGACGCTTTCCAGCGCTTCCACGCCGTCGATGATCGTTCGCGCGGTCGACGCGATGCGCTCCAAGCTTGCGCGAAGGGCTTTTGCGTCACCTTGCCAAAGTGCAATGTAAGCCGACGATCGGACCGTCGTATCAAGTCCGAAATGTCGGCAAACGACGTAGGCGATGGACTCCGCTTCCAATTCAGCCATGTTGCGCGTCAAAGCCGTCGATGCATCGGTCTTGCCGAAATGCAACGCGCAATGTGCCAATTCGTGGCATAGCGTTTTGGCGCGTTGTCCGGTCGGATGCGTGTTGTCGATTACGATGGATTCGCCCTTGTCAGTGGCAAAGCCGAATGCCGATCCGGTCAATGTCGCGTCATACTTGACCGTGATTCCGCGCTTGTCCGCGACGCGCTCCAAAGCATTCAAGAGCGCGGACGCATCGGAATCGACTATCGGACAATCGACGTTCGGTAGTTCCTTTCCGTCGGTCTGCGATACGTCGAATACATAAACCGGCTTGAAGAAAATGCCGTCAATGGCTTCGGACTCGCCGGAATCGTTGGTCTTTTCCTTGTGAAAAGGACAAGGGGCGAAAATCATAATCCCGTGTTCGCCTTTGCAAACATGCCGACCGAGTTTCTTCCACGTTTGAAACCCCGCGACGC
>JBBTCX010000343.1:0-4000 GCA_038043045.1 Planctomycetota bacterium | reverse complement strand
GGTCTGACCGGCCTCGGACCAAGAGAAATACTCTGTATTGATGCTACAGTCTCAAAAAACCGTTGCATTTTCGTGACAACGGGGGTACAGTGGCGGGCCGTCTTGTGTCGATGAACCCTTTATTCAGAGGGCATCATCGCAGAAATTCTGGTTTCTGTTAGGAGATTCACATGATGTGTTCTGTTCTCGGAAGTCGAGTCTGGTGCTGGGCGTTCGTGTTCGTCCTCAGTGGTTTTTTGACACAATCGAGTTCGTGGGCGGCGCGTCCGGTTTGCGTTTGGGCGGCAGAGGAACCTGGTGGTGGCCAACTCTTGCTTATCCTCGACCACTTAAGTCCTTGTCCGCCTGGTTCGCCCTATTCGGAACCCGCTACTTGGGAAAAGGGTGATGCAAAAAATGTTGTCGTCACTCGGGATCCGCAAGAGTTTTATGAGTTGGCGTCGCACTACGGAGCAGAGGGCAAACTTGCCGGAACTGTCGTACTTCAAAACAACGCTTGTGTCGAAGTTCCCATACCGTTTCCCAGTCCCATTTCCTTTACCTTGACCGTCTACGATGAGGCAACGCTTCAGGTTTGGGCGGAATCCGGGATTACGCCGGGTTTCATGACAGGGCTTTTCACGCCTGAGACGCCGGGGCTGGAAGAGGCAGTGATCGACATTGATTTTTCAATTCAATACCTGGACGGAACGGTGGAGAGCGCAAGTTTTCGAGTCCGACGTTCCGATGGGGCTGCGGCCTTGCTTTCGTCGGAAACGCTTCCCGCAGAGGATCAAAAAGGAGAGAACGAACCACCGATGCTTCAGGCGTGTTCGACGGTACCGTGCAGCGGGGCTGGACACTTTTGGCAGGGATGTCAGGCTTGTTGCACTGCTCAATTACTGGGCTGCAATCTGGTTCGGAGCATTCCATTTATTGGCCCGTTGTTTTGCAACAATTGCAGTGGTTGTTATTCGAATTGCTATTGTTGCTTTGTACAAAACCCTTGCCACTCTTGTGGTTTCTGCGGTTTGATTGGGTTGCTGAATTTTGCCGGAATCGGCAACGGTTGACTTTGCGACCATTTTTTTAGGAGAATGGTGATGTTCATAGGTTTTGCGAGTAAGGACCGGGTAATGTCTCGACAAACAAATGGATTCCAGAGTGGTTCCTTAGCAGGGGTCGCGTGGCGATTCAGTTTGTTTTTTGGCATAGTTCCCGCAATAATCGGCACAACCGGATGTGGTAATTATGCTTCTCTACCGGAGAATCTTCCGGTCCAACTAAAATATGTGATTGACAATCGGGCGGAGTTTGAAGAGGGGTCGGAGGATCCATTGACCGAGGTTCGTCGCGGCACAGTGATGGACGATTTGCGCGGTGTAGGCGGATGCTGGGCGCGCGTGTTGGGTGGAACCCTTGATCGCGAGGACGTTCTGGACGCGGCACAAGATGAGACTGGGGTCAAATTGCCCGCGTCTGTTGTGATTCCTCCGTTTGATTCTTCGGTGTATTGGTATGAAGTGATGGAATTCGACTCATCCACGGGCGTTCTGACGCGGTGGTGGATGCAGCAATACCTTGGGTTCCTGGCCGGGGTGTGGGGTGATCGAGGGACCTTTGAGGTCATTGGAAACGATCGGATCATGGCTGTGTATTCAGAATCGTTTCTTACTCCGGACGGAGAGGAAGTCGAGGGCGAATGGAACTTCACGTTTGAGCCCGATGTTCCCTTTACGGCAGATTGGTCCATGACCCTTTCCGGCGACTTCGTGATCTGGTTCGATGATCCGCCGGTCGATGGGACAGCCGAAGATGCGGGTGCTTTGTTTCGGCGTTTTGACTGCGCGCAAGGGAATGGCGATTCCAAATGAACATGGAACAACAAGGGAAGTGAATAGCTACCGGACTCAAAGAAAATCTTCGCGATTCGCGCATACCCAACCGAGCGCATCGCAAAATCCATAATCGTGTGGGCCGCGCGGGCTGGAGCCTGCGGCTCACTATATGAAAGAGAATAGGACCCCGATCTGCAATTGGCTTCAAATCCGCACCGGTATTCGTTGCAACTTGGTCTTGCTAGAGTCTCGCAAACCGATTCAAGTTGCGATCCATGAGGAAACCTGATCCGACAGGTCGATTGTGGATTGAGGAAGGCCAGCCCAAACACGGTTTGGTTGCTGAAGTGGCTCCGCTTGCCCCGATCGCCAACACGTACACCTTTACGATTCCCGAGGACATGGAATCTCGCATCGCCATTGGGCAGCGGGTGGAGATTCCCCTGGGACGAAGAGGACGACTGGTGAAGGGGTTTGTCGTCAGTTTGGATCGTAGGGAATGGGACAGCACGCTGCGATCGGTTCACTCATTGGTGGATTCCACGAGCTACTTGACGCCGGAATTGATCGAGTTGGGGCGGTGGATTTCGGATCATTATTGTTGCCCGTTGGCAACGACGCTGAAAGCCATGACGCCCGAAGCCACCCGGCGCGAGCGCGGGCTGAAAGCCGTTCAATATGTGAGACTACGAGAGTCGCAGCCGGACACGGATTTCGAGTCATTAAGCCGCAAGAGAAAAAACGTTTTGACTATTCTTCGCGAATCCAAAGTACCTGTGTCCATCAACGATGCCTTGTCCAAAGCCGGTTGCACCCGGGCGGTGTTTCGCGCGCTACAAGAGACAGAATGGATAGAAATCTTCGAGAGAAAAGAAGCTCCCCGTGCGGTTATTGTTCCAGCGCCAGCAACGAACGTGGTAGCCCCCCCCTACTCGCTCAATGACGAACAACTGGCTGCTTTGGCGACCATCGAAAAGCAAATCGATCGTCAATGTTTCGGCGTCACGTTGCTGTTCGGCGTGAGTGGATCGGGAAAGACCGAAGTGTATATTCACGCGATGCGGCGCGTGCTTGAGACCGGTCGACAGGTTTTGTTGCTCGTGCCGGAGATCATGTTGACGACGCAGTTGGTGCAACGATTGATGTCGCGGTTGCCGGATGTCACGGTTCAACATAGTGCTTTGACGGAGACGCAAAGAGCTGTGATCTGGAGGAAGATCGCTGCAGGGGAGGCGAGATCAGTGATCGGAACGCGCAGTGCGGTGTTTGCGCCGTTTCCGAACCTGGGGCTGATTTGTATCGATGAGGAACAGGAGTCGAGTTACAAGAATCTTCGTGCGCCCCGTTATCACGTGCGCGATGTCGCTTTAGGTCGGGCGAAGCAACTGGGGATTCCTTTGGTCTTGGGATCGGCGACGCCATCGCTGGAAACGTGGTTTCAAAGCCAAGGCGATCCTGAACATCAACGGGTGGAATTATCGCACCGCGTTCGAGACTTGCCGCTGCCGGATATTCGCATCGTCGACATGCGGGACGAATGTCTGGAGCAGCGGAAACCGGTTGATTTGTCACGCTTGCTGTTGCAGTGGCTTGAGGAGACCCTGGCGCGCGGAGAGCAAGCGATTCTCTTGATGAACCGACGGGGGTTTGCGCTCAACGTGTTCTGTCCATCGTGCAAGATGCGCCTAACTTGTCCTAATTGCAGTGCGGGGTTGGTGGCGCATAGCATCAGTGGGTTGTGCGTTTGCCACTACTGTCGAACGAGCATGACCACTCCGACGCATTGTTCCGCGTTGGGATGTGGAGCGGAATTGCTGCATGTCGGACTGGGAACGCAACGCGTGGAGGCGCTTTTAAAAGAGCGCTTTCCGCAAGCGAAAATCCGACGGGCGGATAGCGACGTGGTGAAACATCGGCGTGACTATGAGACGATCGTGGAACAATTCACGGGGCGGGAGATCGATGTTCTGGTGGGAACACAAATGATCGCCAAAGGTCTGGATTTTCCGTTTGTTTCGTTCGTCGGGGTGGTGAGCGCAGACTTGGCGGGAATGGCCGGTGATTTCCGGGCGAATGAGAAGTTATTTCAGTTGATCACGCAGGTGGCCGGTCGGGCCGGGAGGGCGGATCGACCTGGACGTGTCGTGGTGCAGACGTTTTCGCCGGATATTGCGGCGTTGCGA
>JBBTCX010000342.1:0-20852 GCA_038043045.1 Planctomycetota bacterium | reverse complement strand
GGACCGCTCCCTATCCGTTGCGGTTCTGACCCGGCAAGCCGGGTTCTGTTTCGGCTGCCTCTCGAACCATACATAATTATAACTGTGGTTCTGGAAAAGTCAAGGACCCTGACCCGTTCTCGATAAAGGATTCACCCATCAGCGCGTTTTGCTGGTAGGTCGTGGCCGGGCCGGGAGGTTAAGGGCAATAAAGAATATCAAAGGATGTCGGGTCGATGACCCGACCTACGCGACTGTTGATTTTCGTCGGTTCCGGATTGGGCGGCGTGTTGCGGTACCTATGTGGCGGCGCGGTGCAACGTCTATCGGTTGGGACTTTTCCCATCGGCCCATTGACGATTAACATCGTGGGTTGCTTGTGTATCTGGAAGGGCTTCATCGTCGCATCGGGTTTCACATCCGACGCCCTGACCGAGATCAGGCAGTTCTTCAAACGCGTCGGCAAGGTGATCGTGGCGATTTCGGTGCGAGAAATCCTGGATGAAGAAATCGCTCAGCGGCTTGTGTGACGTAACAAAATACCACAGCAAATCCGGCTCACCGCGAACGGTTCAGGGATTCGGATTCCCGTAATCCGTTTCCTGAAGGATATTCCCTTCTTCGTCCCATCGCGTGAAGAAACCAACTTGCTTGCCGTTTCGCCATTCGACGTACGTGGCCATCCGACCCTCGGAGTGCCACCGCGTGTCAGTTCCATGAAACGCACCGTGGTTCATATGAAACTCGTGTTCCTTTTGGCCGTTCGGATACCAACCCGTCCATGTGCCGTGCTCTCGACCCTCGACGAAGAACCCCTCCGAATGTTTGTTGCCGTTTTCAAACCAAGCGCGCTTGGCTCCGTCGAGAACGCCGTCCTTGTATTCCAATTCAAGCCTCGGGTTTCCATTCTCCCACCACCAGGCGGTCATTCCGTGCAGGACTTCCTCGCCATCCTCGTCGATCTTGTATTCCTCGCGGAGTTTGAGCTTGTCGTTGGCCCATCGTTCCTCGTGAACGGCCTGTTTGCCGACGTTCGGGTTCTTCACCGGCGGAATATCAGCCGGTTGCCCTATGGGAACGGGCGCGCTACTTTCGCCGTCGGCATGGCTCGCTGGATTGGCGTTAATGGATTGGTTCTTTGGGGTCTGGGTTGGTTTTTCATTTCTTGCAATTGCTCCGGACTTCTCAGCCGGTGCGTTGGTCTCGCTATTTTTTCGTCCTATAACTGAGTTTTTGCACCCAATCACCAAGCAGTAACATCCGATAATACAGCAAAAAATCGCGCGCAAATTGTGGTTTGAACAGGCAGGTTTTTGGATCATTCTTCGTCTCATTTTTCGTGTACGCCTTATATCTAATGTGCCCATTCCTTCGTTCCGTAAATCCATCGATTCTTGACCTTGTCCTCGATTTCGCAAAGCCATTCAAAGGTCATTGTAACGATGTCTTATAAAATTTGGGCCATAGCTAATTCGACTCATGTTACCCATGTGTTGCGCCTCAAGGAGGTCCTTGGACGAGCCTATCGCCTATTGTTTCTCGCTATCTAAGCGGTTAGAGTAAGTAGGGCTCGATGACCTGGGGGAAATGAGCGTGTTGCAGTTCGCTTTGCTTTTATCCCCAGATTGGAGTCGATTTGGGGGATTGAGAGTGATTACGCTGAATTCTCATTTGGTTCGATTTGTTGTTGGTTTCTGCGGCATTGTGGTTTCCGCTTCAAATGCTCAAACGCCCACCTTTTCCCTTGAGGCCGCCGCACGTAACGGTACGCCCATATCCCCGCGCCTTCAATCTCTTGGCGCCGCCCCGGGTGATATAATTACGGCTGAAATCTACGTTCGAGATTGGTCGGTTACCGGCGCCACCCTTAAGGCGTGGCAGGCCACCCTGAATTCCGCCGATTATCAAAGCGGTACCTTCGGAAGTGTCAAGCCAAAAGACTTTGCCACGACAACTGATCTCCACGGTTTTTGCAGTTCCAGCGTGACGCTGGGAGTTGAAAACGCGATGAATGCATTTATAGATGCAAGCCGTGTCGATTTGGTCCAAGCCGGATTAAACCCATTTTTGAATGTCAACAGCGTGGATGTATGTGGGTATCGATATGGGGGGGCGATCCTGGGATTGGGACCGATGTCGACACCAGGAGCTAGGAAGTATTGTGGGACAGTGGTTTTTGAGGTTTCCGCGAATGCCTCTGGGAATTTTGTGGTTGGCTTTTTGGCGTCTTCTTCAGAATCCTTTTTGATGCAGAGTTTGGCTCAGCCTATCACTCCGCTTGTCTTTGAACCCCTAACGATTCTCGTTGAACCGGAAATCGACCTTGATATTGTGTCCTCCTTTCCGCCCGATGGAACGATTGACGCTCGACAGCCGTCGCAGCCTGACGGGAGCTCGCCTTCTGGTTTTACTTCCATTGAACTTGTTTTTAACGGCGATCCTTCGAGCTTAAAACCCGCCGATTTTACTGTCTCGGTTGACCCGGCCGGACCGACTCCCTCGATCATAGGATTATCGCCGAACGGAAACTCCTTAATCGTTACCTTAAATGTTCCTATTCCGGCGGGAAAATGGACGACCATAACCCATAATGACCAAACGTCGACTCAGGTACGGGTGGGGGATTTGCCCGGAGATGTTAATGCCAACGGAACGTCGTCTCCATTTGACACGCTTGTGCTGATCGATTCCATTACGAATCCGCTTAATCAACTCGAGCTTTGGCAAAATGACATCAACCGTTCCAACCAATTAAGCGTGTTGGACATTGCTCGACACTTGGATTTACTGAACGGCGCGCAGACCTACATCGTTTGGAATGGTCAATCGTTGCCGTCTCCGTGATTCACCTCGGCGGGTTCTAACGAGAATTCCGAAAGATACGATTGCCTCTTGCGACTTACCCGTGCTGTGGTAGCATAAGTTATCGCTCGTTGGCTAGGATTCCGAACTTGGGGGAAGTTGGAAGACGGCGCTTGCGCCGAGTATTGGGCGCGCAGCTCCGATCGAGTCCTGGCGGCGCGAGTGAAACGTGGTTTGGTCGTGTTGCCAGATTCACGGGTTAATCGTGGGGACAATCGGGTTCATGGAAAAAAAGGAGACAGTAATGCGCAACCACAAACGTTGGAACGTTGTTCCGGTGATGACGGTTTTGATGTCCTGTTGTGCGGCGACCGTTTGGGCGGATGGAAAAAGCAGCCGCCAGTCGGATGTTCAGCGACCGGAGAAGGCGCAGACCTTCAGTATTCAAGCCGCCAGCGAATCCCCGATGGCCGGTTATCAACTGATGATGGCTGAGGGCGGGCGAGTGGTCTATGTTTCGTCCAAGGGCCTGCTTGGGTCGACTGGCGTGGGTTCGGTATCGCTGGATCAAAATGAGGGAACTTTGACGCTGACGGCATCCGGTCTGGTGTCGGAAGGGATTTCGAACGGGTTGGTGGCGGTCATGGTCGATGGCCGCGTGATTGCACTTCCTACATCCTCCGTAAGTTCGCAGGGGATAACCCTTTCCGGTTTTCAGCAGGGTGAGGCGCAAAGACTATCGCGCATTATGGTGGCGGTGCCCACGGCCCCAGCCGGAACGCAGTTGACCTTGGTTGCGCGGGATTCCATCGTTCGCGCGGGAGACGCTGCCACGATTGATGTGTTTATCAGTGGGTTTACGGATCTTCGGGCGTATCAGATTGCGTTGGACGCGGTCGGCGACGAAGCGGGTCGTCTTTCCTTGGAAGACATGATGGTGGATAGTTCACGTCCCGATTATGTGTTCGCGGGACTTCAGGCGGTTGACGCCGCCGACAAGTCCAAAGCTCGTTTGTTGAGCGCTTTGTTCTCCGGTGGCGTTTCAGCAAGCCAGCCTCGATATCTGGGCACTTACACGTTTAAGGTTCCGACGAATTCAGCCGGAGTCATTACGGCCAATGTACGGATCAACCAAGACACGCTTTTGCGCGATTCGACGGGCGGGCCGATTGCGTACACGGTGGCGAGCCCGGCGAGACTTTCCGTGGGGTTGGAGTCCAGCACGCCGACACGGCGGTAGTTGACCCCAACTTCTGAACCGCGTTTGCTCCATGGACGAGCGTGGTTTGAGAATAGCGAGTTCTACAAGGCAGGTCACTTCCACAAGGTGGCCTGCCTTTTTTTGTTTGCCGTTTCCTCGCATGAATAGACATGCGTCCATCATCCATTGAAGCGGGACTCGGCGTGGTCGGCTTGCCGGAATCCCTATATGATCGCTAAGATCAAAAAGAACTTGGTTCAATGGGTACAGTTAAGTACGGCTCAAGATAAAGGAGCGTAGGATATGGTGATAGACGTGGTCAACGGTATGAAAGTGGCGGTGTTGCATTGTTTTTTTGCAATGGCAGTGATGGCTCAAGACGGCGCCAAGCCCGTTCAATCGGCTGAAAAGACGGAAAAAAAGGCGGAAGAAAAGAAATCGGCGGACGGGCCAGGCAAGTCGGCGGAATGGGCGAAGAATGCCGAACCCGGTGAGTTTCATCAGAAGCTAGAGCCCTTGGTTGGAGAGTTCGTCGGGGTAAGTTCCTATTGGTCGGCCCCGGATGCGGAGCCGACGAAGAGCCGAGCCTTTTTCCGAAGGAAATGGGTGCTCGGCGGGCGTTTTTTGCAAGAAGAGTACGTCGGAGAAGTTTTCGGAAGCAAAGTCAACAGCCTCGGCATGATCGGATACGACAACAAGAACAAGAAGTATGTATCGGCTTGGTTTGACACCATGGATACCGGAATGGAGACGATGGACGGCGAGATCGACGTGACAGGGAAAGTTCTCAGTTTCACCGAGGTTCACACCAATCCCGCAACCCAAAAAACCGAGACCATGCGGTACGTCTTCCGCATGGAAAGTTCGACCAAGCACATCATCGAAATGTATACGCAGGATGATAAGGGTAAGGAGTTCAAAACCCTGGAAACGGTTTGCACGATGCAGTAGGGTAAACTCCTCGCTTGGGGATTTCGCATGGCGAAAAAGGGAATCAAAGTTCAGGACCTTGCGAAGGAGCTCGGAGTCACGTCGCGGCGGTTGATCGATCGCTGTCGGGAGGAAGGTCTTGCCGTGCAGAATAGTATTACCAAGATTGAACTCCATCAGGCTGAGGTTGTTCGCAAGTGGTTTTCCACCGTGGAATCGTCCGACAGTGAGCGTGAATCCGGCGATGTTTCGGATGAGGTCCACGGATAGTGCACGGGCTTCGGCTCACCGGAACCGGTTAGGACGCTGCATCAGAAGAAATCGTCGCTCCCCAATCGTGGGCGCGGACATCTGCGGTGATTCGTTCGGCCATTTCGACGGCCGCGTATCCGTCCTCGGCACTGACCGCCGGCGCCGCACCTGTTCGTACGGAGTGTAGGAAAGCTTCGATCTCCGCCCGTAACGGTTCCACCGAGTTGACCATCAACGGTTCGATCTTGACCATCGAACCGAAATCCAGCGATGCCATTTGTGACAAATCCTCAAAGTTTCGCTCGCGCGCCAGACGAATCAAATCCAAATTATCCGCGACTTTGATGGCAATTCCGGTCCTTTTTTGATAATCCATCGAAAGGTACGCCGTCGGACAGAAAACACGAATTCTTCGTTCGGTCTTCAACGCCAGCCGAGAAGCCGTCATGTTGACCACTGTGCCGTCGGAAAATCGCACGCGTGCGTTGGCCACATCCTCGGTGGGGCCCAAGACACTGACCCCGACCGCGTCGATCAAATAATCTTTATGGCGGACAAGGTGCAAAACAATGTCGATATCGTGGATCATCATGTCGAAGACGACGCCGATGTCGGCGCTTCGGAAGGTGAACGGACTGATGCGCTGAGTCTCAATAAAACGGGGACGCACCTCCATCTTCAACAAAGCTTGAACCACTGGGTTAAACCGTTCCGAGTGACCGACTTGGAGGAGGCATTGATTTCCTTGGGCGGTCTGCAAAAGTTCACGGGCGGAGTTGGTGTCCGGGGCCAAGGGTTTTTCAACAAGAACCGGAATGCGTTTTTCGAGCAGTGGAATGGCCACCTCGGCATGAAAAACCGTTGGGACGGCCACGCTGACCGCATCCAGTCGCTCGGTCAACCCAGCGAGATCCGTGTAGGCGTGTGAACCGTATTGACGGGCGATTTCGCCGGCCCGATCGAGATTTTTGTCCACGACGGCCACCAAGCGACAGTCCGGAAGCTCGCTATAAATACGAGCGTGGTGGCGGCCCATGTGACCCGCGCCGATGACGGCTACCTTGAGACTTTTTTCGACACCCATAAGGTTAAGCGGGATCATACCAGGCGATAGCATTGTCTCCAAACCCATACGAAGAAAGCAAACTGCAACGACCGAGGGCATTTTACCAATTAGGATGAAACGCGAGCATGTGGTAAGATTCCTCCGGGATTTTGTCAGACTATGACGGAGCAACTCCTTTGTCGGAACTCATTATTCGATTGCCGGATGGACGAACGTTCAAACACGTTCTCACCGGTGAACCGCAAGTGATCGGGCGGGATGCGACCTGCGACATTTTTGTGGATGACCCCAGCGCCTCGCGCCGACATGCCCGGCTTCGAAAGGTGCCGGGCGGCTATGTCGTCGAAGACCTTGGCAGCAAGAACGGAACTTTGGTGAATGATTCGCCGAGTGCGTCCCAAGTTTTGAAAAGCGGAGACCACCTTCTGATCGGGTCTGTGACGGCCATCTTCAGCGACGCACCAGCGCTCAGCTCGCCCTCGGTTGTGGTGGAGGACGACACTCAAGCGAGTCTTGCCACTCGATACGTCACCAGCAATAAGAGACTCCTCTTGTCGCAGCGCCGACTGGAAATGATTTATGAGCTGAGCGAACGGCTCACCACTTTGCAACACCGTGACCGATTGCTGGAAGGCGCTCTTGATATTTGTTTTGAAACCCTGCAATTCGAGCGTGGGGCGGTGGGGGTTCGGCGTCCGAATCAGCGAACCGTGGAATGGCCCGTGGTCCGCAATCTTCGCGGAGTGGAAGGGGAACTTACCATCAGTCGCACGTTGCTGAACCGGGCTTTGGAACACGGCGAGCGAGCGACGTTTACCGCCGGCGGATCGTCTTCGTCGGATCCAACGGTCAGTATCGTGCAACACGGAATCCGATCGGCCATGTGTGTACCCTTGATCCACGGGGAACAGGTGCTCGGCGTCATTTACGGTGATCGAACAACGTCCTCGACGGTATATGCCCAGGAGGACGTCGATTTCCTCGCCGCCATCGCTCACCAAGTCACCATTGGCCTGGTCAACTGCCAGTTGCTGGACGAACAGCGCCAGATGATTCGTTTGCAGCACGATCTTGATCTCGCTCGGAAGATTCAGACCGGCTTGTTTCCGAGTCGACTCCCCAGCCGAGAAGGGTTGCAGGTGGCGGCGCTCAATGATCCCGGTCAGCGCATCAGCGGCGACTATTACGACGTCGTCGAAGTGGGCGATAATCGATTTTGGTGTATCATGGCCGATGTCACGGGCGAGGGCGTTTCCGCCGCGCTGTTGATGGCCAATCTTCAGGCGGCGGTCCGGGTGACCATCGAAAGCGCGACGGACCCTGGTGATCTGCTGACCCAATGGAATCGCCTCATCTGCCGCAACACGGACGCATCCAAATTCGTCACCTGTCTTTGCGCCTTGATCGATTTACCGACCCATACGATTCGATTCTCTTCCGCCGGACACCTACCCCCCTGGCTGGTGAGCATGGGCGCACTGGACCCGGAAGAACTGCTCGTTTCGGAGGCCGGTTTTCCCTTGGGGATCGAAGCCGATGTGGTCTATCCGTCGCGCTGCGTGGAGCTCAATCATGGACCGTTCCTGTTTTTCACCTATACCGACGGCGTGATCGAGGCGATGGATGCCGATGGTCGTCACTTCGGGCGTGATCGGCTCAAGTCGTTGCTCGCTCAGCATCGAGAGGTTCCGCCCGCCGCCCTTATCAGGCACGTTCGTCGAGAGGTTTCCCAATACGTCGGACCCGCTCCGCAGTCCGACGACATCACTATGCTCGCCGTCCGAGTGGGGTAAACGCGTTGATCGGAGGCGTAGGATGTTCGCGAGAGGGAGCTTGCTTCAGCCCAATTTCCTTGTGCTGGTCACCACTACTCTTGCGCAAAGATTCTGGAGCTCTTCCAGGGACTTGATGCAATCGTCCATCGCTTGTTTCTTGGCGGAACCCTCAAGCTTCGCGGCGCATTCGGTCAAGACTGAATAGCCGTATCCTCCGCCGCTACCCTTGAGTTGATGAGCGGCCACCCGAAGGGCGTCGAAATCAGCCGCTCGAGTCGCCCTGATCATATTGGCGATTCGCTCGGGCAGCGCGTCAATGAACTGTTCGACCAGGTCGGTAAACGACGGGTCTTCAAGAACCAAGGTGGAGGCAATGGGACCATCGGGGACAACGTTGTCGTGCGCCATTCTTTCTCTCCTTCACGCGGAGATACGGAATGATCCACCCTAACGAACCGGCGCCGACATCACGAGGGTCAAGGTTCCCAAACCGTGGGGAACCCGCGCTGCATTTCGCGCGACGTGATCAACAAGTTGCGGTTCGACAAGGCCATTCATTCCGCGCTTCCGCGTGGATGCACAACCCATATACCCCGACCACAACGACTGGCTTATCGTCCGGGCGATGAACGTCCTTTAGAAACGGACTTTTTCGGGGAAACCGGAGATTCCTTTAGTGGAAGAGCGGTGGCGCCTCTCTTGTTCTCCGCGATGCGGGCTTTGACGAGCTTACGGATGAGCGCGGAGGGGAGCGGCTTATGAGGTGGAAAGCGGATGGAGGCCTTGTTCAGCGCGTAGCCCTTGAGCTCAGCGACGTGTTCGCGCATCACAGTCGGGCTCATGACGTGAAGAGTACAATGGCTCTTGAGCGCCGCGAATCCGACGAGAAGTCCGTGCTGTTTGTATGCGGGGATTTGGTAGCTAATGCACTCTTCGGCTTTGGGTGCGGCGGATCGGATCGTCTTGCGAGTTTCTCGAGCGCGGCTCGCGCATCTTCCGGTAAGGCCGCAAGGTACGCGTCTACCGTCCCCGCCACCGCGCTCGCCGGGTCGTTTTTTCTCTTGCCCATGTCTTCTCGTCATGCCGCAGTCAATCTCCCCTGGCGAGACCGTTGACATTGGCAAGGGAAACGGAGCGGGAGAGATTCGAACTCTCGGTGCAGTTTCCCGCACACCGCATTTCCAGTGCGGTCCCTTCAGCCACTCGGACACCGCTCCATAACAAAAAGGGTTCCGTCAGGAATCGAGCATTCTATGGTGGAAGCAGGCCCTATAAAAGGCTTGACTGGAATTTGTCTTTCGGTGGTTGGGTTGGGTTCGTTGAACTTTATCATTTTGGCTTTGGTTTGCGTTGACGGTAGGGGGGGCAATGAGATAACTTAGCGGAAGATGCTAGTTCCTCAAACCTGCGTCGTGTGCGTTAGAGTGGGGTGAGCGTCTGTATGAATTCGGTAAAGCGTAAAGGGTAAACTTGGGCGCTTTGTTGATCTGGAGTGAAGAAGCCATGCGCGGAAGGTTGATTGGTAGTTTGGCGATCGTAGCCGTGGTTGTGTCGCCGCTTGTGGCGCTGGCCGTGGATCGGGCGGACATTTCTGAAAAGGGAAGTCTGCTGATTTTTTCAAAGGTGGAGCTGAAGTGGCAGGAGGCCGATCCAGAAAACGGAGACGGAGGAGAGGGATCGACGGCGGGCGTTGGAAATCCGTTTGAGCTTGTCCAGGACACATTCTTAACCATTGCCAACGATTATCCTGAGAGCGTGCACATTCAATTGTACTTCGTGCAGGGCGATCCGCCGTTGTTTCCACAGTTTGCGGGCGATCCGCCGGCGTTGGTGGAACGGTTTCATCAGGGTTGGAACTGGTTCGACTGCCAGGTGGAGTTGACGGCAAATCAGCCTACTCATTTATCTTTGGAGAGTGGGTTGCCGCTGGGATGTCAGCCGTTTACGGCGTTGGATCCGGGGAATCCGCCGGGTCGGCCTGATCGTGAAGTCTTGGGCGGGCGCATATTGCGCGGATACGTGTTGGCATGGGCGGTGGATCCGTTGGGGAATGAGATTTCGTGGAATCACCTGCAGGGTAGCGCGTTGATCGCCGGATATGGTCGAGCGACGGCGTGGGAATATGAAGCCCATTCGTTCCGAGTGTTGTCTGCCGGATTGGGTGAGCCAACGGATGACATGCCGGGTCAATTGCTGTTGAACGGTCGGGAGTACGCGACCTGTTTCGATAAGTTGCTGTTCCAATTCCATACGACGGGTTCGCAGGTGTTTTCGAGGCCGGATCGGTCGGTGTTTGTGAATACGGATTTGACACTGCACCCGGTTACGGCTGATCTTCGGCAGGATTTTTTCCCGCTGTTAACCACGATCGCAAAGTTCGACCTTTGGAACATGAACGAGGTTCGATTCTCCGGCACATCCAAACGGATTTCGTGTTGGGATGAAGCGCTGCTATCGCGTTATGGCTCGGATACCGTGAATCAGTTTTCGCGAAGCGCGCTGCAAACGGATGAAGCTCGAGCGAGAATCGACGGTGTCATCAGCACGAATTGCGATACGAAAGCGCTATCGGTTCCGTTGTTGGGTGTGACGTCGAAACAAGTTGTTTTCGTTTCGCCGCAAATTCCAGTGGGATTTGCGGAAGCCGGTCGTACATTGGTCGGGACGGGCGAAGAAGACGCCGGGATTTTGTACGACATCATTTCAGGTCCAGATGAACTTCGCGTTGAAGGCCCGTCGTTCGAAAGTCCCCAAGGTCCGCCGATGCGGCCTGGGTCGCAACCCCAGCGACGAGAGTCGACCCATCGGGGGGGCAAGTAGTCATGATGCAACTAACTGACCAAAAATCCCCAAAGGAAATCGAACTGCGAGGTGGGAAGAAGATGAAGAACGTCGCAACGAGGTTATCAATGAAACGAATCGCCCTGCTGATCTTCGGAATCGTGTTGGCGAGCGGTGCAGCGAAAGTGACTGCCGTTTGTGTGGACAACGATGGCGATGGATACGGTTCGCCAGCGGATGCGATGTGCACGTTTCCACAATTGGATTGCAACGACAACAATGCTTTGATCAATCCCGGCAGGCCTGAGCGCTGCGACAATGTGGATAACAACTGTAGCGGTGCAAATAACGAAGGGTTCGATGTAGGCAATGCGTGCGAGGTGGTTGATCCGCCGGGCTGCATGGTCGGCGACCCAGCCGGTTGTTGCGTGACCGGCGGCACGTTGGTTTGCAGGGATGACGGTCTGGGAACTCGATGTCTAACCGGTGCCATCACGATGCGCGCGCCGGAAGGACCCGGCGGCGCGGCGAACTGTTTCGATCTAGTGGACAACGATTGCGACGGGGCGGTCGATCACGCCGATGTGACCTGTCGAACGGCGGAAGTGTGCAACGGGTTTGACGATGATTTCGACGGAACGATCGACGACGGATTTCCGGGTTTGGCGGCCAATTGTTCCGTCGGCGCGGGTGTCTGTGAACGGATGGGTATTCGAGTTTGTAACGCCGGCGGGAATGGCACACTCTGCAGCGCGTCGCCCGGACCAGCGGGAAGTGAATCCGGAGACGCGAAGTGCTCTGACGGATTGGACAATGATTGTGACGGCCTCGTGGATTTGAATGATCCGAATTGTCAAGGCGCTGAGCAATGCGACGGCATCGATAACAATAACAACGGGACGGTTGACGAAGGTTTCGCCGGATTGGGATCGCCTTGCAGCGTCGGTATCGGTCAGTGTCTACGAAATGGCATTGTGGTTTGCAGTGCGGATCACACGCAAACAACTTGCAGCGTTTCGCCGGGACTTGGTAGTGCGGAAGGACCTTCCGGCGCCACTTGCTCCGACGGTGTGGATAACGATTGCGACGGGCTCGTCGATCTTGCTGATGTGAATTGCAATCTCGATGCCATTACGGTGGCGTGCGCGCTTCCGAATTTACTGGGGCGCGGAAAGACGAACACCAATCATGACTGCACGAGTTGGCAGCGTGTGCAATTCGAAGTCGGTGGGATCGGCCCGAATGCGCTCGTTACAGCGGAAGTTCAAGCGTTCGCCCAAGATGGAACCGTGGTGCGAACGTTGGATGTCGAGAATGGCGACGTGTTGGAATTGGCCGCGTTGAAGTGGCCAAATGATTGCATCGAGATTCGCTCGCGCGATGGTCGACATCGAATTCATGCGCCGATTGCGTTGTTGGTGGTGACGGTCGAGGATCAAGGCGTTCGCAAACAGGCGTTTTGTTCGAACACGCCGTATCTCGACGTGGTCGAGCCTTCTGGACAAGTGGTCAGTTCGTCGGACGGAGATGTTACTCCGGTCCTGGCGGCCATCCCGCTGGTTGATCCGGCCAGTCTGTTTGTCAAAGTCGACGGCGTGGATTTGCTCGATGAATTGGGAATCGATCCTTCCACGGCGTTTCCAGGCGGGCCATACAGTGGCACGGTGATGATCAATGGAAACATGGTGGAAGTGACCGAACTCATCGTGCGGTGGTCCAATGGCGAGACGTTGAGCCAGAATGTTCTCAGCATGAATCTGGGCGGTCTGGGCGGCGGCGGACATTTTGTGGTGGTGGACGGCAATCCCGCACCCGGCGCGTTGCCGACTCCCGTACCGTCGACGTGCTTTGTCGACGATGTTCGCGACAAGGGACAGTCGGCTGGGTTTGAGATTCAGATAACGTCGCCCACACCAGGTCAAGTCACGGCCGTTGTGCCAACTCCTGTCATCGGGCAAGTATGCAGTGGCACGCCGATTGACGTGTTGGTGATCAACGACGCTCCGGTGGATACTTCAGGTCAGCTTTTCACGCCTGGCGACGGCGAAAATTCTGCGGATACGTATAAATTGTTTTTCAATCGTGCGATAGGGCAAACCAATCTGGCGATGGATTTGGCCACCGGGAATGGTCCGACGGGGACTTTCGATCGTGGGTCCAATCGGCTGGTGGTCGATTGTTTGGATGAGAATGGCAACCGCACTTTTGCGACGCTGTATTTTGCAGTGGGGGCGGTGGATCAGGAAGCCGTCGATGTTCCCAACGCCTTTGTGGTGGGGTTAAGCCCGCAGGCGTTGCAGGCGCATTTTGACGCTCGATGTCAGGAAGCCGGACAGCAATTCATCGATCGCGTTCGACAGAAGCTTCAAGAGGCGGAGCAGCATCCTATCATTATCGAGGTCGGCGTGGATTGCTGCTGCGATCCGGACGTGAAGTTCCGTCCTGTCGCCCCACATGCCACGGGCAACGCCGCTCTTATTTCCTGCGACGTGGATTTCATGACCGACAAGATGCACGTAACCATCAACCTTCCGCCGTTGGATGTATTCTTCGGAGCCGACGGAACTTGTGAGGACGAAGGAATCTTCGGCGAATGCTTCGCCCGGACACGAGTTCACGCACGAACGGTGACTCATATTGTCGGGGCAATTATGGAATTCGATATCACCGAAAACAACTTGAAGGGTATCGACATGCCTGCCGAGCCGACGTTCTTCGAAGGCACATCCACGACGGATGAGCTGAGCAACACGTCGGATGTCGGTTGTTGGGGTTGCGATCTCTGCGCAGGACTCGTGGTCATCGGCAATGCGATCGTGCAGATTCTTACCTTCGGTCTCGCGGACAACGCACTGCTCGATCTGTTGATTCCATCCATCGACGTGACCAACGCCGACGAAGTCAAAGCGGCATTGGGGGCTTCGCAACCGGACCCGATTGAATTGAAGGAGATTAAGGTTGACGAGGAGACGGTCTCGGAGTTCATGCAGACTTTGATGGCCGATTTGGACGTCGTGGAGATTCGCGGGGCGCCGAATGCGGGATTGGTGGCAAGTCTCAAGGCTACGTTCTCGACGGTGGCCATCGATCCGAGTCTTCCTCCGACACCGGGGGCCGTGCTTACGCCCGGTCCTCCACCGTCGGTGCCGTCGTTAGTGGCCGGCGCGGAAGATGCATACATTGCCATCGCCGACGATACGATGAATCAGCTTTTTGCGAGTGCAACGGCGTCGGGGTTATTGAAGGCCCAATGTCAGTCGACCGGGAAAACGGCGGGAGATGTATTGAATCTGGCGGCAGATTGTGAATCGATCGTGGGGAGCAATCCGAACGTGACTGCGGCCCTTCAGGGGCAATGTCATGGTTTCAAGGGCGAGGATTGCGCGACGATTCCCGTGGTTGTCGGTGGCGGACTGGGGATTATCGAACGAGGCACATGCTCCAGAGTTCAGCAGCTCAATCTAACGACTGCAACGCCGCTGCTGATTTGCGCTCAACAAGAAGTGCCGCCGCGATTGTTGATTACGGACAACGCGGCGACACCACCGGTGGAAACGGCGTTGCGAATGAACGACCTATCTGTGGCCATGGTAGCCGATCGAGACAACAATGGATTGGATGGCGACTTGCTGACACTGCGTGGCTGTTTTGCTCAGGGTGCGTCTGCGGTGGGCGATTGCAATCTGTTCGCCGTTTGTCTTGATCTCAACATCATGACGGAGATGGAGTTCATGCCTTGCGAGGACAACAAGCCGGGTATCGTGACGACGCCGATTTCGGTGCAGGCGTCGATACGTAAGCTCGGGGTCGTATGCGGCGCCGCCAGCGCGACCGATGATGACGCGCTGCTTGATGCCGGCGGCAACGGACCGCAGATTGATGATATCATGCACGCAATTGAGAATTCGACACCACCGTTGTGTGCCAACGGCTTGACCCTGAATGGGTTCGTGAATTTCCTGAATCCACGACTGATTGCGATCGACGTGGTTGGCGGAGACCCCGATTTCGGTGACTACCTGGGGATCACCGGAGAAATCCAGCCGTAGTCTGGCCTGTTGGCTGGGCGAGTAAAAAGGGGTCGTTCGGCGGTTAAGCGTCGGGCGACCCCTGGTTTTTCCAAAATGTAACACTTGGGTCCGTTGAATTCTGAGTCACTTGACACTAGACTGAATTAGGATCAAATAGGTACTATATCCGATTCCGACTTCCGTCGATGGATGGAAGGTGGGAAGGCGGCTGAAAAATGAAGTGTTGCTGAACTAATTCGAGAGAGGATCGGACGCCCGGGTTGGCAACAACCCGGGCCTTCCGGCTGTAGGTCAAAACTGAAACAACCTCAGGAGCCGGTCGAATGACCACGCCAACCAGTACGATCGATAATTGGGCAAAACAAGAATACAAATACGGTTTCGTCACTGATATCGACGCCGACAGTCTACCTCCGGGTCTTAATGAAGACGTCATTCGGGCGATTTCCGTGAAAAAGGGCGAACCTGCTTTCATGCTCGATTGGCGATTGAAGGCTTATCGTCATTGGCTTACGATGAAAGAGCCGACTTGGCCCAATGTTCAGTATCCGCCCATAGACTATCAAGCTATCGTGTATTACTCGGCGCCAAAACAGAAGGCAGGACTGAAGAGCTTGGATGAGGTGGATCCAAAATTGCTCGAAACGTATGAAAAGCTTGGTATTCCTCTGCGAGAGCGGGAGTTGCTGGCGGGAGTCGCCGTCGATGCGGTGTTTGATAGCGTTTCGGTTGCGACGACTTTTAAGGGTAAGCTTGCGGAGTTGGGGATTATTTTTTGTTCCTTTTCCGAGGCGGTTCGGGAACACTCCGATCTCATTAAAAAGTACTTGGGATCGGTGGTGCCTTATTCTGACAATTTCTTTGCAACCCTGAATTCGGCGGTTTTCAGCGACGGATCTTTCGTTTACGTTCCCAAGGGCGTTCGTTGTCCGATGGAGCTTTCGACGTATTTTCGTATCAATGCCAGCGCGACCGGACAGTTCGAACGTACTTTGATCATCGCGGATGAAGGGGCGTGCGTAAGTTATCTGGAAGGCTGCACGGCGCCGATGCGGGATGAAAATCAATTACACGCGGCGGTGGTCGAGTTGGTGGCGCTGGATGACGCAACGATTAAGTATTCCACCATTCAGAATTGGTATCCGGGGGATAAGGACGGCAAGGGCGGGATCTACAATTTCGTAACCAAGCGTGGTAAATGCCAGGGACGGAATTCGCATGTTTCTTGGACGCAGGTAGAAACCGGATCGGCCATCACGTGGAAGTATCCAAGCTGTATTCTGCAGGGTGACAACTCGGTGGGGGAGTTTTACTCCGTGGCTTTGACCAACCATCGGCAGCAGGCGGACACCGGCACGAAGATGATTCACATTGGAAAGAACACGCGCAGTAACATCGTTTCGAAGGGAATCTCGGCGGGTTTTGGTCAGAATACGTATCGTGGGCAAGTGAAGATCTTGAAGGGTGCGGCGAACGCGAGGAATTACACCCAATGCGATTCGATGTTGATCGGGGACAAGTGTGGGGCGCACACGTTTCCTTATATTGAGGTGAAGAACAGCACGGCGCAAATGGAGCACGAAGCCTCCACGTCGAAGATCGGCGAGGATCAGATTTTTTATTGCAACCAGCGCGGTATCTCCAAGGAAGACGCGGTGTCGATGATTGTGAACGGGTTTTGCAAGGAGGTTTTTCGAGAATTGCCGATGGAATTCGCTGTGGAGGCTCAGAAATTGCTGGCGGTGAGCCTAGAGGGAAGCGTCGGGTGATTTGGTTATCTGGTAATATTGTAATTGGATAGTTCTTAGTCGAAACGAGTTGTTGCAATGCTAGAGATTCGAGATTTACACGCGGAAATAGAAGGCCATGAAATCCTTAAAGGGGTGAATCTCACGGTTCGCGCCGGAGAGGTTCACTCGATCATGGGGCCTAACGGGTCGGGGAAGAGCACGTTGGCCCAGGTGTTGGCCGGGCATAGTGCATTCACCGTAACCAAAGGCGAAGTGCTCTACGAGGGCGAAGATTTGCTTGCGCTTCCGCCGGAAGAGCGGGCGCAAAAGGGCGTGTTCCTTGCGTTTCAATATCCGGTCGAACTGCCGGGCGTTGGCACGAATTATTTTCTACGCACGGCGCTGAACTCCATTCGCAAGGCTCGCGGATTGGAGGATATTGACGCGGTGGATTTTCTCAAGCTTGTTCGTGAAAAGGCCAAGTTCGTGGATTTGGATGAACGACTTCTCAATCGTGCCGTCAATGAAGGATTCTCCGGCGGTGAGAAAAAACGCAATGAGATCTTCCAGATGGCCGTGTTGGAGCCGAAGTTGGCCATTCTTGATGAGACCGATTCCGGACTCGATATTGACGCGTTGCGAATTGTCTCGGACGGGGTGAACAAATTGCGTTCGCCCGAGCGAGCGGTGGTTGTGGTGACTCACTATCAGCGGCTTCTGAATTACATTGTGCCGGATTTCGTCCATGTATTGGTGGATGGTCGGATCGTGAAGTCCGGTGGGAAGGAATTGGCGTTGGAGCTGGAGTCAAAGGGTTATGGTTGGATTGCGCCGGCGAACGCTCGAACGAACAATCGACCCGCAGTCGCATCCGCTCATTAGCGGTGGGCAAGTTGGCGCTATTTGTCCAGGCAAAGCAAGGAATGAATGACTCATGGATACCCTGACGCAAGTTCAAAGCTCCTACCAGGCTCAGTTTGAGCAAGCTCTCTCTCGGCGAAAAAGAAACGAACCGGGTTGGCTTTCAAATATCCGTTCTCGCGCCATGGATCGCTTTTCGGACGTCGGTTTTCCGACGACTGAGGATGAAGATTGGCGGTTTACGAACGTTGACCGAATCGGCCAGACCCCGTTTCTTGCGTCGCAAAAACCGCTTCGTATTCCATCGCCACAACAATGTGCCGAACTCGTATGCACGGAGAATGCCGCCGCCTGCATCGTTTTTGTGGATGGGTACTTCAGCGCGGAACTCAGCGATCTCAAGGGACTTTCCGATGGAGTGCGTGTCACAGACGTGGCACAGGCTCTGGTCAAGGACGGCGCGTTTTTGCAGGAACACCTGTGTCGATATGCCGACACCGATCGAGACGCCTTTGTGGCCCTCAATGCGGCGTTGTTTGGCTGCGGCGCGGTCGTTCACGTGTCACCAGGTGTCATTGTAGAAAAGCCGATTCATGTCGTCTTTATTTCGACGGCCTCCGCCGAAGCCACGGCCTGTCATCCGCGAAATCTGATCGTGGCCGAGGCCAACAGCCAAGTTGCCGTCGTCGAAAGCTATGTCGCCGTCGCGGATTCCGTTTATTTCACGAATGCCGTGACCGAAGTGGTGGCCGGGGAAAACGCCGTCGTGGAACATTACATGATCGAACGCGACGCACCGTCGTCGTACAATGTTTCGACGCTTCGAGTCGAGCAACATCGCAATAGCAACTTTGCGTCGCATTCCATCTTGCTTGGCGGGTCTTTGGTTCGCAATAACGTCCATCCGGTTCTGAACGGAGAAGGTGCCCAATCGCTTCTCAATGGCCTTTATGTCCTCGGCGGCGACCAACACGCGGACAATCATATGCGTGTTGAACACGCCAAGCCGCATTGCGATAGTCGACAGTATTACAAGGGCATTATGGATGACGAATCGCACGCGGTTTTCGCGGGCCGAATTATCGTTCACAAAGACGCTCAAAAAACCGACGCGAAGCAGTCGAACATGAATTTACTCCTTACGGACCGAGCCCAAATCGACACGAAACCGCAACTGGAGATTTACGCCGACGACGTGAAGTGCACGCACGGAGCTACGATCGGACAGATCGACGCCAACGCCGTGTTTTACCTGCGTTCTCGCGGACTGTCCGAACAGGATGCTCGGAATTTGCTGATCTATGCATTCGTAGGGGAGAGTTTATCGCGGATGAAACAGGAGTCTTTGCGGTTATCTGTCGAGGCGCTGGTGTTGGCCAGGCTTCCACGCGCGGGGGAATTGAGGGAGTCGAGAGGATGACGACGGCGGCGGGTCAACTTCGACCGAAACGCGAGCAGGTTTCATCCGGGTTTGACGTGGATCGTGTGCGCGCCGACTTTCCGATTCTGCAACAAAAGGTTCATGGCAAGCCGCTGATTTATCTGGATAGCGCCGCGACGGCGCAGAAACCACAGTGCGTGATCGACGCCATCGTGGATTATTACACGCGGATCAACGCCAATGTGCATCGTGGGATTCATCTGCTCAGCCAGAAAGCGACCGACGCCTACGAACACGCTCGCTTACGGGTTCGTGATTTTCTCCACGCGCAGTGGATCGAGGAAATTGTTTTCGTTCGTGGCACCACGGAGGCGATTAATCTGGTGGCCCAGTCGTTTGTGAAACCTCGGCTTAAACCCGGCGATCACATTCTCATCAGTGCCATGGAGCATCACTCCAATATTGTCGCGTGGCAGATCTTGTGTGAACAGACTGGTGCGTTGCTAAAAGTGGCGCCAATTGACGACACCGGCGAATTGGTCATGGAGGAATTCCAGCGCCTTCTGACGGCACAAACTCGCTTCGTCTCCGTCGCCCATGTATCCAATGCGTTGGGGACGATCAATCCGGTTCGGGCGATCGTCGAACTCGTGCACAGGCATGGCATTCCGATTATGCTCGACGGCGCTCAGGCCGTTCCGCACCTGCCCGTCAACGTTCGGGAAATCGGTTGCGACTTCTACACCTTTTCAGGCCACAAGGCGTTCGGTCCGACGGGAATCGGCGCGCTCTACGCCAAGCGCGAGTGGTTGGAGGACATGTCGCCGTATCAAAGCGGCGGGGACATGATCAAGTCTGTGACGTTCGAGAAAACCGAATACAACGATTTGCCCTATAAATTTGAAGCGGGTACGCCCGACATCGCCGGGGCGATCGGACTTGGCGCCGCGTTGGATTATCTGGAATCGTGGGATCGCGCCTCCGTCGTGGAATATGAACATCAATTGCTGACCTATGCGACGAAGGCGATCGGATCGGTTCCGGGGATTCGTTTGATCGGGACCGCCCGGGAAAAAGCCGCCGTGGTTTCTTTTGTATTGGATGGCGTGCATGCTCACGACCTTGGTACCGTTCTGGATCGTGAAGGGATTGCCATTCGAACCGGCCACCATTGTGCTCAACCGGTGATGGATCGATTCGGGCTCCCCGCTACAGCGAGAGTATCGTTGGCATTCTATAATACTCGGGAAGAGATCGACGCGACGGTGGTCGCTTTGCATCGCGCGATCGAGGTGTTTCGTTAATGTCTGATTTACGCGACCTTTATCAAGAGATGATTCTCGACCACAGCAAGCGTCCGCGCAATCATCGCGGCTTGCCCGATGCTCATCGATCCGCCAAAGGATACAATCCACTTTGCGGAGACCGCGTCACTGTTTTTGTGAAAGTCGAAGAAGGAATCGTCAAGGACGTGACCTTTGAAGGTTCCGGTTGCGCGATTTCCACGGCCTCCGCATCGATGATGACGGAGACGCTTCGAGGTAAGACGTTGGACGAAGCAAAAGAGATGTTCTCTCGTTTCCATGCCTTGGTGACGGGAACCGCCGAGGAGACGGACGATTCGGGCCTCGGCAAGTTGGAAGTTTTTTCCGGTGTGTGCCAATATCCGACACGAGTGAAGTGCGCGACGTTGGCGTGGCATACACTGAAAGCCGCCTTGGAGAAAGAGAATGACCCCGTCTCCACTGAGTAATCGTATGGAAGAAATTGCTGCCGATCAGACGACCCAGGTTGGAGGATCGCCCGTCGATCAATTGAAGATTGACGTGCTCCGGTCGAGTATCATAGAGGCGCTGCATTCCTGTTATGATCCGGAGATTCCGGTTGACATCTATGAACTTGGATTGATTTATGACATTGGAATTCAGGCGGACGGCGCCGTGGCGGTGCAGATGACGCTCACCTCGCCCATGTGCCCGGTGGCTGGCACGCTGCCGGGCGAAGTCGAAACGAAAGTCAAAACAGTCGACGGCGTGACGAGTGCCAAAGTGGAAGTCGTGTGG
>JBBTCX010000341.1:0-4961 GCA_038043045.1 Planctomycetota bacterium | reverse complement strand
TTCGCCCAACCTGAATTTGATCGAACGGCTCTGGAAGTTCACCAAGAACCAATCGCTATACGGGCGTCACTACAAAACGTTCGACGCATTTCAGAAGGCCATCGACGGATGCCTCGACCGTGTCCGCACCGAACACCGCGCCGCCCTAAAACTCCTGATGACCCACAACTTCCAGACATTCGACAAGGCCTCACTATTAGCCGCGTGAGGTATAATAACAAGGCCCGAGCGTTCAGCGATTTGTGACGGGAACAATCGGTCCAGGGCGTTTTGCGGGAAAAGCGATGTCGTTGTCACCTTCGTGACACTCTGAACAAGTCGGAGGGGATTCAAACCTTCTTGAGAGGTGACAGTCGACGCAATCGAAACGACTATGCACGTCGTTCAATTGCTGGCCGGTGACTGCATGATCGAAACTCGAACTGGTCCAGTTTTTGTGGCACGAGTCGCACTTCGTATTCAGCTTGCCGAAAGGAACGGTCACGTGGCAACTTCGACAGCTCTTGTCGCGATGGTAACGGCTTAGCGGCCAGCCCACTGAGGCATGATCGAACGGCGGCGGCGGTGCCTGACCTTCCGACACATGACACCGCTCGCATGGGTTTCTTGCTTCATTGTGGTGGCAAGAAAAACAGGGTTGATGGTGCTCGACCGGCGTCCGTTCAGCCGTCCGCTGCACTTTCTCCGAGTTGTGACAGCGCAAGCAATTGTCTTCGTGATGACACTCGACGCACTTCAGCCCAAAGCGGGCGGTGTGTTCGGAATGACGAAAGACGATCTTCGTTCCCGACATGGGCGCCGCAGTGGCGCTGAAAATCTCGGTATCGGGCGGCTTGATAGGCGGATGCATGCGACCGACGATGTCGTCCACGCTGGGAACGTCGACGGACTTGTTTGGTTCGCGCCGGCCCGTTTTGGCCACGTGACAGGCATCGCAGCCGGTTTGATGGTCCCACTCACGATGGCAACTCAAGCATTGGCGATGGTAGGCGCCTTTTAGACCCGGCTTGCGGATGTCCACGCGAACAGGTGTCAATTCATGGCACTCTTTACACGCCGGATGTTCCGCGCCTTCGGGTGTGAGGTGATGACAAACGGCGCACCCCCGGGTCATCTTGGCCATTTCCGCGTGCCCCTGGTGATCGAATGGGACCGGTAAATAGCGATCCTCCAGTTCTCCGAGGATGACGATGGCCGGGCCCAGACTCGAATCCATTACCCTGGACGGGGCAGCATCTTGGGTTCTGATGCAGGCACGAAAGCAACGGTCTCGGACGGTCGGCGCCGCGCACAGGTGACAAGCCATGCAGTTCGCGGAAGATCGGATCTTCGGATCTTCGGTTCGAACTTCTATTGGCGGAGTTTGAGCCAAGACCGGCAGTCCAAACCCAATCCCAAAAAACAAAAGTCGGAACACATTAAAAGTGAACCGCTTTTCGCAAGCGCGGCTCGAACCGGTTTCACGGTTTGAATTGCAAACATCAGCACGAACTGAAGCCCGCGGTCCGCTTAAGTCATGTAGTTGGTTTGGGATCGGCCGAGTCATTGGGTTCGCTCCTCGCACGTCGGCGCAATGATGGGCAAATAGGTTACGCCTGCGCGAAACAAGAGAATGGCCGAAGCGAGTAGCCCGGCCGTTACCGCGAATTCAAGGATGGAAGGGAAGTAGGTCTTCGTTGCATAGGGCGGTTGATAGGCAACGAGGAATACGTTGACCCGATTCATGGCGACGCCCATCACCACAAGCATCGACGCGGCGAAAAGCCATCTTGGCCTGCTGCGCACCCGGACCGACAGAAACAGGAGCATGGGGAGAAGCACGCCCAAGAACACTTCGAGGATGAAGAACAGGCTTTCGACGGAGGCATCAAGCAAGTGCCCGGCACGCTCGCGGATCATCAGGTCGCCTATTTTGAAGGCAAGATACACGGCCAAGAGCACCGGAACCCATCGGGCCAAAGATGCGAGCAAGTGCATCTCAGGTTTGAGGCGAAGCGCCCAGGACGAAGTGAGCGATTCGACGATGATCATCGGGAACCCCACGGAAACCGCCGAGAGCAAAAACAGAAGCGAAAGGATCGGCGTGTACCACAACGGATGAACCTTACCCGGGGCAATGACCATTAGATTTCCAAGCGACGATTGATGGAGGCAGGAAAGGACCACTCCGGCCAGAATGAACAAAATCATCGTTCGTTCCAAGAGTCGGGTTACGCCGGAGCAGACCCGTGACAGCGCCGGAAATCGGCGACTGCTCTTGAGGCGTTCACTAATCACCGGGAAAAACTCGATGTAAAGTACGGTCAGGTAGCACATCACGCACAGGCCGACCTCGAACAATACTGAATTGCCTTGCCACATGGATGGAAGAATCGGGTGCCAAATGTTGTAGTACCTTCCGAGGTCCGCCATCAAGCCGAGGCCGACGAAAGTGTATCCTAGCAACGCGGTCCAAAGCGCCGCGCGCGTGATGACATGGTACTGGTCGCGATGGAATACGTAGGCAATCGCCGAAGACGTAAAACCGCCGGCCGCCAGAGCAACTCCGGTGGCCACATCGATGGCGATCCAGATCCCCCAGGGATGTTGCTGATCGAGGTTGGTCGTCGACGCCAAACCGAAGGAGAATCGGTAGACTGCTGCGAGCACACCAATGGCGGAGAACACCATCAGCACAATGGTCCCCGGCGTCCACAGGCTGCATCGCACGGGACTGGGTTGAAAAACGGCAGTGTTCATGAGCTTGGCTCCTCGACCGCCTTATTTCGGGACATGCTCCTGATAATGCCCAGCAAGGCATACAAGAACAGCGGCGGGACAAAGAACTTAAACACGCCGTGTTGGATCAACTCCGTTAACTTCGCCGGTGCTGTCGGGGGAAGGGACAAAAGCCCGATTTTTTCGAACGGCGCGCTGGAAAGATACAGCCATGCTGTTCCGCCGGCCTCCGTTTCTCCGTACACATGGTCGATGTATTTTTCGGGATGGGCTGCTATTCGCTCGTGCGCGATCGTCAGCAGTTCGCCACGTTTTCCGTAGGTCAACGCGTCATTGGGGCAAATCTTCACGCACGCCGGTACGCCGCCATTCTGTGAAATGCGATCAAAGCAAAACGTGCACTTTCGCACCTGGGGCGTGAAGGGATCATCATAGTCATACGCCGGAATTTGAAACGGACACGCCACCATGCAATAGCGGCAGCCCATGCACTTGGCCGCGTCGTAGATGACCGCACCGTTGCACTGCCGTGTGAGCGCCCCAACCAAACACGCCGAAGCACAGGCAGGCTGAAGGCAATGCAGGCAATTGGCCTTGACATAGACTGGCTTGGCCGGGGCCTCTGCAACCTGAAACGCATTGACGGTTGTGTAACTTTTTGTGTGAGGGCGGCGATGCTCAGCGAATACCGAGTTGTCTTCGAACGACTCGAAAGGGGGTACCGGAAAGCCAGCAGCTTCCTGACAAGCATACTCGCATTTGCGACACCCGATACAATTCGAAATATCGACCAATACGCCCAAGGTGTCGTTTTGATGGCCCGGTTCGGTGGCCGACGCACTTTGTTCGCACAAGCGGGTTATCGATCCGCCGCTTGCCAGAGCCACGCACTTTATGAACCGCCGCCGATTCAAAGTCATGGGAAGCACCTCCCCGCGATATTGGTGCAATTCGCGTGCCAAAGCGATCGATGAGACTCCTTGTGAAAGATCGTACCGACATCGTGACCTTAGAGCCGCACAAACGCGATACAATACGCTTGCGAAGTCGCTGTCACCGTTTGTTTTAGAATCAACCCAAGAAGAGCGACAGGGATCGTGGTACGGTTCTGTTATGTGGCGGGCTTTACGTTTCCGTGAACACCTTTTGAAACTCTGCCACATCGGCGAGATCGACATCCTGATCACGATCCAGGTCGTAGCAGCCGCACGCCGGTGTTGGTGTTGATGCTCCCGGACCGGTCAGGCATTCCTGAAAGTCTCCGTAGTCGAACAGATTCACACCGCCGTCGATATTGCAGTCGCCGCGGGTTGCCGGAAACCAGAATCCACCGAAGAGCGTGAAGCTCCCGCCGGTCATAACGCCGGCGTCGGGCTGTCCTGCCGTTCCCGACAACTCCAAGGTTCTGCCCATGCAGAACATGGCCCCGCCTCCGTCGACCGTAAAACGGGTGATTTCAAAGTCGCCTTCCGCAGAAAGGCTGACGCCAGCCACGATGGCCAACAAGCTCGCCCCGAAGGCCCCGATACTCTGCGTTCTAGGTCCAATCATCTCATTGTCCTCCACGTTGCGAAGTGGTGATTCACTTGACCACCCAGATACGGACGCGAAACCTATTCAGGTTCCCCTCGTTGTAGCCTCTGTGTACAACGATTTCGCTGGTAGTCAGGCCCCACCAGAATATCCCGCGGGAAAAGCTTCCATCGGCGTCGCCTGTGCTAGCGAAATTGCTCACGCCGTTGTCCGAGAGTGAGGGATTGTGCATCACTTGGATGTCGACAACGTAATCGTCCCGGTTGCCGCCAATGTCATGCCGGAGTACTAGGTTCTCGTCCCAATCGATGCTTGTCCAACCGCTGTCATACGCGGGACGAGGGAAGGGAGCCCCGTTGTTGGGACCGATCGTTCCGCGGTAGGCTCCGTTTTCCACCACCAGGTCGCCGTGGGACTTGACGCCGAAATCTCCGCCGGCCATTCTGGCCCAAGTGTCACTTTCGGTATTGCTTGCGGCGACGCCGACGCCCTCGGAACTAGCGGTTATGCCCTGGACGCCGGCGTTGTAACTATCCGTGCTCGTAGCCAATGCATACACGCCGCGCGAGCCCGCTTCGGCGCGTATTCCATAACCTCTTCCGTTGGTAGACACTTCAAGGGCGTTGTGAACGTTTAGGGGGTTGTTGATCTCGAACTTGCCGGCCGAATCGGTGCCCAGCACGAAGCCGTTGCTGAGGCCCGCTGCTGTG
>JBBTCX010000340.1:0-4060 GCA_038043045.1 Planctomycetota bacterium | reverse complement strand
CAGCCTTGGCAAGGTACGTTGCGGTCGTGTGACGCAGACTATGCACGTCCAGACCGTTAGCGTCGATTCCAGCGGCCTTTAAATCACGGTGCAGGATACGGACCAGTTCCTTCGGAACACGGAACACGTGGTCATCTTCGGACGCGACATCCTTTTGCCATTCCCGCAAGGCGTCGGCAAGATCATTGCGAATCGGCAGCGTGTCGGTCTTCCCGCTTTTGGACACACTCGCCCGAACGGTCAGCCACCCTTGCGGACCACCAAGGGTAACGTCGGCCCAAGTGAGCTGTTGCAGCTCGCCACGACGCAACCCAGTCAACACGAGCGTCATGTAGATCAACCGCCGTTCGCGTCCAAGGCGTTCCAGCCGATCGCGTTCCACTTCGGTCAGCTTCGCGGTTTGCTCGCCCTTGTAGGTACCGCGTCGAATGGTCATGGCGTCGACAAGAGGACGATGAGAAGCGGTCTCAAGCAGCTTGGCGAATTCCTCTTCGGTGAGCGCCCGCCGCTCTCGTCGAACGTCGGCGGCTTCATTGGCTTTGGTCAGCGTCACCAGCGGATCGGACGCCATGCGACGATCGGCAATACACCAACGAACGAACGCCCGCAATGATCCCACGTGCAGATTGCGGGTTCGTGCTCCCATGCCTTCAGACGTTTTCAGGTTGCACCACTGTTGAATCGAATCAGCTTGAATATCCGCCAGCTTGGCAAAACCGCAGGCCGACAGGGTTCTCCGCAAACGATGCGTCGTTTGATACAAGTGACCTTCGGACACGTCGGCGGCTTTCAAGTGAGTGCGATACGCTTCCACATGCCGATCGATGTCAGAGCGAAGCTGTGCCGTCAGGTCAATCGATTCTTGATCGATAATTCCGGCTTGCTTGCGGTCGATGCTTCGTTGAATCTGTCCAGCCAGTTCCTCGGTCGCACGCTTGTCGGCAAACCCCTTCCGACGATGAACGTGACCGGCTTCATTAACGAATTCGACAGCCCAATACCGAGCTTCCACAAGTATGCGCTTACCCGCATGTTTCCCTTTCGTCGTGACGGCCACCGTCGTCGTTTTTCCGTTGCGCTTGACCCGTGCGAAACGCTTGCCGTTCCGTTCGGACAGCTCCGCGTCGACGGGAATGGGAACCGTGTACGTTGGTCGAAAAACGCTTGCCATGACTACTTTCCCTTCATCGGATTCGTCGGGCGCAGCTCAAGCCCAAGCACGCCAGCCAGCTTGCTCGCCGTGTCCAGCGTGATGGTCCGATGACCCCCAAAGAATCGATGGACGATCGCGTACGAGATTCCCGCCCGGCGAGACAACTCAAACCGCGACAACCCGCTTTCCACAAACGCCGCTCCAATTCGTGAGGTTGCGATTCGGACGATTGCCATGAAAGTAGATCGAAGCACAGCAAAAAAAACGGGCGCCGATTCCCTTCAGCGCCCGCGAAATCTTCATCAGATTCAACCCCGTTTAACATTTCTGCGCACAGGGCCTTTTGATGCTCACGTCCCTTCAACTACTCCCCATACACAATACTCTCCGACGCCGACGCCACATCAATCGCCACCCCCGGCGCGGACCGAAACATCGTATCCCCCGCCCGCAGACTCATCCGTATCGGCCCGCTCATCCCCGGCCCGGCAAACACAAACGTCCCCAAATACGCCGACTCCCCGCTCTCCACAGCCCCATCGATCGCCGCCGCGACCAGCCTCCCGCCCTGCCGATTCACCGCCGACACCGCCCGACCACCGCCAAATACATAGTCCGCCCGATCCTCATCAACAGTTAAGTCCACAAGCTCCAGCGCCGCCCCGTCAGGACCCAGCGCATCCATCGCCAACTGTACTCCGCGCAAACCGGAAAGCCCCTCCAACATGACATCCACTGTCACCAACTCCGCTCCCCGCACCCGCGATTCCCGACTCACCAGCCGTACAGCTCCACTCCCACGTTTCCCATTCACCTCACTCTTCTCACCACCAGCTAGTACCGCCATCGCACCCTCGCAGGGCCAGCCACAATTGCTTGGGAAAACATCAGGTTCGCTATAAGAGTAAATGATCACCAGCCAGTCATCGAGATCCATCGAGGCCTGAGGGTTCGCATAGAATTGCAAGTACTCAGTAGGGTCGCACGGCATTTGGTCACCAGCGAGCGGATGACACACCATGGGACCATCGCAAACACAATCATTTGCCGGATTACAATTTCCGCATTCATTGTAGTAGCAGTTCCCAAAGTGGCTTGCAAATCCAAGTATGTCATCCATATCCACGTCATCGTCGTTGTCGATATCTCCCGAAATCCAGGTCCGCGCGGGCGACGGTACTGAAACGGTTCCGCCACAAAACTCCCGTTCCGCGGAAATGGTGTACTCTTTCCCGGGGACAATATCGACACCGCTGACGTGCAGGATTCCGAAAGGCCCATTCCAAACAGTGGGAGTCAAATAAATCGGTGTTTCTGAACCAAGCAACGAGACCATGTTTCCTGTCCCAAAATCAGGTGCCCATTCGACTTCTTGCGGCGCAGTCAAATACCCCGACACACACGAAACATCCGGATCAGTTGGATCGCCCGTGATCTTCAACGCCACCTCCGCATTCCCCGACACCGTGACCGCCAGATACCGCGACCCATCGCCCTCAATAGTCACAAGCGTATCGTCGCTGAACTCATACGCCCCCATGTCCGCGATTTCGCAACCGCCCGTTCCGGCATTCCCCGTATCCGCCGTCTCCGGATCATTGATCCGCCTCGGTTTTCCATCGAGGTCTTGCACAACATCAGGAATGAACGTGTTATCCCCAGAGTCGATGCAGACGTTTGGCGGTCCCGATGTTGGTCGCTCAATCCTGAAATTCCCGGCACCGATGTTTATGAAATGAGGATAATGATTTGTCTCATCCGTTCCGAACACGTGATCTGCCTCTTGCGGCGTCCCATAGTTAACTGACCCAACGATGTGCGGGTCATTGGGGACGTTGTTCCCGGTCCTGCGAATGTCGGAGTATTTCACTTGGACATAGCCGCCGAAGTTGACATCGTTGTAGATCTGTTTGCCCAACTCGGCCTCGTTACCCCAGATGATCGAGTTATAAATATACACTTCCGCGTGCCCGCCCGGAAATCCGAAGCTGGTTCCAACCGCCAATCCCCCGCCTTCGCTGTCCTGCGACCCGCCTTGCGGGTCGAGGCCGCTGTTGTGGGCGATGGTACTGTTTCGAATGGTAAGCTGCATGGGATTGGAAGAAACGTCTCCGCCCGCAAAGATTCCCGCTCCAACGGTCCCGCCCGACCCCCACAGGGAGTGATTATGTGCGATCAAACAGTTCATGATCAGCGGCTGACTCTGAGGGTCCTCGCTTTCCAGATGCAGTCCCGCCCCATTGGGTCCTGCCTCGTTGCCCATCACTCGACAGTTGATAAAACGCGGCGATGCCGTCCCCTTGGCCCCGACGCCGCCGCCGTGATGGTCGGCCCGATTGTTGATGATGTCACAATAAAGGAAATCGCAGCCGTTCAAACCCGAATATACACCTCCCCCGCCGTTGGAAGCCCAGTTGCCCGTAATCACACAGTTGCGAATGGTGAGCCTGCCGCCGACACGAATTCCGCCACCACCCGGCTCAAAGCCACCTTCCGTCGCAGTACCCGCGCGGCCTCGTGTGATGGTGAATCCGTCGATGACCGTGCTCAGATCGGTACCCAGGGCCAAGACCACGTGTTGACTGTTGGAACTGGTCATGCAGAATCCGCCCACGCAGAGATTCGAGGTGCATTGCGAATCCAGCATGCAAGACGTGGTGTCATTCCCTTCCAAATCTCCGGTCAGAACGGTTACCTCATTGACCGAATCGCGCTGGGACAACGAGTCCCCGTTGTTGAATCCGCCAAGGACTTTTACCCCCAGGGGTACCACAAACGATTGATTGATGTCGGTTGCATCGTTGGGCTTGTAAAGGCCGTGCGCCACCCACACCTGATCACCGCTGATACTCGCTAGTGTAGTGTCTCATTCAGATGCGACTTTATTCAGTACCTGCCGTGCCCTGC
>JBBTCX010000339.1:0-1022 GCA_038043045.1 Planctomycetota bacterium | reverse complement strand
GAAAGCTGCCGCCATTACCCGACCCCGTGGTTGCAAGCGGCTGAAGAGTTACCCTTCCTGATATCCGGCGACAACAAGGGTGGTCCAATAGTCGGCCATGGAGTTTACGTCAGCCACAAGTTCCGGAACTTCGGACGCTGTTGAATAAACGTCAAAAGTCACGAAACGGTTTGAATTGAAACTCACATCAAGCTCGCGTATGTCAATGTACGCTCGCGAGTATGCGGTGGCCATAAATGGTGTTACGGAATAAAAATGCGGAAGAAGATCGGAATCGGAATCGTCATCCTTCAGAGTCGCCAGCGGGCTGTTGAGAATTGCCTGCGTTTGCTGGGCGGTCAAGAGTGTGTTTAGTTCAACGTGTTGTTGCTCGTTGGTGTAAACAGGGAAGCTCATATCGGAGATGGCGGCAAACTCGATTCTGCCCCCTTCGTATTGATGAGTGCTATTGCCGCTCAACGGAAAGACCAAAAAAACAACAGACCTCGGGGTGATATTGGTAATGCCATTAACCTGCACGATGTCCCAATCGGGAAACCGCTCATCTTTGGTCCCCGTCTCGCCTTCCATGGAGTCAAATTCCACGTGCAACTTCCGCCACCCCGTGAGCATCGGACTCCAATACAGCGGGCACGAATACCCGGACCACGAACCGCCCAATGCGTTGATCTCGTCGGCATGTTCCTGCGGAGTAACGGGCACCCCCGCAAACTCTGTATTCTGATTCAACGCTCCCTGGATCACGGATGCACCGGCGCGATAATTATTCCCCGGTTGCATCGAAACGGTAAATGTCACTTTGGCTTGACCGGTGGCGTCGGTAACAGCGCTGGTCGACCAAGGCGCTTCGCCGCTTGGTCGGTTGTCCGGTCCGGAGGCGTCCGCGTCGATCAAATCCACACTGGGTAAGGTGCTGTTGTTCTGATCAAACGGATCATCCACGTCGAAAACGATTTGTCAGGAGCCTTGGTTTAGTCGGGTTTTTTCCTCGCGGCGACGTCTTCGAGTCGATGAAGCAACCC
>JBBTCX010000338.1:0-1693 GCA_038043045.1 Planctomycetota bacterium | reverse complement strand
CCGAAATTTCCACAGCAGTAGTCGTCGAACGCGCACACGCATTCCTGAATGGCCGCGTGACTGCAACCCGCTGTTGCGGGATGTGCGGTGCAGCAATTTCCCACCGTCCATCGGCAAAAATCGTTGCACGTCGCGCCAGCGTCGGGTGGGTCGCACTCTTCGCCCGGCTCCACGATGCCGTTGCCGCAGTCAATCTGCCCAAAGGCGATGGTTTCCTCGATGACGTTTCCGTACGAGTCGTACTTACGGACCACCGTCGAATCGTCGTCCTGGGCGAATACCACCCTCGACAGCCCGTCGTATTTGTACGTCACCTGCGTCGTATCCGCGGCAACTCCCGGCCCGGGGGTGACCGTCCGTGACACCAATCGATTGAGCTTGTCATATTCATTGACGACGATCGTTCCGTTGGCATCGATCGAATCGAAGACGTTGCCGAAGATGTTGTAGCCGTAGACCTGTTGTGTCCCGTCGGCGTAGGTGATGGCGGTCACACGATCAAGTGGATCGTACGTGTAGGTGGTGGTGTTGCCGTTGTCATCGGTCAAGGAAACGATCCGCGAGGAATCGTCCCACGTGAACGTGTTGATGATATCCTCTGAATCCGCGGCGCTCGCTCCGTCGCGATCCATGTCCCGAATCGTCCGCACCAGCCGATTCAGCCCGTCGTACTCGTACCGCGTAAACAGCCCATTGAAGTCGGTATGTCCAACGAGATTATTCCGCGAGTCATAACTGAACTCTTCACGGTCATTGATGTTGTTGATTCGAGTCGTCAATCGCTCTAACCCGTCACGCTCCAAAATGGTCACGGATACTTGATTGGGGCCGCCAAAAGAAGAGGAATCCGTCTGGACATATCCGTCGGGGGATGAATTGAAGTTGTAACTGGTGGACGTGCTCGACTGCCCGCTTTCAGCAGGCGAGGTCGCCAAGGAACCACGATCGGCCGAATCGAATTCGTTTCCCCACGGGCTTCCCTTCGGCGGACAGTAACGCCTTCTGTGTCCTTCACCGTCGAACTCTGTCAGGCACTCGCTCAGGCTGTCAATCGTATCCTGGATGAAACTATTGAGTCGCTGTCTAAAGAATTTGGGGTTGAGGCTGAATTTTCTATCCCAAGCGTCAAACTTGTTTTGGGTTTCTGCCAGCCTTACGGCCCCCGTCGACTGCCCCTGAACAGTCTCGCCTGAAACCACAACCAGGGTTCGATTGTGGTTCGCGTCAAAGGTATTCTGGGTGGTGTTGCCGTGGGGGTCGACGGTTCGATAATTTCGATCGAAGCCATCCCGTTGAATGGTAAACTCATGAGCGCCGTGTTCGCGGGTCGGGTCTTCCAGTCCCTCACGGACCTTCACGAGACTTTCATTCCCATCATAGTCGAATTGTGTTGTGGATTGATCGAGTTCTCCTTCGCTTCGCGTCTGGTGCCAGAGCAGATCTCGCTCATCATACAACCATCGCTCGATGTTCGTCGGTTGCGGATTCACCATCGCATTCGCTTGGCCGTATCGCGCAAGGGTCAGATTCTCGCTGGCGTCATATTCATAGGAAGTCACCACGTTGTGCGATGCATCCACTTCTCGTGAAATCTGGTCCAGATTATCCAACGAATCATATTGATACGTCGTTGTAAAATACTCAAACTGACCGATTTTTGTCATGAGCGCGGATAGGGCAACAAAAAAGCGGT
>JBBTCX010000337.1:0-18589 GCA_038043045.1 Planctomycetota bacterium | reverse complement strand
GGCTTGCGGGGGAGCGGCGGGCGAGAGTGGGCGGGTTGATGTTGGCCGTCGGGTTTTCACCGGGGATGGTGCGACGGGCGTTCGTTTTTGAGGGGGGCATGGTCGCTGGTATCGGGGCCATCGTGGGGGCGATTGCATCGGCGGGATATGCGAAGCTGATGCTAGTGGGGTTGCAGACGTTGTGGACGGACGCGGTCGGGGGTTTGGAACTTCGGCTGCACGTTTCGATGACAAGCGTTGTCATCGGAGCGGTGGGTGCGTGGATGGTCATGGTGGGGGCGGTGGTTTTGTCGCTACGAGAATTGAGTCGCTGGAGCGCGCGGTCGTTGCTCTCTGGGGCGGTTTCGACGGGAGGCGGGATTCCATCCAAACCAAGCGGTCGATCGGGATATGTGGGCGTGGCGAGTTTGGTGTTGGCGATTGGGTCGTTGCTGTTACCCATGATGGTGGCGGGTGTGCAGGAGGCGATTGGATTTTTTCTTGGGGGAATGTTTGCGGTGGTCGCGGCATTGTCGGGTTTGTCGTATCTGTTGCCACGGATGGGGCGATGGTGGCCTGTGCTGGGTGCGGGGCGATTCGGGTTGTGTCGATTGGCCATTCGGAATATGGGGAGAAACAGCAAGCGGAGTTTGTTGACGGCGGGGTTGATTGCGTCGGCGACGTTTGTTCTTGCGGCGGTTGGGGTGTTTCGGTTGAAAGGATTGGAGAATCCACATGAGCGCGAGAGCGGCGCGGGAGGATTCGCGCTGATTGCGGAGTCGGCGGCGCCTGTGGTTGCAGATTTGAATACGGCCGAGGGTCGAGAGTTGGCCGGGGTGACGGATGATGGCACTCTGTGGAACGATATTCAGATTCAACCCTTTCGGCTGAAAGAGGGGGATGAGACGAGTTGTCTGTCGACGTATCAGGCGACGAGTCCGCGAATTCTTGGGGCGAGGCCGTCGATGATCGAGCGCGGCGGGTTTGCGTTCGCGGAGAGTTTGGCGACGACGGCGGATGAGCGGGCAATTCCGTGGTTGTTGTTGAATCGAACTCTTGAAGACGGGGCGATTCCGGTGATCGGCGACGCGGCGGCGGTGCGGTGGCAGTTGCACCGATCGTTGGGCGCGGATTTTGTAATGGCCGATGAACGCGGGCAGGAGATTCGTCTGCGTTTTGTGGCGTTGTTGCAAGAGAGCACTCTGCAGAGTGAGTTAATTGTTTCGGAAGCGAACTTCGTTCGGCTCTTTCCATCGTTGAGCGGGTATCGGTTTTTTATGGTGGAAACGCCGGCGGGTCGAGAGAAGGAGATTTCGGCGGCGATGGAGCGTTCACTTTCGCGGGTGGGATTGGACACGACGCTTTCGACGGAGCGATATCGAGCCTATGCGGCGGTGCAGAATACGTATTTGTCGGCGTTTCAGCTTTGCGGCGGGTTCGGTTTGATTTTGGGTGGGGCGGGTTTGGTCGCGGTGGTGCTTCGCAACGTGTTGGAGCGGCGTGGGGAGTTGGCAATTTTTCAAGCGTTGGGGTTTTCACGAAAGACTCTTGGCCGATTGGTGCAGCTGGAACACGTGTTTCTTTTTGTTTGCGGATTGCTGGCCGGTCTTGTGCCGGCGGGGATCGCGGTGGCGCCGCAGGTCATAGAGCGACCGAGTCTGGGTCCGTGGGTGTCAACGCTTGGCATATTGACGGCGATCTTGATCGCCGGAATCGGTGCCACTTTTGTTGCACTCTTTTCCACGGCACGTCAGCCGATTCTGTCCTCCTTGCGATCGGAAGGCGCCGCCGGATGACGAAGAAAATCGCTATTCCTTTTTTGGCTCCGGGGCCGATTCCGGGAGTGCAACCTCCAGGATGCGAACTTTTTTGGTGTTGATATCGACCTCCAGGATTCGCTGGTGGTTGGTATCGGCGATGTAGAGCATGTCTCCGGCGATCGACAATCCGCCGGGTTCATACAGGCCGATTTTTTCGAGCGTGCCGTTGGATCTTGTTCCGGTTCCCAGCCAAGTAGAAACGCCGCGCGTTGTCGTATCCACCACCCGGATGTAGTGGTTAAACGTGTCGGCGACGAACAACCGGTTTCCATGAAGCGCGACGCCGAGAGGGTGCTGAAAACGAGCTTGCTTTCCGACGGCATCTTCCCGCCCAAAGGTGAAAAGTTCGCCGCTACCGGCCAGGGTGCGCGTTTCGCCGTCGGGAGTCAATTCGACGGCTCGGATGGATGAGACTTCCGAGTCGGCTACGTATAACGTTCTTCCGTCCGTCGCGAGGCCGGAGGGTTGGGCGAACGTCGCGGTTTTGTTGCCGCCGTCGAGTCCGGCTTCTTGGCCCGTTCCGGCAAAGATCGAAATGTGTTGCTTGGGTAGGTCGAGGACCCAGATTTGGTGGGTGCCGGCCATCGCGATATAGAGACTATTCTCCACCAACGCCAAATCCCACGGTGAACTCAAGGCCATCGAAGTCGCGGGACCACTTGATTGACGATCGCGGGTTTGTTTTCCGGTACCGGCGAGGGTGGTGACTTTTTTTGCGCATAAGTCCACTTCGCGAATGGCGTGGTTTTCTCGATCGGCCACATACAGTTTGGAACCGTCCTTGGAGAGCGCGAGTCCTTGCGGTTCGCGGAAACGTGCGGCGGTGAAGTCGCCATTTTCGAAGCCCGGTTTCCCTTCGCCGATGATGTGTTGCACCTTGCCGTCCAAATCGGTGACGAGAACGCGGTGGTTGGTGGAGTCACTGATGAACAGTCGTTTGCCCGGTGCGTCGGCCAACACCTTACCGGGGAAATTGAGGAAACGAGATTTGAATCTCTCCTTTTCGAGTTTGAAGGTCATGGGGCCGGTGAGCGTTCCTTTGAGTTTGTGCTCGGCGAGGAGGGACGTGATGTTCCGATCTAATTCCTCGCGATGGCCTTCGCCGGAATAATTCGCGGCGATCTTGCCCTCCGGGTCGATGAGAATGAGCGTTGGCCAGGAGCCCACATGATAGTCGTTCCAGATTTCGTAGTCGCTGTCGACGGCGACGGGGTGGGTGATGTTGTGACGGAGGATGGCACCACGAATATGTTCGGACTCTTTCTCTTGGGTAAACTTTCCGGAATGGACGCCGATGACCACCAATGGTTGGTCGCGGTATTTGTCCTCTAGAAAGGCGAGATCCGGGAGGATATGCATGCAATTGATACAGCAATAGGTCCAAAAATCCAAGAGGACAACGCGTCCTCGGAGATTCTCCATCTTGAGTGGTTTTTCGGTATTGAGCCACTTGAGGTGGGCGGGAAACTCCGGAACGAGATTACTCTTTCCGGGTTGATCGCCCGATTGGGCTTGGGCCCTGCCGCTGCCGACGTCCAATCGCAATAACCAAAGCGACCCGCACACAACCAGGAACGTCATCAGGAAAACCAATCGGGGTTTCATATTTGTCGCACCTCCAAAACCTACCACATCTTCCGTATCAAGGATGTCGCCTGCCGTAGCGTACAAAACGACGGGGTAAGCTCGCAATGCCGGTGGGGTTCGATTCCGCCGGGAAAAGTGCGAAGTCGGATTTTCTGCACTCCCTTTGATGTTTCATCCATTTGCGGGTTACGGGGAAGGGCTTCTTCATTTATTGTTAACAAAGAGCGGTTAACGTTGTTCAGCCGTGGACGCGGAACGACGGGCTGATCGAGGATTTTCGGCGAATTGAAGGATTGAGGGTTTTATGAAAGTACACTTTTCTTTCTGGACGGCGGTTGGAATTATTGTGGGCGTGGGCGGTCCGGCACATGGACAGGTTAAGGTTCCCGACGTTTTGGGATGGACGCCTTTGGCCTACAAGGAGACGGAAGGCGATCAATTTGCAGGTGGGATTGCAGCTAAGGTGTTGATCACGTCCGGCGATGCGATGACCGAGAGCCCGGGATACAAGTTTAGAAAGAAGCCGGATTTCAACGTGTATTTTGCGACGGAAGACGGCGGGGTCCTGTTTACGAATCATGAAATCGTGGACACCGATCCGTCGAGCAATAAACCAGAAGTGGGAAAAGAAAACCTCTCCGGTGGTGTGAGCCGACTCAGACTGAGCCTTCAAAATGATGTCCTATCGAGTTCGATGCATGAGTGGCAGACCAGTTACAATTGTTCGGGTGGGCTGACTCCGTGGGAAACATTTCTAAGCTGCGAAGAAAATCCGAAACCCGAAAACAACAAGGATGTCGACGACACGGGTTGGTATAAAGACGACGGCTTTGTTTGGGAAATTGATCCTAAGAAACCCCAGGGTCGAGTGCGCGTCGACGCGATCGGGCGGTTCAGTCACGAAGCCGCCGACTTTGATCTCGATGGCAACGTCTATTTGACGGATGACTTTGTTCCCAGCATTTTGTTTAAATTTGTGCCGGCGGAAAAAGGCACGGTCCAAAAGGGCGGAACTCTTTTTGCCTTGGACGCGACCAAACGCGAGTGGATCAAGATCGACGATGTCGGACGGGCGAGGTCCGAAGCCGTTCGAAAAGGGGCGACCCAGTTTCAGCGTGGGGAGGGGATCGCGCGGCATCCGAAGAATCCGGATTGGATGCACTTTGCCGTAACGGGCAGCGCCACGTCGTATGAACACGCGTGGGGTCGGTATCTTCATGGGGCGGTGTTGGCGCTGAACATTAAAACGCTGGAGATCAAGGAAGTCGTCGTCAGCAGTCAGCAAGACGATCAACCGGGAGCGGAGCCGCAGCTTCAAGGTCCGGACAATATTCGCTTTGACGAAAACGGCGTGCTGTATATTTGCGAGGATCATGGCAACGAGAGCTTCGGGCGTGATGCGGGCGGCAAACCGAAGAATCAAGGTCGCAATGAAATCCTTGCGCTCTGGGAAGGGAAACTCTACCGGTTTGCGATCGTGGGATCGGGAAAGGCCGAATGGACCGGGCCTTTCTTTGCCAAAACCGGAGCCGGGAAAACGATGTTCGTCACGAATCAGGGTCCGGGTAAGGTGTATGCCTTGACCGGATTTGGTCGTCCAACGTCGAGTGAATCCAAGACTCCATGAGCTTCGATATCGAGTGGGCGGCGCCGTTACGTGGTTCGAATGGTGGAGCGCGTCCCGCGCACAGCGACATTCGCTGTAGCTTCATGTCTAGCCGACCGATAATGAGACAGGTAGTCGAACTGTTTTTGGGGACGGGACCGCCACGGCCAAGCTTCGCTGGACCGTGCCACCCAATTGTGGAAGACCGTCATAACTCTGCACGGAGGTGTACTCTGTCGGATTCTGTTGTTACCGCGCCACGCAAGATTCCCGTTTGTAGTCCGGTCTTGGACGGGAAAGAGCGGCAGTACGTCATGGAGTGCATGGACGGGAATTGGATCTCGTCCATGGGCGACTTCATTTTGCGGTTCGAGTCCGCGTTCGCCAAACGATGCGGAGTGCCACGCGCGGTTTCTTGTAGCAGTGGGACAGCCGCACTGCATTTGGCGCTGGAAGTTTTGGGAATTGGTGCGGGTGACGAGGTCATCATGCCCGCGTTCACGCTCATCGTGTCCGCGAACATGGTTTGTCTGGCGGGAGCGAAACCGGTTCTGGCCGATGTTCGTCCCGACACGTGGTGCATCGATCCCGATGACTTGGCCAGGAAGATCACGCCGAAGACCAAAGCCATCATGATCGTTCATATGTATGGGCATCCGTGTGACATGGTCTCGATCATGGCCACTGCGCGGAAACACAAGTTATTCGTGATCGAGGATGCCGCGCAGGCGCATGGGGCGACGTATGGCGGACGCTCGGTGGGATCGTTTGGCGATTTTGGTTGTTTCAGCTTTTATGCCAACAAAACTCTCACGACGGGTGAGGGAGGCATGTTGGTGACGAAGGACGAGCGATTGGCCAGACGGGCGGCGCTGCTTCGCAATCAGGCGTTTGGACCGGAGCGATTTGTGCATCACGATGTGGGGTTCAATTATCGTTTGACCAATATGCAAGCAGCGATCGGGCTGGGGCAATGCGAGCGGTTCGACAAAAAAGTGGAGCGAAAGCGGGAAATCGCTGCGATTTACGACGAATTGATCGGCGATGAGCCGAGTATTCAAAAGCCGGTTGAACTTCATGGGTGCAAGAACGTGTATTGGATGTACGGGGTGGTCTTGCGGGATAAATTCGGGCGGTCGAAGAAAGAAGTTCGGGAGCGATTGGAAAAATGCGGCGTGGAGACGCGATCGTTTTTCATTCCGTTGAATCAACAGCCGGTCTATCAAGGAACGAATCCGCGATGGCCTGATCTCAGGGGGAAATTCCCGGTGAGTGAAGATTTGGCCGCTCGGGGGTTTTATCTTCCGTCGGGTCTTGATCTCACGCGCGAGGATCAGGAATACGTCGTCGAGCAGCTTCTGGCATGCAAGCGCTAAGCGAAGCAGTGGTGGAAAGATCGGGCGCGCTCGCCGAGAGTGCGGTGTCAGCCCATGTCAGTCAATCCGAGCAACCAAAACGAAAAACGCTGTCGTCCATTATTTTGGCGACCTACAACGAGCGCGAGAACATTCGCGATACGATTCGCGGAGTGATCGAGCAGGTTCCCGGTGAAGTCGAGGTCATTGTGGTCGACGATGATTCGCCGGATGAGACCTGGCGGATTGCGGCGGAGCTGGATGATGCTCGCGTGAAAATCATTCGCCGGGTGGCGACAAGAGGATTGGCGTCGGCGTTCAATCGTGGAATCATCGAATCTCGCGGAGAAATCGTCGGCTGGATGGACGCGGATATGTCCATGCCGCCGTCGTTGCTGCCGTTGATGATCGGGAAATTGGCGACGCACGATGTGGTCATCGCGTCGCGGTACGCCGAAGGGGGATTGGACGATCGACATTGGTTGCGGGCGATGGCCAGTCGGTGCATCAATCGGTTTGCGGGATTGGTGCTAGGCTATGGCATTCGTGATTACGACAGCGGGTTCGTCGTGCTGCGACGATCCGTATTCGACAAAGTCTCTATCATTCCGACGGGGTACGGGGCGTACTTTATGGAGTTTCTGTACACCTGTCGACGAAAGGGATTGACGGTCACCGAGGTGCCTTATGTGTTTCGTGATCGAACCAAAGGAGTCTCCAAGTCGGCGCCGAGCTTGTGGCGGTTTTTCTGGACGGGGATGGGGTACGTCACGCGGATTTTGATGGCGCGGATGCGGAGGATCGATTGATGGATGTCCCTACGCAGGTGAATTCCCTGGCCTTGGTGCATCCGACATACGTTCGAGAGGATGAACGCGGGTCATTTATCGAGATTCTCAATCGAGGCCCTTGGGAAACGGTGATTACGGGTTTCATGCGACCGGGCGGGATTTTGGGAAATCACTATCATAAGAAAACCCGGATGTTTTTGTATCTATTGCAAGGATCGGCAGAGATTTGGGTGCGAGCGGTGCGTTGCGAAACTGACGGCGATTGTCACGACAATGCCTTGGCATCGGTCGCGCGCGAAACCCTGGCGACCGGACAAGGCCTTTATCTCGAACCCAACCAAGCCCACGCGATTCGATTCTTGGAGGAATCCTCGTTCTTGCTATTGAAATCGCGCCGATATTCAGAAGTAGACCCGGATACGTTTCTGTATGAAGTGATGACGGGCGCAGAAGTGGGTCGAAGCGGCTGAAACATCGAGACACTCATGGAGGCGATCGAATATGCGAAACTTCAACAGTACGAATCCACTTACTGGTGGTACTTGGCGCAGCGCGCGAATGTGGTGGAGGCTGTTCGTTCGTTGAACTTGCCGCCGGGCGCGAAAGTGCTGGACGCGGGATGTGGGACGGGTCGAAACCTGAAGGAGATTTCCGCCGCGCTGGATGTCGTGGGTTATGGGATAGACGCTTCGCCGCACGCCGCGGCGAGCTGGAACGGCACGACTCCACTTCATGCGTCGCTCGCGTCCATCAACGAGATTCCCTTTGCCGACGATGCCTTCGACGCAGTTGTTTCCGTGGACGTGTTGGGATGTCGCGGGGTCAACGCCGGTAGTTCCATCACCGAGATTGCCCGCGTGCTGCGACCCGGCGGATACGCTGTACTGTTGGTCCCGGCCTATCAGTGGTTGTTGTCGCGGCATGATGTCGCCGTCCACTCCGTGCATCGTTTTACAGGCCACGAGCTTGGGCGATTGATCTCGTCGGCAGGGCTGACCCTCGAACACCTGACCCATCGATTCATGTTCCTATTCCCCATCATCGCGGCGATGCGACTCTGGCGGAAGCTTCCCATGGCCCCCAACCTTAGCAATCCCACTTCCGATCTCTCCCCGATTCCGAATTGGTTGAATCGCTGGCTGTTGGCCGTCACGACCGCTGAACGAAAATGGTTGAGTCGCCGGGCGCTTCCTTTCGGCTCGACCATTCTCGTCATCGCAAGAAAGGCCGGCGCATGAAGCTGTCACAAACTTGGCGATTCGGTCGAAACGATCACTCTTGGTTAAACCAACTGTATGATTGGCTCAGGTTTCGCGTCAATCGAAACCTCGTCCGCTACCTCTCTCAGCACCTGTGTCCAGAAGTGACTGTTGACACAAAAGATCATTCCGATCGCATTCGCATTCTCGAAGCCGGATCGGGAGCGGCATCGGCCACGTCTCTTTTTCGGCAGCAGTCCGCCGCGGATCTTTGCGTTTGCCTGGATCGCGATGAAGAAGCCCTTCAATCTGCCAAGCAGCGCGATCCGGGAATCCCCGCCGTCGTTGGTGATTTGCTTTGTCTTCCGTTCAAAGAAGGCGTCTTTCAATTGACTTTCAGCAGCAGCACCATCGAGCATCTTGGTGATCCGGTCCGTGCCGTATTGGAAATGAGGCGAGTTTGTCGATCAGACGGACGCGTATTCGTGGGCGTTCCTTATCGCTTCGGACCCTTGGCATTTCAGCCGCTGATTGCAAAAACGTCGTTGGGCGTGTGGCTTGGAACTGTTTTCAGTGCGTCGAGCTTGAACCAACTGTTTAAGAAAGCCGGGCTGCACCCGCTCGCCTATTCACATTACTTCCTAAGGTTTTTCATTGGCATGGTGGCATGTCGTGACACTGCCGCGCGGCAGGAGTGCAACACATGACCGCCGTCTTCGTGACCCTGCTCTTCCTGCCGGTTTATTGGTTCGCAAGGCGGGCCTTCCGAGACCTTCCGCTTCATATTGATACCGGCTTTTACGTATCGAACCACACGATCTGCACCGGTCGATTTGAATTCTCTAAAGGCTGGAATGCCCGCCATGCGGGTTGTAGCAAACTGTTGCCGGAATGGTTTTACAGTACCATTTATCTGTGGGCGCGGCATCGACCCACCAACGAAGATGGCTTGCCGCGATATGTGACAGCCTCTCGCTCCGGCGCATCGTTGTTCAACTATGTCACCGCGATTGTGGTGGGTGTCTTGGTGTGGCACTACGCCGATGGAGACATCCGGTATTATTTCGCCGGGTTAGTTCTCTTTGGGTTGGGTTCAAGCGAATCGCAATACGGCGTCTATCACGAGTGCGCGGAGCTGTTTGAGCTTTTGCCTCAGGTCGCGGGGTTGTGCTGCCTTCAACAAGGCCTGAACACGACCAATGGGTGGTGGGTGTTTGCGGGAACCCTGCTTTGGGCCTTGGAGGTCTTCTTCGTGAAATTAAGCTCAGGGCTAGCGTTCGCCGTGTTGTTCGGCGGCGTAGGCCTTTTCTACTTCTGGGCTGTCCCGATGATCCTTTTGGCGGGCGGTATCGGTGGGCTGGCGTATCTTTTTTGGCTGCGAAAAAATCATCGGACATTCCGGGAGCTTTTGCCGTCTCTTCGCGGTCATGAAGCTCATTTTGCTCCGCGAATGAACCTCGCACTGTTGAGGCATCGCCTGCAAGAGAAGTTTCGATGTCTCTTCCGCGCGATCGCACGGCAACCATTTGTGCCAATGCTTGGCATTGTCGGTTTGGGTTCGTCGCCAAACCTGCCAGGCGTGTTCTGGTTGTATCTGGCGGGCGTACTGGTGACGTATCTCTTCCAAGCAACCGATTGTCGATATTACATGATCCCATTGCTTCCGATCCTGTCGTTGGTGGCGGCTTTTGGGGCCGTTGAAATCGCCACGGCGGGATTGGCCGGGATCGTCGCATTAGGATTGATTATTCTGGGCTGGGTGTTGTTTGGCCCGGTTCGCGCCTGGCGGATGTCACGAGAGGAACGTAACCGTTGGTGTTGGGAGGGTTTTCGCCCCTGCTCGGAAATCGACCGCAATGTGGCGCTGGAGGAATCGGTCAAACCCGTTCGCCCGATCTTGATCGGCAAAAATCTTTTGATCTACGGTCCACTGAACCAGGGATATGTTCTCCTCGGGGCTAGCTATCCGACTCCCATCGTTGCGCCGGAACATTACATGGGCGACGTTCACGGCGAATGGCAAAGCGAACTCAATGATCAACTCGTTTCTTCTCCGCCGACTTTCATTCTCGATACCGCAGCCGTGTTCGATGCAAACGAAACCCGGGAAATGATTGGTTTGGACTACCGCTTGTTTCAAGTTCTGTCCGGCGGTTTTCGGCTTTACGAGCTTCAACTTGTCACTCCGCCGCGAGAAAGCTTTCGCAAAGCGCGGACATTCCGATCGGTTTCGCGAGCGGAATGGGACACGGGATCGACCGAGAAAGGCGTTGCGATCGCGGACGACACTGCGTCATCAGACCTACAACTTTTGTTAAGCGACCTCTCTCACCGAGGTTACAAGCGGGTCGCGATCTATGGCGCCGGTCGATTCACTATTCGCCACGCGGAGGTGTATCGTTGCTCGCCGGTACCCATCGTGACCGTGCTGGATGATTCCGCGTCCAAGTTCGACGGGCAATTCCTCGATTGGCCGGTACGATTTCTGACGGACGTGCAGCCGCCCGACTTCGACGCCGTCATCATTTCTTCCGACCGCTTCGAAGGCCCGATGCTGCGCCAGGTTCGTCGCCATTTGGGCGACCACATTCCGGCGTTTACGTTGAAGTCGCCTCGATCGTGATTCCGAATTTCCTGAACCGAGCGTGCCAAAATGTGGCACTTTTGCTTATTGGGGTAAGCTCACGCCGTTCCAAACATCGAATTCATCCGCACCGTTGAGTAAATCCAACTGTCGCGGAAGGTCGAAGATACTCAAGACTCCGTCGGTGTTGGCGTCGAAAGACCAGGGATCCAGCGGACTCCCGATCCCTTGCAGCGCATTCAACAAATGAAGCGTATCGTTGGAATTCGACGTGCCGTCGGTATTGACGTCACCCGGTAGGAACCCCAATCGAACGGAGGTTCCACTCATTAGATGATTGAACTTTGTCCACGTTCCCGGTTCCAGCGGATCGACCAGCGTGAGGCGAACGCTGTCCCCGTCCAGCGGAACGACCGAAACGAGTGTGGGTGTCAAAACTCCTCCTTGCCGAGAAATGGAAAAGCTGTTTACCGTCAACTCGGCCACGTCGCCGCTGAAATCCAGGTCCACGGTGTTCCAACCCTGGGGATTGCTTCCGCCCAGGTCGGAAGTCTGCCGAGCATCGATGGCGTCGTCGGGGGGGATGCTTCCGAGGATCGAGATCGAACTGGGAACGTTTTCGATGGTGATGCGATGAGAGTCGGTGACGGTCGTGCTGCCCTCTGTGTAACTTGCGCTGATGGTGATCGTGCGATCATTGGCCACCATGGCGGCGCTGAACAGCCCCATGTTGGAAATGGTTCCGGCGGTGGCGCTACCGATCGACCACTGCGCGAAATTCGTCACCGCGCGATCCGGAGTCAACAGATAGCTGACTACGGCCGTGTACTGGGCCGTTTCCAATTCATGTACGTTCGCGGGCCCGTTGATGGTCAACAACACCGGCTGGTTGGGGATGTCCGCGGCGATCGGGCCCATCCGAACGCCAAAATTCTCCGTCATGCTCGCTGCATGGGCAATCGCCACGACTTGATCTGAGAGATTGAGCACCGGTGAACCGGAAGACCCCGGTGCAATTCCGCAAGTGAATGACATATCCGCCTGGCCGACAAAAAAACCCTGTTCCGGGCAACCGTTGCTTGGATCGGAGCAGCCGTTGAACCCCGGTTCACTGTTGTCAGTGACCGTGCAGTTTTCGGAGATTTGCCGGGGGGATCCGCCGGGATGTTGCGGAATCCAAAGTTCCGTTCCATTGACCGGCGTGCTCAAGCTGATGTGGAATGATCCGTACACATCGGCGGGATTGCCTTTCGTGGGATCGCGGATGATGAACACCGAATAATCGAGATCGCAATTCATTCGCTGAAACGTAATCGCGTCGTCATAAATATCCGGATTCGGGTGACCGGGCAGATCGCAACTCGAGTTCATATAATTGAACCACGCTTCCATCGTGTTCGCCTCCACTTGCGTATTGGCACAGTGGGCGTTGGTCATGAAGTGACCCAGGGGCGAGAACAACCAACCCGTGCAGGTAAAAGCCCCTCCGCAGTCGTCGATCCAGGTGATTCTGGCCACGGGGTCTGCCGTTCGAATGCGCGCAGGTACCGTCGTGTCACAAATGCTCACGATTCCCCCGCCAGCCGTTACGGGAAGGGGTTCCATCAGCGGTTCTGTTCCCCAGACCACTTGGTCGATCTCGACGCCGTAACCACCGGTTCCTTCCGCGGATATCAGTTCAACGGTTATGCCTTCTCCTTGGAGGGTCGGAGTCCAACGGTTGGCGAGCTGGTCCGAATCATATCGGGCCACGATCTCGCCGTTCTGGTCTCGAACGACAATCGTGTCCATTCCATCCTCGTCCAACTGAGTATTGGATGAAAAATGAATCCGCACAAAAGTGGCTCCGTCTTTTTGAATGAAAGCCGACCAGGCGATGGCTTCTTCGCCAGTTGGGGTTGAATAGGGATGAGGCGAGTGGATAGACACCCACTCGGAGTCTCCGATCTGTTTAGGTGCCTTCTGCATTTCACCATGAGACGTGGAAGCAAGGCCGCAATATCCACAGACCAAGCCGATGACTAACTTGAATTCAATTCTTTGTCCGATAACCAAAATCAACAACCCCCCTTGGCCTGCCAAATTGTGGCTGAACAGATTCCTTCGACCCCATCGGATAACATCGGAACGCCAAAACCCCTGCTCATCACCCAAAACAGTCTCACCATGATAGCACGTTAGCAGCGGCTTTGGCGAATTTCCAAATCTGTTTTTCGGACCCACAATCGAGCATCGTGAAATAATAGGGTGTCAATGACCAATAATATCGATAATGTTTGTTCTTCTACTGAGATAATCCCAAATTGCCATAATTCCCCTTGCGTTTGCCATGTTTGTTTTTATAGGATGTCCAGATTCTCGGACTTGTGGTAAGTTCCGTGATCAATAATGATTTAGCGTTTGTTTTGATGTTATGTAACCACTGTGATTTTCTGAGATTCGGTGTTTAGTTCATGCTTGGGTTATTTGGGTTTGTTCAAATAGGAAAGAGAGGCGGAGAGTGATTCAGATGCGGAAATGGTTTGGGTTTGGTCTCGGTTTTGCGGCAGTTGTCGCAACGGGAGTTCCGAGGGCTTGGGGAGATTTTGAGGCGGCGGAGTTCCAAGCGGCAGGTCCTCCTTGTTTGACCGATGCGGATTGCGATGACGGGAGTCCATGCACACAAGACATCTGCGAGTTAGGAGCTTGTGTGTATGAAGGGGATGAAGCAGCAGAGGCCGGGCAGATTCTCTTGGTCACCTCGAGTAACAATGATGCAGTTCGTCGTTATCTACGACCCTCGGGGCAATTCCAAGGCGCCTTGGTCACGGGACTCAGCGGCGCATTGGATGAACCGTCGGGTATGGCCTTTGGTCCGGATGGCAGTCTGTATGTGGCCAGCATCGCCAAAAACAGTGTCAATCGTTATCACTGGCCCAGCGGTCTGCTGCTGGATGATTTTGTGTCGCCGAACTCCGGCGGATTGAACGAACCTTTTGGAATTCTGTTTGATGTGGACCAGGGGTGGTTGTTGGTCGCCAGCTCGATGACCGATAGCGTACTGGCTTATGATATCCACACGGGCGTTTTTCTGAAGGCGTTCGTCATGTCGGGCGACGGCGGGTTGGATTCGCCGATTTTCCTTTTGCGTGACCCGGACGGAAATCTGTTGGTAAGCAGTTTTGAGACCCACAGCGTGCTGAAGTACCACTGGCCCTCGGGGCAATCACTTGGCGCCTTTGTGCATGCCACTGACGGCGGGTTGATCAACCCCACGGGAATGGCCTGGGGACCGGACGGAAATCTATATGTGTCAAGCTTTGGCACGGATAGTGTGAAGGTCTATCACTGGCCGACGGGGCAATTCCTCCACAATTACGTCCCCGCGCGGCGCGGTGGATTGGATGGTCCCGCGTGGCTGATTTTCACGGATTTCGGTTTGTACGTGGCCAGTTTCAATACGGACAACGTTCTGCAATACCATTATCCATCGGGCGATTTTGCCCGGGCGTTCGTGCCCGCGCGCAATGGAAACTTGGATGGTCCGATCGGGTTGCTGCTTTCTGAGGCGATCTGCGACAGCAAGTTCCTCTATACGTCGCTTGGTCGAGATGTTGCTCCACAGCGCATCATTAGAAGACCGTAAGGACCTCACGATTGGTCGATGACCAACGCCGCCATAATCGTGTGTGAGGCGGTGTTTAGAGCCAAAACAAAAGCGGGTGAGTTGGGCAACCCGGCTCACCCGCCATTTTTTGGGGCGTTATCAAGGGTTTGGAAGGATTTAACCGCCGCCCGGAACGCCCGTCTCGTTGCCGGCCGGCTCCGGAACAAGGGCCGAAATCGGCGCCGTTTTTTTCAAACGCAATAGGGTCGAACCGCTTTCACTGAAGGATGACGTAGCGACGGTATCCAAGCGATCTGAACACCATTTTCTCGTGGTCGCTTGGGTTTCGTCCTTCAATCGGTCGCTCCAGTCGCGAAGAATCTGCATCTGAACCCAGGCCGCCGTTCGAATCGCATCGGAACGATCGCCCGGGTCGTTGAACCATTGTTCGCAACGTTCGTCCATCTGAATCAATAGCGCGATGGCAGCGGCGAATCCCCCTTGTCGTGCCACAAGCTTGCAGCGCAGCAATCGGGCATGAAAAGCCTCCCTTTGCGCCTGTCGCGGAAGGTCCGCCAAGGCGTGGTCCAACATGGCGATCGCCGGTCCACAGTCCGATTCCCGACTTCGCAACAAGGCCTGCCAGAGAATCGCCGAAGTAGCGGTCGCGGGATCACTATGCTCCAACAACACCGCAAGCCTAGAGGCCGCGCGCCGTGACCTGCGCCGTCCATCTTCGGAATCATCCAAGTTGAGAAATGCGCGAACCGCATCGGCAAACGCTCGAACTTGTTCCGCTCGCGACAGGATCGCGCGGTTTCGTTCGGCTTCTCTTTCCGCTGCATCCTTTGATTCCGACAATAATTGTTCGGTCTTGGACAAGAGCGTTTCCATTCGATTCAAGGCGTCTTGAGCCTCGCGGGATTTTTCCGACGCCTCATTCGAAACCTCTAGCCCTAGAAGGACTCTGGATACCTGCGGTTCCAACTCATGTGCGAGAACGAGATTCGCCGCCGCCAAGTATAACTCCGCACGGCTCATGGCATCCTGAACCGTTTCGGCTTGGGCGGCAAGTTCCTGCGATCGAGCACGAATAGACCGCAAGAACGACTCTTCATCCGTAACATCGGGGAGATTGGAAAGGCCTACTTGGGGCATTGAAAACGGAACGTCTTGGGCGGGAACCGGCGAAGAAGGAGGTTCCTCGCCTGCCCAAACGGGACATGATCCGCAGTAAAACAATAGTGCGGCCAAGTAAACCCGTCGATTCCAACGCCCACGGTCGTTCATAAGTCGAATGCTATCAAGTCTCATGCAATTCGGAAATCGGTCCGGTCGCCGACCTATCCAAGGGTCCGCGACAGAGGTTCGGCGGGAGACTGGTTTGACCCACCTATTCCGACGCCGGTACAATTCGCATCAGTGCGGCAGACAAGACGCCCCAAGATCGGGGAATCAAGTGATCGGTCCGTTCATGGACGGGCTTGTTGCGGTTGGTGTGTACTGCAAGAGGAAGAACGGATGAAACGGGTATGACACCGTACGCAGCCATAGCCATAACGATTCTGGTCGTCGCCGCAACCGCCGTGGCGATGCTTGTGTTGGCGCATGTGATCGGGCCCAAAGCAAGGCGCGGATCGATCAAAGACAGCGCGTATGAATCCGGCGTGCCGGCGATCGGAGATGCTCGGCGTCGGTTCAACGTCCGATTCTATATGGTCGCGGTGTTGTTTTTGCTGTTTGACGTGGAAGTTGTGTTCTTGTGGCCTTGGGCTGTGGTCTTTCATCCGGCCGCAACCAACGGATTGCAAATCCCGCTGGAGAGTGGCGGTTTCGCTGGGAAAGGGTTTTTGCTGGTTGGGATGTCGATATTCTTTGTAATGTTGCTTTTTGGACTGATATATGAGTGGAAGAAAGGGGCTTTCCAATGGGATTAGCCGTCGCCGCGCCGCCGATGCAATTGTCGCGGGAGGATTTTCTTTCGACCAAGCTGAGTGCGCTGATGGAATTGATCCATAAAGGCGCCGGGTGGTCGCGGAAGTATTCGCTTTGGCCGATGCCGTTTGCCACCGCTTGTTGTGGAATTGAACTGATGGCCACTGGTGCGAGTCGCTATGACATCGGGCGGTTTGGTGCCGAAGCCATGCGATTTACGCCGCGACAATGTGATCTTCTGATTTGCGCCGGACGTGTGGCCATCAAGATGATGCCGGTGTTGCAGCGAATGTACATGCAAATGGCCGAGCCGAAGTGGGTCATCAGCATGGGGGCTTGCGCCAGCACCGGCGGGGTGTTTGATACGTATGCGGTTGTGCAGGGAATTGATCAGTTTTTGCCGGTGGATGTATATGTGCCCGGATGTCCGCCAAGGCCGGAGACGTTGCTGGAAGGGGTGATGGCCATTCAGCGGATCGTCGAAGCCGGCGGTGCGAGGAACAGCACCGATCGCGGTCGCGGTTTGCGCATGGTCGCGCAACCGACGGTAAAGATTAACGTTTCCAAGGACTCCTAAGAGTCCGCCGTTTTGAACGCATAATCGATTGGAAAGCCGCCGTGAGTTCGAACATTCAGCCCGTTCTTGACGCTTTGAAGACGAAGTTTCCTGATATCACGTTTGATCCCAAGCCGCTGATTGCGCAAAAGAACCCGGCGTTGGAGCAGATTTTCGTTCGTGTACCGCCGGATCGGTTGATAGAAGTCATGCAATTCTTGCGACGCGATCCGCGATGCAGTTTCGAACAATTGAGCGATCTGACGTGCGTGGATTACTTGAATTTCCCCGATGCTGCTGATCGTTACGGCGTGACGTATTCGCTGCTATCGCTTTCGCTTGGACATCGGTTGTGGATCAAGTGCTACGTCAATGACCCCAGTCCGACCGTACCGACGGCGACGTGCATCTGGAAAGGGGCCAACTGGCTGGAGCGCGAGGTCTACGACATGTTCGGAGTCACCTTCACCGATCATCCGGACCTTCGCCGCATTCTCACGTGGGACGGCTTCACCGCGAATCCGCTGCGAAAAGACTATCCCCTCCGCGGCCAAGGCGAACGGGAGAATTACGACATCGTCACGCGGGAGAGTGCGTAGGGTTCGCGATAAGTAGTCGTCCCTGAAAAAGCCTGTTCTCGCGTTTTGATTTAGGCGGCGAGGGTCTGGCGGGGAGGGCGCGGGTCCGTGAACAGTCGATGGAAGAGCTGAATCGTCGCGCTCGTTCTTTCGTACAGGCGGAAAATCAGCGCAGCGGCGAACCGCCGTAGGAGCTTGCGAAGGTTGGAGCCGGCCGCGGCGAGCACGGCGTTGATCGCATCACCGGCCAGTCCGTTCAGGAAGCAGCGATCCATCCGATGATCGCTTTTGAGGTGGCCGATCTTCGGCTCTATGGCACTACGCCGTCGGCGGCGACGCCGCTCCGCACGCGACATTGCGGAAGGCGATCGCGTTTTCCCAACACCGTGTTCACCGCCTTGTCGTGTGTTCCCCAAGCCGCGCTCTCGTTGACCGGCGACGTGCACGTTCGTTGCTCCGGCATAGCCTTAGTCCGCGATACCCCTTGTCCACATAGACGTCCGTAGGTGCCATGCCTGTGACACTTTGTTCGGCAATCAAGGTTTCCGAGAGCGTATGTCCGTCGTACGGGTTGTCGGGCAGCAGCTTCGAATCCGTCGGGTGGGTGATGTTCTTCTCCTGTACGGTGGTGTCCACGTTGACCCCGCTCCAAATCTCGCTGGGAAACGTGCTTTTCACGCACCGCCAACGCGACGGTCTCCTTGAGCAACCCTTCCAGCCGATCCACGCCCACGCGCTTGCGCCACCGACTCATGCTCGACGGATGGATCGGACACTCGTGCTGCAAGTGCGTGTAGCCGCAGAAGGATTGCCAGTACGGATTCTCCACCCACCGTGCCACCACCGTGTCATCCGATTCGTTGAGAATGTATGAAAGGGAGCAAGTAACAGTTAGCCGTTGACTTGATCGTGGGAAACCCATTATGACTCTCTTGACATTGCATGGATACACTGTTTATTTAACTGTGTAGTATTGGAGATACTGCAGACCGACCACCAGCCGCGTGGCCTTG
>JBBTCX010000336.1:0-11122 GCA_038043045.1 Planctomycetota bacterium | reverse complement strand
CACATGCTCAGCACCGGTGCGTTCAATGCCCTATTGAAAACGTTGGAAGAACCGCCGTCACACGTCAAGTTCGTCCTAGCAACCACGGAGGCTCACAAAATACCGGCTACAATTGTCAGTCGTTGCCAACGGTTTGATTTCCGCGCGATCGACGCGATCACCATCGCTGCTCAACTAACCAAGATTATGCTCTCAGAAGGAATCGAAGCCGAAGAAGCCGTCTTAAAGCGTGTCAGTCGACTGGCCAACGGCTCCATGCGCGATGCCCTTTCTTTGTTGGATAAGCTTCTATCTTATGAGCCGCAACGACTCACTTTGGCCACCGTCCAAGAAATCCTTCCTCCTCCTCACGACGAACTGGCTCAGGCGGTCATTGATCGAGTGGCCGAGCGCGATTCCGCCGGCGCGCTCCTCGCCCTGGACCATGCCCTGCAAACCGGTCGAACGGTTGAACGATTTTGCGACCACCTGATTGAACACGTTCGAACGCTGATGGTGTTGAGGATTTGCGGCCCAGAGACCGATTTGGTGGACATCGCCGAATCGGCAAAAAACGCCCTACTCGCCCAAGCCCAAAAGTTCGATGCCGCTACCTATGTCTATATGATCGCTCTATTGGAGGAATTGCGCCGAAGTGCCAAGTACAGTTCCTCCCATCGCGCTTTGGCTGACGCCGCTATAGTTCGACTTTCCATGAGTCAGCAATTTTCCGATATTCAAACTATGCTTTCCACATTGGAGGGTCGGCCTGATAAACCCCTTTCCCCGCCACCTTCCGCGCGACCTGCCAACGTGAAGAACGAAACAGCTCCGGCTCGAACTCCGTTGCCAACCGCACCGAAGACCACGTCCGGTGGTAGCGAAAAAAAAGTCCCTTTGCAAGAAAAACTGAGTTCGACCGTTCGAGAGCGCGTCCTCCGCGACCCACTCGTGCAGAAAGTCCGGCAGTCGGTCGAAGGAACGGTGGTTGAAATCCGATCACCCAACCCGTCGCCGAAAGCGCCCGAATTAGAGACGCCGTCACCAGAAGCAACCGAGGAGTCGTTGTTTAATTAACCGTTCGTTTTGTGAGAACAGAAATATGTTTGGAAGCTTAGGTAACATTACGGGACTCCTAAAATCTGCCAAAGACCTTCAATCCAACCTTGCTAAAGTACAGCAAGAAATGTTGACCCGGCGCTACGATGCAGAATCCGGGGCAGGGGCGGTTAAAGTTACAGTTGACGGCCGCGGCACTTTGGTTGATATTCGAATCCAACCTAGCGCCGCGTCTGATGTTGAACTCCTAGAAGACCTAATCAAGGCGGCCGTTGGAGCCGCGACAACGAAGTCGCAAGAGGGAATGAAAAATGACATGCTCTCCGTAACCGGCGGAATCAATGTTCCGGGGTTGCAGGACCTCCTGGGAGGCGCGAAGTAATATTTAGATAGCGCGATTTCGCAGGGATATGTCAACCAAAGAACCTCTAGAATCTCTTAGTCGCCTACGTGCACTGTTACAGAAACTGCCGGGAATTGGTCCGCGCAGCGCGGAGAGATTGGCGTTTTTCATTCTCCGAGAACCACGGGATTTCTCGGCTGGGCTTGCTCAGGCTTTGCTGGATGTCAAAGACAAAGTCGCACATTGCAGCCGTTGTTTCAATCTGACGGAACAAGACCCGTGTCCCATTTGTGCAGATCCAGATCGTGATCCGCTGGAGATTTGGGTCGTTGAACAGCCCAAGGACTTACTTGCCTTGGAAGCCACGGGACTGATTCGCGGCACATACCACGTCTTGCTTGGACATATCGCTCCGCTGGAGGGCGTGGAGGCGGAAGACCTAACTATGAACGTCCTGGCGGATCGCGTGCGACGGGATTCCATCCGAGAAGTAGTCCTCGCCCTTAACCCGACCCTGGATGGCGACGGAACCGCCCTCTACATCCAGAACCTATTGGCGGATCTACCCGTCAAGGTCACTCGTCCCGCCCGTGGATTGGCTGTCGGGTCTCAACTTGAATATGCCACGGTCGGCATGCTCGAAGCCGCAATCCGTGGTCGGTCTAGCGTGTGAAATCTTATTCCACTTCTTGGCCCCGAACTTGCCAGTACATGCTATAATTGACCAGCGGGGTGGCAGAACGTTGCGCCCGTTTTCGGGTGCCGTTTGTTTATTATAAGCCGTTATACCCGTCGAATTGAAGTCCAAAGATGAGCCAGTCGTTTTCACAGAGTTTGGTCCAACAGATGCGGATGGAGCAGAGGCTTACGCCGCAGCTCATCCAGTCTATGGCCATTCTCCAGAAGCCCGTCGCCGACCTCGAGTCCTATATCAACGACGCCCTTGAAAGCAATGCGGCTTTGGAAATCGCGGAGTCACTGGCCCCGGAGCAGACCGCGTCGAACGGCGACCTTCACACGATTCGTCGGACCCGCGACTTAACCCCGCAGGACGATGGCTTTGGGCGCATGGAACGGTTTTCTCGCTCGCAAAATATGGATTTCGACGATGCGCCGGCTCCTCGCGCGTATCGATCCGATGAACCGGACTCCAAGATGGGTGCCTTGGCCAATACGCCGGGGCGAACCGAGAGTTTATCCGAGCATCTCCTCGATCAATGGCGGATGCTCGATCTCGATGTGATCCCTCGTCAAATTGGAGAAGCGTTGATCAACCATCTTGATCCAGACGGATATTTGCGAGTGGCCTTTGAAGACGCCGTCGACATCATCCGCCCCGCACCGTCGCTTTCGCAGATCAGCGAGACACTCCTCCAAGTTCAATCACTTGAACCCACGGGTATCGGCGCGAGGGATATTGTTGAATGCCTATTGCTCCAACTCGATCAACTTCCCGGCGACAATCAAGTTGAGCGAACGCTGGTCAAGAATCATTTGGAAGACCTCGCTCACAACCGACTTCCTTTAATTGCCAAGGCCACCGGATATTCCATTGGCGAAATCAAGGAAGCCATGCAAGTGATTCGCACTTCGCTCTCGCCTCATCCGGGTTATCTCGTGGGCGATCGACGTGCTCCCATTATTAGACCCGATCTCATTGTGGAATACGCGGACTCCGGCGGCGGACTTACCGTTCGATTGGCGCGAGGAAATCTGCCCAGTTTGCGGATCAACGAACAAGTCGCGGATATCGCCAAATCCAAGGGCAACGGAAAAGAAACCAAGGAGTTCGCTCGCAAACAGGTGGAAGCGGCTACGTCCATCATTGACGCCGTATTGTTTCGACGTAGCCGATTGATGGAAGTAGGAAAAGCGATCGTTGAAAAGCAGCGGGCGTTTTTTGACATCGGCCCCGAAGGGCTAAAAGTGTATCGCATGAGCGATTTGGCCGTCGAGATGGGTTGCGACCCCTCCACCATCAGCCGCACGGTGTCCGACAAACACGTCCAAACCCCGCGCGGAATTTACCCGCTTCGTTACTTCTTCACCGGCGGCACGGAAACCGATGACGGAGAAAGCGTCGGCTGGGACCGCGTGAAAACCCGGGTCCGCGAACTCGTGGACAATGAAGAAAAAAAGAATCCGCTAAACGACGATCAAATCGCCGCGATCCTCAAAGCCGAAGGCATCGAACTCTCCCGCCGCACCGTGGCCAAATACCGCCAGCAACTCGACATCCCCACCGCCCGCCAACGCAGAGAATACTAAGAACTCGCCCCGGTAGGTCATGTGGCACAGCCACCCCGCGCAGCCATTCTCCCAGATTTGGTTAAAATCCCCCCATGCCCAATGAGCCGAACAACAAAGAAAGAGTGTCGCCCGTCGTCCTCCTCGCAGACAAACCCGTCCCCAGCTTCCACATCGACGAACTCAACCTCGAAAGCTTCTCTCGCCGCGTGCCGCCGACAAGTCGGACTTGTCCAAACTTAAGCCCTGATTCTTTGATTCGATCGGATAATGCGATAGGAAAGAGCGATTATGTAGCCTTGGACTTGATTGAATGACCGCTCGGATTGTTTACGGAATCGGCAACGTCGAAGAATTGCCGCACCGCTGCGCCCTTGCGATCGGCAATTTCGACGGTGTGCATCTTGCGCACAAGAGTCTCATCGAAGTAGGCCGGCGATGGGCCGACGCCATAAAAGCGCCACTCGTTGTTCTGACGTTCGAACCCCATCCGATGACGATCGTCGCACCTTCGCGCGTGCCGGAAGCCCTCACACCGCTGCCCGAAAAGCTGCGGCTTCTTGAACTCGCCGGTGCGGATTGCATCGTCGTCGCCAAAAGCGAACCGGCCCTCATGAACCTCACAGCCGAGGAATTCGTCGATCAAATCGTCCGACAAAAGTTCCATCCCCAACACATCGTTGAAGGTCCGACCTTCGGCTTCGGCAGAGGCCGCACCGGCAACCCGCAAATCCTCACCCAACTTGCCGCGAAGTTCAATTGCCAAGTGCACATCGTCGACCCGGTTTCGGTTTCACTGGATGGTGTTGATTGCATTCCCGTCTCCAGTTCCATCGTTCGAAAACTCCTGACCGCCGGCAAAGTCGAACAAGCCGCAACCTGCCTCGCTCGGCCCTACGCACTTTTCGGTCGAGTCATTCGCGGCGCGGGTCGAGGCCGCAATCTTGGTTTCCCAACCGCAAACATCAATCCCGTAAACCAACTCGTACCCGGCCACGGTGTTTATGCAGGACAAGCCACGCTTAAAGGTGAATCGTATCGTTGTGCCATCAGCATTGGCCAAACCCCGACCTTCGACGGAACTCGCCGCCAAATCGAAGCGCACCTTCTTGACTTTCACGACGATATCTACGATCAAGACATCCGAGTCGAGTTTTTGCGGTTTCTCCGCCCGCAACAAAAATTCGCGTCGGCAGAAGCCTTGATGGATCAGTTGCGGATGGACGTTCAAAACGCCCGGCAGGAAATCCCGATGAAACCATCAACCGCATGACCGCAATCTCCCACGAATCTTACCAACACGCCGCCAAGCTTGTGGCATCGTTTCAGAACCCGGTTTTGCTGGCGCACGCTCGACCCGACGGGGACGCCCTGGGCGCATTGGCCGGGACGCAAAGACTTTTGGAGACCATCGGCGTCCGCGCAACAGCCGTCGTGTACGAACCGATTCCACCGCGCTATCGCTTCGCGGAAAAACTCGCTCGCTTTTCTCAACTCGGACGCGACCTTTCGCTCACCGATTTCGATCGTTTCGACGCCATCATTTTGCTCGACACCTGTGCATATAGTCAGTTGATCCCCGTTGCCGACTGGCTGAAATCCACGAACGTTACGAAATTCGTTGTCGATCATCACATCACCCGCGATGTCCCACAGGAGCACTCGCTGATCGACGAACACGCCTCGGCCACGTGCTTACTTGTTTTCGAATGGGCACAGGCCGCCGGTTGGACGATCGATTCCGGCACCGCATCCTCCCTCTTCATGGGATTGGCCTTGGACACCGGTTGGTTTCGTTTTTCCAACACGGATGAACGTACGCTTTTGGCAGCCGCATGTTTGACGTCCTGTGGAGCATCTCCTTCGAACCTTTCGCAGGAGCTTTTTCAACACGACACGCTCGGACGGTTGCGACTTCTTGCGGCATCATTGCAATCGCTCGAACTTCTTGGCGAGGGTCGATTGGCTGTGATGACGCTTTCGAAAGAGGCCTTCATCAACGCCGGGGCCGCCATGTCCGACACGGAGGACCTGGTGAATGAACCGCTTCGGCTTGAATCCGTTTTGGTTTCCGTGCTGCTCGTGCAACAATCCGACGGAATCGTGCGGCTGAACTTTCGCAGCAAACCGCCACCGCCGGAAGGCGGACTCGATATCGATGTGGCCGCGATCGCACAGAGCTTTGGCGGAGGTGGACATCGTCGAGCAGCCGGTGCACGGCTGAAGCTGGGCCTAGCCGAAGGGCGTCAAACCGTCGTCGGTCATGTGGTATCCGCGATTGGTGCTTGTGAATCCGCCGACTCACTTCAAGGGATCGCTCGGACCTGATCTTACAAGCGCTTGTTCCGTTTGTTCCGACCCTTTAGACTATCGGCGAGGAAGAATGAACCCCTCGGAGAATGGAATGCCCCGACGGTATATCAATGAGCTTCAACCCGGCGATCGAGTCGAAGACGAGGTCTTTCTCATCAAGAGCAAGGACCTGCGGACCACGACACAAGGCGGGCTGTACATCCATGCCGTTCTTGTGGATAAGACCGGTCAGATGCCCGCGCGGATGTGGCAGGCATCGCAGGAGATTTTTGAAGAAATATCAGAGGGCGGGTTTCTCCGGTTGAAGGGTCGGGCGGAAAACTACAAAGGAAACATGCAGTTCATCATTGACGCACTCCGAAAAGCCGAACCGGGGTCGTTCAACGTCGCCGATTTTCTTCCGGTGACAAGTGGAAACTCTGACTCCATGTGGTCTCGACTCAGGGAGATTCTGCGGGAAATTCGCCAGCCTGAGTTGAAGGCGCTGGTGGAAGAGTTCTTGTCGGACTCGGCCCTGATGGAGCAATTTCGCAAGGCACCGGCGGCGGCGACATTGCACCACGCGTACCTAGGGGGATTGTTGGAACATACCCTCAGTCTGCTGGAAGTCGGCCTGCGCGTGATTCCGCTTTATCCGCAACTTAACTTGGACCTGGTGTTGACGGGACTTTTTCTCCATGACATCGGCAAGTCGGTGGAGTTAACCTACGAAACGAGCATTGGTTACTCCGATTCCGGTCAGCTTCTGGGTCATATTACTCAAGCCGTCCTGTGGATCGATAAGAAGGCGGACGCGGTGGCCGTTCGAACCGGAAACCCGTTTCCGGAAACCATGCGATGGGCGCTTCAACACATCGTTCTTTCCCACCACGGTCAATATGAGTTTGGTAGCCCCAAGCTGCCGGCGATTCCCGAAGCCGTTGCCGTGCACTATCTGGACAATCTGGATGCCAAGATCAACGTCTTTCTGACCATTATCGAAAATGATCGAGATACGGTCAGCCACTGGACCAACTACAACACGGCACTTCAGACGAAAGTATACAAATTGGACGCCATGGGCATGCGGGCCAACAAAGGGGCGGTCAAAGCGGCGAAATGAAATACACGCAGTTTACCAACGACGAAGTGGGTGCCATGCTTTCCACGATCGGGGTACGCTCGATCGAGGACTTGTTTTCCACGATCCCAGAGGACATTCGCCTTCGCCGGCCGCTTACAATTCCCGCCGGAGTGAGTGAACTGGAAATCTTGCGCGACGTCGGGGCCCTGGCGTCGCAGAATCACGGTTGCAGCGAACTCACCTGTTTCCTCGGTGGCGGCGCGTACGATCATTTTATTCCAACGATCGTGGATGCTCTCTCGGCGCAAACGGAATTCGTCACGGCCTATACGCCTTATCAGGCGGAAGCATCGCAGGGTATGTTGCAGTTGCTTTATGAATTTCAGTCCATGATCTGCATGCTTACCGGAATGGAAGTTGCAAACGCATCGTTATACGAAGGGGCGAGCGCTGCGGCCGAAGCGGTCAATATGGCCTTGTCTGTCACCCATCGAAACCAAGTCGTCGTTGCACAGTCGGTCCATCCCGATACCCTGCACGTCCTTCGAACCTACGCACGGGAACGCGGGATTGAAATTGTGACGGTAGGGGCTGCTTCCGGGGTCGTGGAGGAGGAGGCTATCGCACGGGTGATTGGCGACGCGACTGCGGCGGTGGTGATTCAGTCGCCGAATTTTTATGGTTGCATCGAGCGACTGGATCGGTTGATTCCCGTTGCCCAACGCCACGGGGCCTTGGCCATCGTGTCGGCGGATCCGATTTCGAGCGGTCTCCTAAAAACACCGGGTGCGTTCGGGGCGGATGTTGTCATCGGAGAGGGTCAAGCGCTCGGCGTTCCTTTGCAGTATGGCGGTCCGTACTTGGGATTACTCGCCGCACGCGAGAAGTTTCTACGCAAGATGCCAGGTCGTGTCGTCGGCGTCGCCAAGGATCGAGAGGATCGACGAGGTTTCTGCTTGATTCTTCAAACCAGGGAGCAACACATCAAACGCGAACGTGCCACGAGCAATGTGTGCACAAACCAAGGCCTCTTAGCCGTCCGAGCGACGATCTATCTTTGCGCCATGGGCAAACAAGGTATTGCTCAGGTCGCATCCCAATGCTTCGACAAGGCGCATGATGCCGCGGATCGTATTGCCAAGCTCGATGGTTTCGAACTTCGGTTCAACCAGCCATTTTTCAAGGAATTCGTGGTCCGCACGACCAAGAGCATCAAGCGTGTTCTTTCGGCCTGTCGGGAGAAAAAGATTTTGGCGGGCGTGCCTATGGCGCGATTCGACGAACGTCTTGGCGATTGTTTCCTCGTGGCAGTAACGGAAAAACGAACCAAGGCGGAAATCGACGCACTGGTGACGGCGTTGGGGGCGGCGTGAGATGGCGGGGTCGTGGATCGGTTTCGGCGTGGGAATTCTTGTACTCCTAACCCTTGCGCTAGTGATCTTGGCGTTTGCATTGGTCTGGCGCAACGGGTTCGTGCGCGGATGGCGATCAGCCAGGACCACGCCGCCGGTTTGCCCGGCCTGCCGATACAGCCTATCCGGTTTGAGTCACTGCCGCTGTCCAGAGTGTGGCCGCGAATATCGGCTAGACGAATTGTGGGTCCTTTGGTCGCGCGAAAGAACTCCGCGTGTTTCACCTCCTGTGGCCCCTGCTATTCGCGGAGTAACCCAGCATGAGTAATCGACCCAAGCCGACTCAAAAAGATTTTCCTTTGATCTTTGAACTTTCCACGCCTGGGCAACGCGCGGTGATACTCGGAGATTCCGAGATTTCATCGACCAAACGAATCCAGGCGATCCCGGCGGAATTGCTCGCGGACGCAGTACCGTCGCTCCCGGAGGTCGGAGAACTGACCGTCGTGCGCCATTTCAAGCGATTGGCCCATCGCTGCTTCAGTGTCGACGCCAACTTCTACCCGCTCGGCAGCTGCACGATGAAATACAATCCTCGCATCAACGAGCGCGTCGCGGCCATGCCGGGATTGGTAGATATTCATCCCTACCAGGACGAAGCCGATATCCAAGGCCTTCTGGAAATGATGTACCGCCTGCGCATGGATCTAGCCGAGATCGCGGGACTGGCCGAAGTCACCTTGCAACCTGCAGCCGGTGCTCACGGCGAAATGACCGGTCTGATGATCATCAACGCTTATCATCGCTCTCGCGGCGAAGAGCGGCACAAAGTGCTGACGCCGGATAGTGCACATGGTACGAATCCCGCGAGTTGCACGATTTGCGGGCGTGAATCGACCTCGGTTCGGTCTCGACCGGACGGCCGCGTGGATTTGGACGATCTCAAAAAGCTTGTGGATTCCCAAACAGCCGCGTTGATGATCACCAATCCCAATACCGTGGGCAAATTCGACGATCAGATTACTAGGATTGCTGACATCGTGCATTCCAAAGGTGCCTTGCTTTACCTCGACGGCGCCAACATGAATGCGGTTTTGGGCATGACCCGACCGGGCGAATTCGGTGTCGACGTGATGCACTTCAATACGCACAAAACTTTTAGCACGCCTCATGGCGGCGGCGGACCGGGCGCGGGTCCTGTTGCGGTGACGGAAGAATTACGCCCGTTTCTTCCGGTTCCCCAAGTCATTCGTCGTGACGATGGAATCTATGCGTGGTCGTATGATCGACCTCAGACGATTGGCAAGGTTCGTTCCTTCTGGGGACAAGTTGGCGTGCTGGTTCGGGCCTATACCTACATTCGAAGTCTGGGCCACGACGGACTGAAAGATGTCGCCGAAAAAGCCGTACTCAGTGCCAATTACTTGGCAGCGAGATTGAAACATCGTTTCAGCATGCCCTTTCCCCCGCCCTATGCCCACGAGTTCATCACCGTCCCGAACTTTGAGAATTCCGAGGTCGGGGAACTGGATGTTGCCAAGCGCCTGATCGATCACGGCATCCACCCGCCGACGATGAGCTGGCCGATCCACCATTGCCTTATGATCGAACCAACCGAAACGGAATCGCTTAAAACCCTCGACACTTTCGTCGAAGCCATGCTCGACATCGCCGACGAAATCCACAATAACCCCGACATCGTTCACCACGCCCCGCACACCACACCGGTGAAGCGCCTCGACGAAGTCGCCGCCACGCGAAAGCCCAATGTCCGCTGGAAATGTGAGTAATACGGCCGATGTCATTCGTTTTTTGGACGACCCCGCGTCAGACGGCGCGACGAACATGGCCCGTGACGAGGTTCTTCTTTCGCAAGTTGGCGACGGTCGGTCTCTGTCAACCTTGCGATTCTATCAATGGTCCGCACCGACGATATCGCTGGGTTACTTTCAACCGTATCGGGAATACGTTGAGCTAACGCCGCCGCTGAATTCACTTCCCGTCGTTCGGCGACAAACCGGCGGCGGTGCGATCCTACATGACCTGGAACTGACTTATTCACTCGCCCTTAGTCTGGATGACCCGCTTTTTTCAACCGGCCCAAACAAACTATACGAGCTTGCGCACGAAGCCATCCGTGATGCACTTCGATTGTTTGATGTTTTGGCGAAGCCCGCCGGATTTTCAGATGGCTCCGGCGCATCGCGAGGCCCCTTCTTTTGTTTCGAACGGCGCCATCGTTACGATCTGCTCATCGCCGCCGACAAGATCGCTGGAAGCGCTCAGCGGCGCACGCGCCGCGCCGTTCTCCAGCACGGCTCGATCATCCTCGCCAATCGCTTTTTCCAACAACCGACCTCCTCCATCGACCGACCGTTCGAAGAAACCGTGATGAAACTGCGTCGCCGATTGATCGTCGAATTCTCCCGCGCCTTTCACCGGCCTTTCATTCAAGGCCAATGGACGGACCCGGAACTTGAACAAGCTGGATCATACGCCTTAAAATACGCAGACGACTCTTGGACGAAACGAAGTTGAGGGTCTTCCATCCGTACGAACGCTCAATCGAGGATAACAAGTGAGCCTCGCCTATTTTTCGTCTGCGATTATCCTTGCTTTGGGTTTATCCAGAAAGGTGCAGTACGAACTATGCTTCGAATTGGAAACTATGAAATCCATTCGATTTTGACCGGGACGTTTCGTTTGGACGGCGGAGCGATGTTTGGCGTTGTTCCCAAGGTCTTATGGGGAAACACCACCCCGCCT
>JBBTCX010000335.1:0-2634 GCA_038043045.1 Planctomycetota bacterium | reverse complement strand
GGGGATGAGGAAAACCGGAGAACTGCTCAAATTCAACTACAGTCGGGACAATTTCCGATCTACGGAAGCAGTAGCCTCTACGACCCTGACCAAGCTAAGGGGATTGTGGATGCGCTGGCGGGAATCAAGTCTGCCGATGGCCAGCAAGCCGTGTTTTGGACCTTTAGCCAGCGGCCAGAGAGACGCCGCGGATGGTTGGGCACTCGGGACGAGTTGAGAATCATGGAGGAGGAACTGCTGAGGCCGCTGTGGTGGCGGTTCTCCTCCGAGACACGAATCGACTATTGGGAGGATCGGCACCACAGAACATTTCGAGAGCCTTCATCCTTCGAATCAGGGCCGGAGCTCTTGCTGACTGAATTGATGGGCTTGACCTACGACTCTGACCGGGAATTTCGCCGCGATTTTAGGGCATCGCTTACCTCATTCAAAACGGCGGACAGAGAACAACGCTATGAACCGAGGGCAATTCAAGAGATGTGGGGGGCGCGCGAACTAAAATACGCGATGAGCGACGAAGTGCCCCCTGAACTTACCCGACGGATAGCAGCAACGCGAAAGGACTGGGACAACCAACGCGATGCGAACGTTCGCTGGGGCGAGGCGAGGGAGCGGGCAGACAAAGCATTCCAGGATGGGCAACTCGGCCAATGGCTTTCGACTGACCGGAAAAACTACGCCGTCGACAATCTCTTGGGTGCTTACTTCCCAACCGAACGCCGGGTCGCTCTTTATCGCAAGATGATTGTCCGCGCGGCAAAGGAACTAGCCGTTGACGAGGACGCATTGAGCACAGTGGTGTTTATTCACGAGACCGTGCGTGCCTTCTCCCACGTTGGACGTGACCTTGATGGCGCTTACTGGAAGACGTTCTCGCTTCCAATGGCCGATTCTTTGGACGGAGTGCCCAGCGCGACGCATGAAGCCATCGCCCAGTTCTTCACCTTCAAATTGCTAGAGCGACTGCAAGACGACCGCCTAATGAAAGCTTTTCTTTCGCTCGAAAGTGTTTCTTCAGATGTTTATCGCGCGTGGCGTGCAACCGAGCACTACACGCCCGAGCAAATGCGAGACGTCTTGATGAAGTGGCGGAGAGCGGGCGACCACTGGCCACCGGTCTGATACCGCCAAGAGCTCAACCCCCCGGGCCCGCGCCGCCGCCCCCGGCGGAATCAAATTCCATATGAGTTATCAGTTTTCCTATCAGTCGGTAGAAATTTGTAAACGCCGTTTGAAAAACGTAGCGCTGGGCGGTTCCGGCGGTCGGTTGAAAAACGTAGCGCCCGATGTACAGAAGTTACCGGTTGAATCCATCCCTTGTCCAGTGGTCATCGTATTACGGTTCGTCGTCGTTGTTTGGCATCCTTGAGTCGGTAGCTGTCGCCATTGCATTCAATGATATGGCAGCGATGCGTGAGCCGGTCGAGCGTGGCCCCGGTCAGGCGTTCGCTACCCAAGACCTCGACCCACGGCTCGAAGGGCAGGTTGGTGGTGATGATGAGGCTGGTGCGTTCGTAAGCGGTGCTGATCACATCGAAGAGAAGCTCGGCGCCGAGCTTGCTGGCCGCTCGGCGTTGGCCGGAAGAGGTGAAAGCAATTCTCCGAACGCTTCCGGCGAGCGAGCGGCGGTCCTGGCAATGCTCGGCTATTTCCACCCCGATATGGAGTTGACTCTTTCAACGATCGGCGTACTTCAAGAAGATTTGGAAGCCGCGAAGGAGAAACTCGTCACGGAACTATCGCGCCCACGCGATGAAGCCCGCCGCTTAATGCTGGATTGGTAGTGCCGTAGGTCGGGTCATCGACCCGACACAACGTCTGATCTTCCCGATTCCGCATTCGCTACTCTGATAGTGCCATGATGTGGCACTTTCCATCAATTCTCACCCCTCCACCTTCCCTTCCCAAACCTCGCGCCAAACCCATTCCTCATTTCCAAAATAAAGCGCCACTGTGCGTATTCAATGCCAACCGCATTTCATGCGCAACTTATTTCATAACAGAAGGTTACGAACTTTTAGAGAACGGGATTTTCATGAATTATCGGACGAGCGATATGTCCGATAAGATCACTCATTTTTGCAAAAGCAAAATACAAATGAACTTCCAAACTGCTTATGTCGATTCCGGGGAACCAATCAGAAACCCGCTTGCACAGATGAACCCATAGTAGGCCGAACTGCGGATGGTTCAGGTGCGCAAGTATGTTCTCGAATCTTCGATCTTCTTGCTTGGGCAGTCCCTCCGTACGTTCACGGTGGTCCCGTTCAGCCTCTCTCAACGAGCCCAGAATGAAGGTCTTGACCTGTTTGACCGAAGGATGTTCGGCCTTTTTGACGGCGCCACCAAGAGGGCCGCCGTCGACCCTCGCTTGGAGTCGGGAGGCTGCGCCAGGAATCTCGCGCTTGCGTTGCTTCGACACGTCTGCACCTAGGTCACGGTCAGCCAGCGGCGCGGACCCTGGTGCAGTACGCGCGCCACCAACGGACCCGAGAACGTTTACGTAGGCGGAACTCTAACCCACTGGACCGTGAAGAGCAACCCAGCGCTACGTTTTTCAAACGGCGTTTACAGCCCGTCTGGTGGAGAAACGCCCCGATTCCACGCGGAAGGAGCTGAAGGCCGGGTTGAAGG
>JBBTCX010000334.1:0-17299 GCA_038043045.1 Planctomycetota bacterium | reverse complement strand
ACCAAACGAACCCATCTTTCAGTGTCACTGAAAAAATGACGCTTATCGGACCGCCAAAGGACTCTGAATTGAACAGCCTTAAAGTGAAAACGGCAATTCTTGCGGCCACAGTACAACTTGTGTCATACTTTCCTGCTTTCGCACAAAAAAACTCGCCCTGGTTTCGTTTATGTTCTACTTTCAGACCCTACCCGTGTTTTGCAGCATTGCGCGAACATCGGGTTCGGTTCGCTTCTGGGTCCACCATTCGCCACGATACAACGTGCAAAGCTGCCGCATGTGATCCACGCTCAGTTCATGAACGAGGGGGTTCGAATCAGAACTTGGCGACGCAATTTTTCTCAACCTATACAGCCATTTTTGAGCTCTTGCGGAATCATGCAAGGGGATGGTATTTGCTATTCGGGCCAAGCGGCTGCGAAGGTGGTGGAGTAACGCTCGACCGGCATTTGGTGAATCCTCGCACGAAGACTTCGGGGATGGTCCAGAAGCTCGCGCAGAAATCGAAATTCAAAAGTAGGAGTGTCGTCGGTGGTCACGGGATAGTCGGCGAAACGGGCGGGATCCAGAAGCCGCACGGAAGAACTGCTCGCGTTTGGTTTTGTAGCATCCAACTCATGATCGAAGAAAAACATATAATTGGGTGTGCCGATGAGAATCATGCCATTGGCAAAAACCGCATGTGCCGTAGGAACGATTCCGGCGCAGTCCAACGTCATGAAGTAGCCCTGTGGAGCAAGGCAATGACGAGCGTTGGTCAAAAGGTCACGGGAGTACAGATTGGCCGATCCGGCAACGTCTGGGTAAAACGTGCCCACTTGGATCAAATCGTATTGCTGACCGTGAGTTGCTGCGCGATTCAAAAATCGGCGACCGTCTCCGATGACAATCTTCACACGCGGGTCATCCAATGCCGCCACAATGTCGGGCGCAGAATGCTTTCGAACGAACCCGATCACCTCGGGGCTCAACTCGACCACGGTCATGTTCTCAACAACGTCGTGTTCCCTCATCGCCCAAACCAAGTCAGCTGGTCCGACGCCGATGATCAAAATCCGACGCGGCTGGAATCCGGGATCAACCTGAAAGAGACCGGTCAGATTGTGTTCGCGCGAAACAAGTGGCTGGATGGATCGATACACTTGAGCCGCCGGTGTTCCGTTGACTTGGATTCCTCCAAGTGGAAACCCCTCGCGATAGGTGACAACGCCTTCAGGTCCTTCTTGGTATTCCGTGCAAGGCCGAAGACGATGGAAGTAATTCTCGGGAACGAGACACACACCGAAGACCAAAATGGCCACGCCGCAAATCGCCGATTGAATCACGCGCTTGCTTGGCTTAACCAACGGGGCGGTCAGCAGGAAGGCACCCAACAGGACAAGGGCAAAGCAGAGTCTAAAGATGTTGATCGTCCCGATCGCGCCGACCAGAAACAATGCGGTGAAAGCACATCCCAGAAGGTTTCCGGCGGTGTACCAGAAAAGGACTTTTCCGACGCAAGAACAGGCGCGTTGGCCGCGACCGGCCACCATGGCGATGGTGGTGGGAAAGAGCGCCGATTGAAACAGCACCGGAAAAACCAGGAGGGGTACCAGGAGAAGCGCAAGGATCCAAGACCTCGGCACGGCGGCGCGCCAGGTCTCCACTGGAATGTGAAGTACAACCACGGTTGTGATGACCATCAGAAAGAACAACGCCATCAACCAGCCAAGCGGGTATCGAGTGACCGCGCGATCGACCACGAGTCCGCTGAGCATGTCGCCAAGCCCCATCGTAAGGAGAAAGCAGCAGAGCATCATTGGGAATACGTGGACATGCGATTCAAAGCAGACGGCCAGAATGCGAAAAGTGACCACTTCAAAAGCCAGCGTGACGAAACCGAAGCAGATGCAGGCCAAGATTGATGAAAACCGAAAACGGGAGGGGAAAATCTCCGCTGGATTTGCGCTAGCCGGATTCTCACCGGCCTCCTTTTTTCTGCTAGAATGCAAACAAGTTATGGCAAGAACGCCGACGAACAAATTGAGGATGGCGGCGAGACGGGCCGTAGCCCGCAATCCAAAAAGTTCAATGAACAAGAAACCGGCAAGCAAGGCTCCAGCGGCGGCGCCCAGTACATTGAGTCCATAAAAGATGCCGACGAGTCGGCCTACCTTGCTTTCGGATGTGGATAACCATTCGGTGATCATCGGCGTGGTCATGCCCATGAGAAAGGTCGGGGCGATCAAGGTCGCAAGGTTGATCAAGAAGTCGTAGAGAACTCCCTCCCATCCGAACTGAGCGGCGATCCTGTTTGCGGTTCGGAGCAAATCCACGGAAAACAGACCGAGACCGCCGATGAGGAATTCGGCGACGGCATATCCGACCACAAGGTTGAAATGGCGGACACCCGCCAAAAAACCGCCGAAAAGCGTACCCAGTCCGAAACCGACCATGAAGACGCTGACCACGACGGCCATCGAAACCGAATCCACTCCGATTTCTTGGGAAAGGACTCTCTGCCAGATCACCTGGTACGTCAGCGAGGACAGGCCGGAGAGAAAGAGACAAACACCGACACTGATTTGTTTGGGAGAAACGCAAACACGCGGACCGAGATTGGAGATTGTTGGGCGGGAATCCAATTGAGTGCCAAGGCTTGACATAGTGATTTCGGCCAAAGGTGTTCGAAAGGGTCAGCCACCCGGGGTCCGGTCCTTACGCCATCGCAAGAATTTCGCTGGAACGCCCGCAACCACGGCGTAGGAGGGAACATCCTTCGTGACGACGGCGCCCGCACCCACGACACTTCCCATTCCGACGGTAACCCCGGGTAGCAGAACGGCGTTCATACCGATGTCGGCCCCTTGACCGACGCGTACCGGGCGAATGCGCAAGTCCGTCTGAATAATGGGCACGTCCAGCGGAAAGGCATCATGCGCCGAACAGAGCAACTTGGCACCGGGTCCCCAACCGACGTGATCTTCCAGGATCATGTCACGGGCATCAAAATAGCTTTGGGCCCCGATCCAGACACCGTTGCCGATCACGCATCGCCCACCGGAACACCCTTGGATATACGTCTGCGGACCGATGTACACCCCGTCCCCAATTTCCATGGTTTCGGGGTTGCGAAACGTCGCTCCGGATCCGATGTCCACCATGTTTCCCAGGTGCCGAGAGACCGCCCGCCAGATCGCCCGTCGCATCCGAGCATCAAAGTCGCTTTCCCCGGCCACAAACCGCTGATATAAGTTCTTCAATTCTTCATGGGAATAATTCGACCGGACATGATCGGCCAAACCGATTTCAAAGTCCCGATCGGGTTGAATTTCACGCCGAGCGTGCGCGGCTCGGGTGGTTTTCGGCGCTGCGATTTTGTTGTTCGAAACCGTCGTCATCCAGGGAATTATCGGCCCGTTCTTTGATCCACTTTTCCGAGCAGTCGATGCGGGCGAGAGGTTTTCGGCCAATGCAAAGGAGGGAAACGCCTAACGGCACTTTCCGAATCACCCGAAGCACGGCTCGCTCGAGCGCCATCGTCCATTTCATGGCCTGATTCACCGGAAACGGCGGGACCTCGAGTTCACGCAGAGGTGCCTCATCGGCTTCAGTCGGGGCGACTCGATCCCACAAGGCCATGGCGCCGATGATCGGCAACGAAGCGGCATTGAAGTAGGTGCCCGTGGTCCATTCAAAACCTGCTTTACACAGTTGTTCGCGCAAGTTGGACAGGGTGTACCGACGTTTCCCCATTCCTACCCGATCGTGCCGGCGGTATAGACAGTTGAACGCAGCGTCTGTAATCAGTAGAAAACCTCCAGGATTCAGTAATTGCCAAATGCTTTGAAGCGCGACTAATTCATCCGGTACCCACTCGTGATACAATACGTTCAACAAAGTGATGAGGTCAAAGCGTTCTGTTGCAAGCAAACCTGGCAACTCATGTATATCCGCTGTGTGCAACTCCGTAAATGGATGCTTTCGACCGGCCAGGGCGATCGCTCGGTCTGAACAATCCACGCCAATCACTCGTTCGGTGAATTCCGAGAGCACGCCCAGTGCTGAACCTGTCCCGCATCCGATGTCCAAGGCGGTGGCTCGGGTAGGCAAGCTCAGTCGACGCAAGTACAATCGCAACAGTTCATTGCGCGAAGCATGCCACCAATGGCGATCCTCCACCGCGGCCAGTTGGTCATACACTTTATCATGCATTCGAGCCAACCTCCGCAGCCAGAGCATTGGGGAGAGACCAGGCTCCGTTGAGTTTGTATAGCAAATCCTCGAGAAAACGGGCATACGCCCGGAGCATGAGCGGGCTTCCACAATAGTGTGACTCGGGATGAGTGTTGACCACGACTTGGCCGCCGACGGCCGCCAACCACTCCACTTTCGGCTCCCAATAGGCGGGAATGAGGTGGGGATCCACATCCAGAAGAAGTGGATATTCAAAAGGCAACGTGGTCGGAATTTCAATCAGTCCGTCCATGGAAAACGGGTGGGGAGAGAGAACTCCACCCTTTCCCGCGGGACAAAGCCAGTCGAAATCCAAGCACGAAGTATCGTAAAGTACATAGTCGTGCAGAACGCGGAGCATGGTCGGACTACGGAACCACGATGGAGATCGGAATCCCTTGACACTGTATTGTTCCATAAAGGGTCGGCAACGATCCAGGCGCGCTCGCAACTCGCTTTCCGGTAAATAGATGGTCCTGTTGTCGTGATAATAATCATGCAATCCGATTTCGTGTCCGTCCGTACACAGTGTATTCAATAGTTTGTGACCGAGGGCGTATTCACCGACGACAAAATTCCAACATGATCGCACACCCAGCGATTGTTCCACCGCCGCCAGGGATGCTACCCGCTTCATTCCTTCCGCGGAGTCGACATCGTGGGTCAAGCAAATGCGAGGCGCGGGTGGAGGAGTCGAACTTTTTTCACGTGAAACATCGCATGAAACAAGTCCGTGACCTCCGATCATATCCCGCAGGGCTTCGAAGCCCCCGTCGAAGAGAGATGCTGGAAATTGATTGCTTGAGCTTTCCCGACGTTTGCACATTTGCTTGGCCAATGCGTGTCGGACTTTCGCAGGAACCAAGTGGTAGCTCATCGGAAAACGCGTAAAAAGCGGGCGGCGGCGCCAGGTTGCATATTGTTCCGTGCGAATAAAATGAACCCAGTCGGGCCAATTGAAGGCGAGTTCCAGTTGGCCTGCGCGATGGATGGCCAGTGGGAATCGATGCCCATTCGATGCCGTGGCCCACACGGCTACGTCATTTTCAGGCAATTCTCGCGGACGTTCCAAGGGAATCGGCACAAGGAACTTGGTGGTTGGGGTCGATCCTCTAGGACGCAACGGAGGCACAAACTCCAGTTCCACAATTCGTCCCGTTTGGGGCGGTGGAGTTTTTGGCGCACGAACGGGTTCGGCCAGAACTGAGGTTGTCACCCATGAGTTATCGGCACTTGGGAACGGGGACAAAAGCCGGTGTGGACAGGGAGGGTTCATTTAGCTGGTTGGTGGCAGAAATTCGGTCGATATCTGCGATGTTTTGAGACGTTGGTATCTAGGAGTAGATCATTGTGCCAATGAAAGATTTGGTCATTGACATACCTATGGCATATGAAGCGGTCACCGCTCGGGACTTGTATCGGTGGCCCGGTCCTACTTGGTCTAAGTCCGCGAAATGGGCGTTGGGGCCTGCGGAAGGCCGCCACATGTTCACGATGCCGGAGAATCGGTCGGACCTGGAGGTGGACAGTCGCTGGCCGGCGTTTTTTCCGTCGTCGATGTGCGTAGCCACTAGCGGTGATGCCGAAACCGGAACGATGGAGCGGATCGTGGGGGCTTCCATTGTCAATCGATTTCCGTACGTGGTGGCGGTTCCCGTGTGTCGCATCAATCTATCCAAGCGACACTATGCTCGGCGCAACTTCATGCGGACTGTTGAGTCCGCGGGAGATGTTGCGATTCAGTTTTTGGAACCAGGACCTTGTCTGGATCGAGTGCTGGCAAGCTGCGCGGAAGTGGAGGACGTATACACATCGCAGCGAATTAAGCAATCGGGACTGTCGACAAGACTGGCGGTCCTTGGGAATGGGTTGGTGCTTTCCGACGCGTATTTGATCTACGAAGGTCGGCTGGTGGAACCGAGTCAAGATTTCGAGGGCGAAGCCATTTATTCGGCACCTTGGATCGACGTGGGAAGTCACCGAGTTTACTTTTTCGAAATCCAAGTCATCCAGCTTCGACAATCGATTGCGGAAGGTCGAGAGAGGATTCGGTGGCGAAGTTTGCCGCAATGGAACGTCGCGTCCGCATCTCCGGGGAAGGTTAGGTCCTCGGCAGCCTCGCGTGATGATTTCATTAAGCGATACAACCCGGATTATGCTTTTCCTTCGGAGAAGACCGTCTCTTTTCGAACGGATGAAGTCATCGAAGACATGGCCGTCCAACATGTTCAGAGTGTCGATAACTGGTCGAAACAAGAAAACGGAAAATGTTCAAACGATGCCACAAGGTGGCCCTGCTTTTTTCCGTCATCGGTCGGCATGATCACGACGTGGGCAGAGGAGGGCGTGCCGAATGTGATGCCGTGCGGGTCGACGACGGTGGTGAGTCGACATCCATTCATAATTGCGCCGTGCGTGTCGGATGCAGAGGTCAACGAGCGTTATGCAAAACGCGGCACGTTATCGACGATTCGCAAGACCGGCCGTTTCGGATGTGGCGTGCCGTATTGGTCTGAATCCATAGTGCGAGCGATTGAATATGCGGGGAACGTGTCCATCTTGAAAGATCGGGACAAGGTCGAACACGCCGGGTTGCATGTGGAGTCGTTGGTCGGATCGCCGCTGCTTTCCGATCTGCCCATTCATTTTGATTGTCGAGTCATCGAGGAAGTGCGATTGGGAACGCATGTGATGTTTTTGGGCGAGGTGGAAAGGATTTTCAGGCGGGGTGATTTGAACAAAGACAATCCACTGACTTGGAGCCCGCATCCGTGGGTCGAGAATTCGTGCCATTCTCTGCATCGAACCGAAGCGTCTGCCCTTTGCCGGGAAGAAGCACTTTTCGCAAGACAAGTCCGATCATCAAACCACCGATAACCCGCATGGGAAAGAGCGGCATACCCTAGAGTCGGGGTGCGCGCCAACTAAGGAGATGACGACATTGATTCGAGTCGGTGTAATCGGATGTGGATATTGGGGCCCGCAACTCGTTCGGGTTTTTCACGATTGCGAAGGGTCGCGCGTGGCCGGAGTTTGCGACGTTGTGCCTTCGAAAATGGAGGCGATAGCGCGACGATATCCGACGGTGTCATGTTACGCTCGCGCCGCCGAGCTGATTGCGGCCAGAGATATCGACCTCGTTGTCGTGGCGACGCCGCTCGATTCGCATTATGCGTTGGCGCGAGCAGCGATTGAGCACGGCAAACATGTTCTCGTGGAGAAACCGCTCACGCCTACCGAGGCACAAGCGGAGGAATTGATTGAATTCGCCCGACAAAAAGGGGTGTTGTTGGCGGTCGATCACACGTTTCTCTTTACGCCGGCGGTCGAAAAGATGCGCGAGTTGATCGTGGCTGGTCGCTTGGGTCGGATCAACTATCTGGATTCCGTGCGGATCAATTTGGGGCTGATTCAAAGTGAAACGAACGTCGTGTGGGACTTGGCGCCGCACGATCTTTCCATCGCCGATTATCTGCTGGGACGACTACCCCATCGCGTGGTAGTGACAGGCGCTTGTCACACTCCGGGTGGGCAGGTCGACGTGGCCTACATTCACCTGGATTACGGAAACGGTTTGATTTCAAACGTGCACGTGAGTTGGTTGAGCCCGGTAAAACTTCGACGGATGATCATCGGCGGGGATCAACGGATGATTCTGTTCGATGATCTTTCCGCGAATGAAAAGGTACGCGTGTATGACAGCACGGCTACGTACGTCGATGCCGGTCCTTCGCACAACGGTGCTCCGCAGCGTCGGGTTGATTACCGGATCGGGGACATTTGGACGCCGCATTTGCCTCCGCGAGAGGCGTTGGTCGTTGAAGCGCGGCATCTTGTCGCGGCCATCGAACACAAAGAACCGCTGCGAGTCGACGGTTTCGCGGGCTTGCGAGTTGTTCGAATTCTAGAGGCGTGTGACAAGAGCTTGCGCGAAGATGGCTCGCGGGTCATCTTGGATGGCGTGGCGCGAGAAGTTGCGTCGGCTTCGGTGGCCATGGACTTTTTATCCCCATCGGTTCGTCGTCCCACGCCGACGATTGCGGAGTCCTCTGGGCTGTTGGATCGAACCGAGAAATCGACGCTCCCCACCGACGCGGTAGCGGTCTAGTGATTGGAAGGGTCTCCACGTGTCTTCTTCATTGTTACCCTTGAACGATCAAACGGTCCAATACGCATCGCCTATTCCCCTGGCGAGGCCTTCGGTGGGCGATCACGAATGGGAGCTTGTTCGTGACGTACTGCAATCCGGCTGGATCACCCAGGGTCCAATGGTGGGGCAATTTGAAGAGGCGGTGGCGTCGTTTGTCGGCGCGGAATTCGGCGTGGCGGTGTGCAATGGTACGGCTGCCATTCACTTGGCACTGGAAGCCCTTGATATTGGCAGCGGCGATGAAGTCATCGTTCCGTCGTTGACGTTTATTGCGACGGCGAACGCCATTCGGCATTGCGGGGCGACGCCGGTTTTCGCCGATGTCGAACGGGAAACCTTCAACCTCAAACTGAAATCGGTGGAAGCCGTTCTTAGCAAGCGAACAAAAGCGATTCTTGCGGTGCATCAGTTCGGCATGCCCGCGGATTTGGATCGCCTCAATAAGCTGGCATCACCAAGGGGGGTCCACGTGGTGGAGGACGCCGCGTGTGCGCTGGGGTCTCGATACCATGGGAGACGGATCGGTTCCGATGCACCGCTGGCTTGTTTTTCTTTTCATCCGCGCAAGATCATCACGACGGGAGAAGGCGGACTGATCACGACGAATCAGGCGGCGCTTGCGGATCGACTTCGGCGACTGCGTCACCACGGGATGGACGTGACCGATTGGCAGCGGCATCAGCAACCCGATCCGCCTTTGGAGCAGTTCGTGGAGGTGGGATACAACTATCGAATGAGCGACCTCTCTGCTGCGGTGGGGTTGGCTCAAATGGAGCGAATCGAATCGTTGCTGGATTCTCGAAAACGACTGGGCGAGCGATATGATTCCATTTTTGGCGGGCATCCGGCCCTCAGATTCCCCGTGATTTCCAACACGTGTGAAACGAATTATCAAACCTACGCGCTGTGCCTGACGGAAGAAGCGAGTTGTGATCGGGATGGTCTGATTCGGGAATTGCGAGCGCGTGGAATCGCCGCTCGAACGGGGCTTGCTTGCATTCATCAGGCCCGCTGCTATTTCGAGGATTATGGTGATGTAAAGTTGCCGAATAGCGAATGGCTTGCGAACCACATGTTTTTGCTTCCGCTTTTCCCCGACATGACCGGTTCCCAGCAAGACTATGTGATCGCGGCGGTGCTCCGATGTGTCGGCGGCGAGTCGCGTTCATCGACCCAACAAAGCGCCACGACGCGAGGAGCGTGCGGGTCATGATGGAGCCGTCCTTGCGTTCCACCGCCAAGTTTTCAGCGGCCGTATCGCCGTCGCACGGTAAACAAACGCGCGTGTCGATCTTGTTTCCGTTGTTCAATGAGGCCGCCAACTTGCCGGAACTTCGAAGACGCCTTTGTGTGACACTGAATGGCATTCGCACGGCGACTTTCGAGATCATCCTTGTGGATGACCATTCTCAAGATGAGACACGGTCTCTGGCACTCGAATGGGCCCGCGAGGATTCGCGGGTTCAGTACATCCGACTTTCGCGGAATTTCGGCTCGCACGCGGCCTTATCCGCGGGATTGCATGCCGCCGTTGGGGATTGTGTCATCTTCCTCTCCGCGGATTTGCAGGACCCGCCGGAAATCATCCCTGATCTCGTCGACCGATGGCGTCGAGGTTATCGGATTGTCTGGGCCGTCCGAGCCGAATCTCCGCACGACCGATGGACCGCGCGGCTGGCGTCGAAAGCGTTTTGGCGACTGATGCGGATCGGCGCGCGACAATCCACCCCCCCGGCGGCTGCGGACTTCGCGCTCCTCGATCGAAGCGTCCTCGACGCTTACCAGAAGCTCACGACCTGCAACGAATCGATCATCGCCACCTTGTGCTGGCTTGGTTTTGATCAGACCTATGTTCCCTATCACAAGTCCGTTCGAGGGCGAGGTCGAAGTGGATGGACCCTGGCCAAAAAATGGAAGCTTTGCATCGACAGCATTGTAGGTTTCTCCTATTGGCCTATTCGGGCGATGAGCGTCATGGGAATCGGATATGCGATTCTGGGGTTTCTGTTCCTCGGCTACTTGATCTGGCACCGGTTGAATGGGTATACGGCCGTCCAAGGATGGGCGGGTCTGATGTCGGCCACTTTGACCGGAATGGGTGTGTTGATGTTCATGGTCGGGGTGCTGGGGGAATATGTTTGGCGCGTGTTGGATGAGGCGCGCGGTCGTCCCAAATACATTGTGGAGGAAAGCCGAAAGGCGGTCATCGAGACATTGGACGATGCCACAACGGATTCACCGGACATCGTGAAAGACGCAACCAAACCAATCCAATTCGTACGGTTATCCGTGCCATCCTCTCCAACACAAGTTTGCTCGACCACCGGGGCGCGGCCATGACACGCGGTCAAGATCATCGTCGTCGAGTCTTGGTGACAGGCGGTGCGGGATTCATCGGCAGTCATTTGGTGGAGTTGCTGGCCCGTGACTACAGCGTTCGGGTCGTCGACAACTTCTCTACAGGAAGACGTGAAAATCTCGCGTTTCTAGAACATCACCCCCATGTCGAAATCGTGGAAGGCGACATTGCCGATGCAAACGGCGCCAAGGAATGGTGCCAAGGCGTTGACACGGTTTTCCATCTCGCGGTGTCATGCCTTCGCACGTCGATTCGCCAACCGTTGGCGAGTCACGATGTCAACGCCGGCGGCACGCTTCACCTATGCCTGGCTGCGTTGGATCAGAACGTACGCCGATTCGTTTACGTTTCCTCCTCCGAGGTCTACGGATCCGCCCAAGTTGTTCCGATGAGGGAGGATCATCCTCTCGAACCGATCACGGTCTACGGAGCGGCGAAGCTGGCCGGCGAACTGTATGCCCTGGCGTGTCATCGAACGTATGGATTGCCCGTGGTCATCGTTCGTCCTTTTAACACCTACGGACCGCGTGAACCGTGGATGGGTACGCGGGCTGAGGTCATCCTCCGATTTGTTCTTCTGTTTTTGCAAGGAAGACCCCCGGTGATTTTCGGCGACGGATATCAGACCCGAGACTTCACCTTTGTCACCGACACCGCGCGGGGGATCTTGCTTGCATCGCAGTGCGATCTGTTGGTCGGCCAAGCCGTCAACATCGCTTCGGGTCGTGAGACACGAATTCGAGAACTCGTAAATCAGATCGCGGTGGAAATGGGTGGCGACACGAAGTTTCTGAATGCTGCGTCGCGTCCAGGTGACGTGCGGCGTCACTTGGCGGATGTTTCAAGAGCCCGGAACCTCCTTGATTTTAAACCCGAGTTTGATTTGGCCGACGGACTACGCGCAACGGTGGCTTGGTTCCGCCAGCATCAAGACGATTGTCTCAGCGACCGAGTTCAGGCGGAAGCGGCCGCCGCGAATTGGTAGACCGGGCGTTTCGCGACCGACTCGGTTTGGCTGGTTTGCTCTCCACCTGCTTGGTTTCGGATTCTCCTTGGTTGCGGAAACCGGTAATCTGCGGCAAATCTTCAGGCTTTTCGCTGGGATGAACGGCATACACTTCCACGCGACCAATCTCCTCAAAAGGAACGGTCACAACGAACGCCCCGACTTTGTAATGGTCGTCCACTGGTTCGCATTCGAAAACGAAGTGCGACCGGCTGTTGACGTTGGCGATCCCTTTCACTTCATAGCTGAACCCGTCGCGCAAATAGACCAACGTGCGAACATCCAATTCCGCCTCGAATTGCTGCCGGTCCGACTGCGACTGCTTGGAATCATCGGAGTCCACGAAGTGCGCCAAAACACACCGCCGTTTGGCCTCCTGAATTTGTTCACCAAACGCCGGACCGTGAAACCAATCGTAGTTAAACATCATCCATCCACCGATTTCTGATTACCGGAATTCCGGGACGGAGCAACGCCGACCCTCCGCGTCCCCGGTGAAGTGAGGAGTAACCTACGCCCCCCTCCGTTGCCCGTCAATGGGCTTACCCGATTGTATCGGACAGGAAACGGCGTACCATTCGGCCCGACCTATGATCTCGAATTCCGCCATCAAAACCCTCGCACGCACTGTTGGATTCGACTTATGCGGAATTACCCAAGCCCAACCAAGCCCTCATGCGGAATATGTCCGCGGTTGGCTCGAAACCGGGCGCGCCGGCTCCATGTCCTATTTACATCGTTGGTTCGATAAACGCGTTGATCCAAGCAAATTGCTTCCCGGCGCCAAATGCGTCATTGTCGCCGCGCTTCTTTACCACCAGAAGTCTGGCATTTCACCCAACAGTCATCCTGCGGAATCCCTCGGCAAAGTCGCCATGTATGCTTGGGGAAAGGACTATCACCTTGTCGTTCGAGAGAAGTTATCCCAATTGGTCGGGTTGATTCAAGAGAGGCTCGGTCGACAGTTTGAGGCCAAAGTTTGCGTTGATACGGCCCCCGTTCTCGAAAGGGAACTGGCCGCCGCCGCCGGGATCGGATGGATCGGCAAGAACACGATGGCGCTTAATCAAGACCTCGGTAGCTTTTTTTTCCTGGGGGAGATCATCACGGATTTGGAAATCGAACCGGACGCTCCTTCAACGGATCATTGCGGAACGTGCACTGCCTGTTTAGATGCATGTCCGACGCAGGCCTTTCCCGCACCCTACGAAATGGACGCATCCCGTTGCATTAGCTATTGGACTATTGAGCATCGTGGCGAAATCCCGAAGGAGTTTCACCAGCCCATAGGTCAATGGGTATTCGGGTGCGACATTTGCCAAGACGCATGCCCCTTTAACCGCAAAGCCCCCACCACGACCGAACCAACCTTTGCGATCCGCTCCCCGGGTCCAACTCCACCGTTGAACGAACTTCTCGCTTGGACGCCGGATGACTATCGGTCCATACTCAAGGACAGTGCCATCAACCGCGCCAATCTCGACATGCTCCACCGCAACACGAGAATCGCCAAGGAAAACGCCGAACGAATTCGTTAAGCCGTGCACCATGCGTTTTGAATTGTTCAAAGTTGAAGACTACCCTTGATGCGAAACCACGCGAGGTCATTCAATCGTTGACAATGAAAACCAGTGCAGTGCGTTGGCATTCACCTCTAACGATTCCAGCAAGCCCTGGATATTAGATTGACTTTCGACGGAAAAAAGGAGTGGCCAAACGTCTCCGTTTTGGACGGACGTGAGATGGAAACTGACGGCCCCATGTGCCTGCGACCGTCGTTGAATCTCGAATCGTTGTTTTGCGTCGAAGATTTTCGTTCTGTCGTCCAACTGGACCAATAAGAGCAACAACGAGCCGGAATGGTCACGATCCGAAGGAATCTCCGAGACTCTGACGCCTTTCCATCGACGCACTTCGACCCCACGAAACTCGATGGACGCCGGCGCTTGCGCAAGAAACGAAGGCAATTCACCTTCAACGAAAGTATCCTCGGTATCCGCGATTCGGAAAATCGCCGATCGACCATCGCCGTTCAATGGGTTGACATGTACAAGCTCTATGGTTTCGCCCGGCGGAATCCTCAGCAATTCCTCGACCCACGATTCGCTTTGATACCAATCCACTTGCCAGTGATTGACCAAGCACGGGCTTATCCACCGGGGTCCGTGGTGCAGAGGCTGGGCCTGAATCTCCGTAACCGCACCTCCCCAATCCGGCGGCATTTGTGCCGTCGCCTTTACTTGTAGCAACGGAAACCCCAGAACCAAACCCAATGATCCGCCACCAAGACTCAGTGCCCCCACCAACCTAGCCCCCAACCCACGCGCGAGGGTTCGCAACAACTGACATACCCCGACACCCATCAAGATCGCGCCGAGCGGAACGAGATAACCCAAGTTTCGATCATAACCAGGTGAACCGTTGATCGCCGTAAACCCGATGATTGTCAACAAACTTAGGATCGCCGCGCCCACCCACCAGCGAAGCTCGGACCGCCAAGTCGCAACGATTCCCAGAAACAACGGCAACAACATTACGGCTGGTGCAACAAAAAACGTCGCCGCTATTTTCCAGACAAACGAGTTTGCCGATTCCCAATCCCGAACGGCCACCCCCATGTGCGTTCCGCTGAACACCAGATCATTGAAGCGGTCCAATGTGTAGATTCCGACCGCAAAAATCGCCCCAAGAAGAACGACACACAGAACCGCCCGCATGCTGCGCCACCCGGAAGTCGTATCCGAGGTGGAAGGCAACGCCGCCAACGCGAATAACAGCACCGGCAACACCCAGAAAATCCACATGGTGTAGACCGTACATGCCAAATGAATGGCACTACAAAGTACAAGCCCTGCTCGCGCCCAACTTGTCGGCTCTCTTCGCAACCACTCCAACGCGATCAAGAACAGGGGGGCAGCCGCCATCGCCTCGGAATAACCACGGGCCTGTGCCGAATAGGAAATCGCAAACGGAGATAAGGCCAAAAACAAGACGCCAAGGCAAACCGCAGCCATGTCTCGACTAATCATCCACGCGGCGCAGCCCGCGAAAACCAAGCCCAAAACCGACCAAATCAAGATAGGAATACGCCCCACGGTCGGCGAACATCCTCCTACGTGAACCGCCAGGTTTGTCCAAAAGTTGGTCGTGGTGTGAACCGCGGATCGATATTTCGGCGGCTTCAGCGCCCGCAGCGCTCCGAAGAAAAGTGAATGTCGAGTCGGGACAAATTTTTTCGCTTCCAGCTCGTTGCTGACTTGACCACAAAGCCCCGTCGACCGAACCATCAGCGGAATCTCATCGCCCTGCCACTTCGTCTCGCTCACCAATCGCCAGCGAATCCAGCCCCCCAACGCACACGCGCCGACCGCAAGCAACACGCACGCCGTCGTCACAGGCCATCGGACGACGTTTCGCTTTCCCAACGGCATCCGCGATCCTCGAACCGGCGCGTTGCGCCCCTCCACGATGGTGCGCGACGAATCCTTTTCACCTTTTTCTACAACTGCGATCGCTGCCATTGGAACGATAAGTTCTTATCCGCGCGCACCCCTCTCCCTGCGCCAACTGGGAAACCCGGCGCTTATCGGACATTCGAACCGACGACTTGATTAGGCGGCGTTTACCGGCCTATGACGAAATCACGGGCATGGGCTCTGACATGGATACGGCTCATTCGCAAAGGCACCCAGAAACAGAACCAAATCGTCCACATCCACAATGTGATCTGTCTGGCAAGGTGAAATATCCGCGCTCTGCAGAGTGCAGGACTCGAAAAACGTATTGCCGAACGCGCTCAGCATGCAAATCAGGTCATCCACATCCACAAAATTGTCTCCCGTGGTGTCGCCCCACAGCGCGGTTGTGAATGGCGAGGCCATGGAGAGCAACCCGGGGGCGTACTCGGCCTGGATATAATACTGGCTGCTCGGAATGATCTCTTCATCGGTAATCCACACTTGGCTCCACTCACTGGAGAAGCGATAAACCGAATTCGTATCCAGTCTTCCATCCGGTTGTACATAAAGTGAAACACATTCCACGTCTGGATTAGATGAGTCTCCCGTAATCAGTAGGGCCATCGCGTCTGTCGTTTGAGGTACACAGAAGAGTTCCGCGAGACCTGGCGACAATGGTGCCGGGTAACCGAACGGTCCTCCGTCGGTTGGAAGGCCGCGAAAAACGTCGGGACAGTTGAGGGTTGGTTGCGGTTCGGCCATGCAATTCTGTGCGACGTAACCGGCGTTTTTCCGCTCATAGAACAAGTCGTATTCGACTTCGTCCACGTCGCAATCGCCGTCGAAGTCGTGCAACGGATTGGTCGCGGAAATCCTGGGTACAACGGGACCCCATGTCCCACGCAAAGGAAACAGGGCTTCGTCGTCTGCGTCGACCACACAGTCGCCGTTGAAATCGCCCCACTCAGTTTTGATTAAGGGAATCAGTTCTCCATTATGGAATCCTGTGTTGGCATCGCCGACCAGCGCCCCGCCGTAATAGAGCTTCAAACCGTTCAAATCAACGAAAGGCTGAAGGGGGTTGGCGTTATCGTTAATTTCAACATCTCCCTCTACATACATGGCCTCGGGCGGCAGCGGGTCGTTGCACCCACCCGAGTTCGGCTGATGATTGTCATGGCGATCGACGAACCTGGTGGGGACCTTTTCTCCGGCAACAACATCGATGAACAGCTTGCGCCAGTGCTTCAAGCAACGGCGATAACAAACATCGGTAAACCAGATATTGCAGGAGTCGGCGGCGATGACCTCGATTTCGGCGTGACACGTTGATTCGTCCGAGCAGTCATAGTTTCCGCTGTTGACCGGCGCAAGCAACCTCAAATCCACATCTCCCGTGTTCCAAGCAATAGCGGGAGATCGCGATAACACGCCTTCGATATCCAAATGGGTGCGGAGAACCAATTCCATTTCCTCAGACGGGGTTTCAGAGCACGGTTCAAGGTCCGACGATTTTGCGATGTACGAATTCCCCTTGAACCATAACGCCGGTTGACGAGGCGCATCGTATTGATTGGACACTTCAAATGTGGTGATCGGTTGGTTGGTCAAGGCCGATCCGAGTCGCTGGCCGTATCGCAACGAAGCCTCGTTTTCAAAAGTCGCCGCCGCCGGAACGGAGTGGTTGGTCGGCTCCACATAATCCCCTATTCGCACATTGACACCGTCCGACAGTATAAACTCCGCTCCGTTGTCGACGACCAGTTTTTCCAGTTCCACGGTCGGTCCCTTGGCGGTTTCATCCAGCGGCGGACCACCGACCTCAAAACGCCCGGTCACGCGCAGACCTTCATCCGGTTGCGGATTCTGCGGGTCACCGACATACCCGACACGGAGCCGACCGGCGGCGTTTCCTTCATACGTGAAGAACGGAACACCCAAATACTCACGGAATTCTAGAAAACTATTTCGAAGGGTCGTATCACCGACCAACCAGGTGTTGACGTTGAGCGCTCGTTTGGCCATGAGCCTCACGCCACGGAGGTCCCAGATGCGGCCACCTTCGGGGACGGGAGTGTCGCAGAGGGCCGGGTCGATGGTGCCGAGCGCCG
>JBBTCX010000333.1:0-1472 GCA_038043045.1 Planctomycetota bacterium | reverse complement strand
CGGTCTGACCGGCCTCGGACCAAGAGAAATACTCTGTATTGATGCTACAGTCTCATGAAATCTGTCAGTTTCTTAACAACGATTTTCCTTGTCCCGCATTCCGAGGTTCGGGCAGCGCACCGGAATTGACGAGCCTCCTGAGCGTGAACATTGTCGGTCGCGTGCAACCCTTTCTGTCCAATCCCGCAGGCCTGTCGAGTGGCATCGACCCGACCACGGCGGAATTGATGCAGGCCATTCCGGGCTCCGAGGTGGAAGTCATCGCAAGCAATGCGGGGCTTTCTGTGGCTGATCCAATGAGCGGACCCTACACGTTGGAAATCTCCGCGCTCGCAGAGGATGTCTTCACGGTCGAACTCGGCTTCACAGACGCAAGTGGGACGGAAAGCCTTCGCACTTCGGCGATTTATCACGATACTCCGATCGTCCTAACTTTTGAGCTTGATCCGTTGGCTGCACCTGCCCTGTTGCTAGTTCCTGCTGTCGAGCCGCCGGTCAACGTACGCGTTGAGAACGTCAACGGAATGACGCAACTTGCCTGGGACGCATCGCCGGATGCGAATGCGACGGACTACAACATCTATGCTCGTCCCGACGCGGACCCGAAGTTCATTCTCTTGGGCACGACGACGGGCACCAGTTTTGAAACAGGTCATGCCTTCTCTATTGGAGGGTCGGCGGTGGCTTGGCGATATTTCGTGGTCGCCAGGACGGCCAAGGGAACAGAAAGCCCGTTCTTCGCCGTTTTGGAAAATCGACATCGGCTCGTCGCCCGACTGGCGGCCGATGTGACCACCGGCATGAAACCCTTGACGGTGACGTTCGCGGATCAATCGTCAGGAGAGGTGTCGGCCTGGGCATGGGACTTTGATTCCGACGGAACGATCGACAGCGACGACCCCAATCCGACTCACCTGTTCGAGACGCCGGGCAGCTATACCGTCACTCTCACCGTCGGTGGGCTGGAGGGAACCGACACCACGATCCGTGCGGGGTTCATCAACGTAGACCCATTGGTGCCGCCCGAGCCGCCCGTGCCCGGTGACTTTGATGGTGACGCCGACGTGGACCTCGTTGATCTCGCGGGCTTCATCGATCGCATGAACGGCCCGTTTGTTGATCCGACTTTGACGGGCTGGCACCTCTTCGACCTCGACCCGGACTATGACGTGGACCTCCGCGATTTTGCGATCTGGGAGAACGGCTTTATTGGGGAATGAGGGGTACGCACTGTGCTTCGCAACTTGCGGGGCCAAAGGCGTACATGAGCCAGAAATGCTTGGCGAAGGTGAGCGTGGTCGGATCATCGTCGAGTCGTTCAATGACCTCCTTGCTGAAGTCGTGCCGAGTTTTCCGAAGCCTTGGCAGGGCTTCACTTCACCTGGCAGATCGTGAATGACATTCTACCTGGGTAGTTCTAGAGCACTTCTCTTTTTTCTGTAGCATGTTTGCCGATAATCGTTCTGCCAGGA
>JBBTCX010000332.1:0-1076 GCA_038043045.1 Planctomycetota bacterium | reverse complement strand
CACCCCCCCATACCCCCCGACGGGCGAGCGCGCAAGCTTCGCCCGTGGGAAGAAGGCGACGCGCGAGCGCTTCAGGTTTGCGCTCGAGGTTTGGATCGCAAGCGTCTCGCTCAACGGACCCGCACGACAAGGCATGCGAAGACAACGGGCATTGTGTGCTTCCCCTTGGTTCAAACGCCAGCGAGGAAGTGTCCAAGTCCGTCTCGATCGATCGCGGCTGATGTGTGCCCATTCCGCACGTTGGTTGGCCCCGACGGAGACCGGCTTAGGTACTTCCCGGAAGGTTTTTTCGGCGGGTTTGGCCATCGCGCGGTCAGGCGCTGCAGGAGATTTTTTCTGCGATTTACACTTTACACATTCGGGAAAACGCTTGAAAAACAGGAGATCGGCGCGTCAAGGTCCGTATCACGAAGTTCACACTTGTCAGTATTTTGGGTTTGGGATGGGTACTTTTCTTAAGGAGCAGGGATGAAAACAGAAATGATGGAAGTGGGGAAGCTGGTCAAGGACCCGCGGAATGCACGAACGCATGACGACCGGAACATTGGGACGATCATGCACAGCCTCAAGACGTTTGGGCAGCAGAAGCCGATCGTGATTGGGGCGGACGACGTGGTCATGGCCGGCAACGGCACACTGGAGGCGGCGATCCAGCTGGGGCTCGACCGCGTGCCCGTGCACGTGGCCGCTGAACTCACCCCCGCGCAGGCCAAGGCCTATCGCATCGCCGACAACAAAACGAACGAACTGGCGGATTGGAACTTCGAGCTACTGCCCATCGAGTTGAGCGAATTGAAAGCGCTCGACATCGATTTGAATTCGCTCGGCTTCGACGATGACGACCTGGCGAAAATCTTCGCCGGCGACGTGACCGGTGGGCTATGTGATCCGGATGATATTCCCGAACCGCCGGATGAGGCGATCACACAACGCGGTGATCTGTGGCTTCTGGGCCAACATCGACTCCTCTGCGGGGACAGCGCATGCCCCAAGGACGTGGATCAATTATTAGCTGGTGCGCCGATCCATCTGGTCAACACCGATCCGCCCTACAACGTGAAGGTCGAGCCGCGAAG
>JBBTCX010000331.1:0-1452 GCA_038043045.1 Planctomycetota bacterium | reverse complement strand
AAAACAGTCCGTCGTCGCAGTCTCCGTCGGTGAGGCACTGGACGCACATCCCCGTCGCCGCGTTACAGAAGGGCACCGCTGACGGACAATCCGTGTCGGAATCACAGGGCAAGCAGTTGTTGATGGAGACATTGTTGGTATCCATCGTCACTGCACCATTCCGCGCCAAGGCTCTACCGGACACGTCAGCGCCGGTTGTCAGAGTAATGCTCGTAAGCGCGAGAATGTTTCCCACAAACGCAGTGTTTGTGCCCAGAGTCGCCGAAGTACCGACCTGCCAAGACACGTTGCATGGTTGCGCGCCATTCGTCAGCAGAACAGACGAGTTGCTTGCGGTCGTAATCGTGCTGCCGATTTGGAAAACGAAAAGCGCATTGCCGTTGCCCAGGGCGTTGAGAGTGAGATTCCCCGTCAACTGAGCCGACGATGAAAAACAATAGACACCTGGCGTGAGGGTGAGTCCACCCAAATCCTGACTGGTCAAATCGGAATTGCACGCCATTCCTGCTAAAGCAAGGTATGCAGTGGTGACATCACTTTGAGCCTGTTGAGCAACCGCATCACCGGGGTGTATTGTGCCCGGAGGAACGACGATACCCGGCGGAAAGCCAGTGATTGCGAGACCTGGCCAGACTCCTAGGTCTCCGTTGACAATGCTCGAGCCGGTATTGGTCACCGTCGAGCCGCCCAGAACCGCGAAGCTCTCCGCTGTGCCCAGACTTTGGGCGTTTGCTTGTCCTTGCAAACCGGAGAATGCTACAATCGCTACGACAACCAAGAACCTGCGTCTCATTCCTAATCTCCTCTGCCTGTTGCACCTGAACGCTTGAGTCGGCAGCCAAATGAGACCACCACAGCTGGCAGTTCCCTTCGGAATGGCGCTCCGCCTCCCTTCCGAACCAAGCGTTCAGCCTATCAAGAAAACGTGTCCCATGTCAAGCTGGGAATTACGAGCACGAGAAACAGGGTATTTTCGGATCCCGATGCCATGATTCAAGCCACCGACCAAGGCCGAACGGCGTGTGCTGCCAGTCTGGTCTAAGACCAGACGACTTTCCCTGCGACGACGGGGACGGCAACGACTGTACGGCTGCCACATGCGACGGTCAATCGCTTTCGATGTTATAGTGCAACTGCGTGACACTATCCGGGAGTGTGACCATGGAGCCGAGCCGATGGAAGGATCGACTCGACAGGGGTCGTTATTGCTTGAATCGCCTCATCAATCTCGGCTTCGGTCGTAGATCGTCCCACGCTGAATCGCACCGCCCCAAAAGCCACGTCGTCAGCAACCCCCATCGCAGCCAAAACCGATGAACGATGTTGCTTTCCAGAGTGACACGCGGAACCTGTGCTCGCGCATATCGTCGGACACGTCGCCAGCAACTCCACGCCGATGCGACCGCGAAAACCCACGTTGAGCGTATTCGGCAATCGCTCTTCCGGATGACC
>JBBTCX010000330.1:0-14326 GCA_038043045.1 Planctomycetota bacterium | reverse complement strand
TGTGTGGACGATCGACGAAATGATCGGGCTGCTAGATTGAAACGCTACCAGTACCGCTAACTCTGGCAGCAGAAACGACTTGCGCTTCGCGTGACGGGGCAGGCTTGCGAGGCTCTTTGTCGTACTCTGTTCATATCCAGAAGCGGTGAAAAGCACTCTGATTGCTGCGGATTTTGCTGGGACAATCGTCTTTTATTCTGGAAAACAGCGTAACTGCGGGTAGAATGGCACCAGGCTTGGACGGGTGGCCGCACCAGCGGGGAACCGAGCGTTCCCACAGCTTCGCTGTGGTTGCAGCCCTCGCTTCTTTTCCCGAGCCGAGGAGAAAACCATGCGCGTTCGCGTTGCCGCTGTTTCGCTTGTGGACTTGCTCGTCGTCTGTGCGCTGATCGCCTTACTTTCCGCGTTCGTTATCCCCACAACAGCCCGGGTTCGAGAGCTGAGCAAACGATCGGTCTGCGGCATCAACCTCGCCGGGATCGGTGCGGCGAACAAGATCTACGCGGAGTCCAACACCGGGAGATGGCCGGTCCCCGCGTTCAAGAACGCTACGATTGACCAGCAGGGCATCGAGTACACCAACTGTGGTCGCACAATCCCAGGATCAGGCGACGTTACGTGTGATCGTCGTTTTGAGTCGCGTTCCGAGACCCCTTCCTGCTTCAATTGCGGAAGTACGCAGGTGGCCGTGACCCGCGCGTATTGGATGATGGTCCGATCAGGCGCTATCACGGTCAAGCAGTTCATTTGCCCCAGCAGCGGGGACATCGCCGACCCTACGGTAGATCTTGGACTCTATTACGACTTTACTCGCATCAGCAACATCAGCTATGGATACCAGGTACCCTTCGGACCAAGAGATACGCGTCCGCGCGAAGGGATGGACCATCGGCAGGTGATCGCGGCCGACAAAGGACCGTGGTATTTGCCATCGAAGCCCAATTGGAACGTGGGTCCGCAGTATCTCCCTATTAGCTTGAACGATCCGCCCATTCTCTGGCGACGGTTTAACTCGCCAAACCACGGTGGGAGCAACAGCGGCGAAGGCCAAAACGTACTCTTTGCGGACGGCAGCGCGTCGTTCGTAAGAATGCCGGCGGTGGGCGTCGACAACGACAACATCTACACCAAGATGGCAGCCGATCCGTGGGTACCGCCTTTCAACCGAATCCACGGCGAAACGCCTCATGAAGCACCGAATAGTAATACTTACCCGGGTCAAGACGTATTTGGTTACGGGCCTGGGAGACAGTGCACGACCGATTCGCTCATCTATCCGTAGGAGCGCTGCACATGACTTATGTTGGCACTATTAGATTTTTTCTTGCAGTGTTCTCTTTTGGCATCACGGCGCCGACCTTTGCACAATTGGTTTCGGTGCGTTGCTGTACGGAGGAAAGCCATCTCGATCGGATCGCGGATTGTGTGTCGGGCGATGGCAACCTCATGCAACCGGAAACGTGTTTACCCGGCGCGATGTGCGTTCTGGGCTTCGGCGAAAGCACGCAATTGATGGCCGCCCTTTGCGATCTCGATGCGACGGTGTCTCCCATTCCCGAGCGAGGATATTGCAGCATTTGGGGCTTTGCGTCCTTACCGGCCATGCAAGAGTGCGTGGCCAAGCCCAATCTGGTTGCAACATTGTTTTCCGTATTCGACGACGACGGCGACGGGGACTTGGACGAAATAGACGTAGCCGTTTTTGAAAAAGTTCGCCAACCCGTTCCTCGAACGCAACAAACCGAAGCCGTCCTGACTTACGTCGAATGTTGTATCCCTGATGCGGCGATTCGAGGCATCGGTCGATGCCTCTCCGGCCCCGGCGTTACCACTCGGCCGCTCGACTGCGAAGGAACGGCCACATGCATAGCGGGTTTCTCCGAGCCTGTATTGCCGGGCGATTACCTTCATGGACTCTGCAGTTCCGAACCCGTCATTCCGCCGAAACCAACGGAAATGTATTGCTTTGGCTGGGAAGCCGATGAGGTCTCCACGGGATTTCTCTGCCCTTCGATCATCGTTCCTGGAAACTCTCTTTTTTCCATCTCCGATGCCGACGACGATGCGGATGTCGATCTCCAAGATTTCTCCGCGTTTCAGCGAGCGTTGGAGTAGACCGGCGCTGCGCCGTCTGGGAAAGTCACGGTCAAGCAGAGTTACCGTAACCACCGACGGGGATATTCTCGATGGGGATAAAGTAATCCTGAAAGGTTCGGCCCCAGAGTAGTTGCCCGTTCATTCCAAGCCAAACCAAAACGTTATCCGCCGGATCGGAATCGTTGCATTGACTCGTCCAATCTACGTTACGAAATCGACAAGAACAAACTGGTCCGGGATGCGTCTGATTTTCTAACCGACCAGGATCGTGGCAGCGGTCCGAAGAAACAAGGATGAGGCCTTCTTGTGACGGTCTCGTCGCAGCCTGGAAATTGCTTTCCGGAAAAGAACCGGTTGTTCGTTTAAGCGTCTAAGTCGTTCGGAAGAGTACAGAGTTTTTGAAAGAGGAGATCGACGATGAACTCAATGCGAATGAATGTTGTGAGATGGGGATCTCTGTTACTGGGATTGGCTTCCTTAGCGTATGGTCAACCGCCGTGCAGGCCCTATGATCCGCCGGCATGTACGCCAAGGCCGATTGATCTGGTGATCTGCTTGGATACTTCTTGCAGTATGAATGGGTTGATTGACTCCGCGCGGGCACGGCTTTGGGATATTGTCAACGAACTTGGTAAGGTGAGACCGACGCCGCAACTTCGCGTCGGACTGTTGACGTACGGATCGCCGAGCGTGTCGACCGCCGGAACGGGTTGGGTCGTGAAGCGGAGCGATCTAACGGACGATTTGGATTCGATTTATGCGAAAATGATGCCCATTCGAACCGACGGCGGAGATGAATTCGTCGGGTGGGTGTTGAACGACGCGGTGTATTCGATGAACTGGTCCAACAATCCGAATGCGTTGAAAATCATTTTTGTGGCTGGGAATGAATCGGCGGATCAAGCGACAACTCAGTACAACTTTCGTAGCGTGGCGGTCAATGCGCGAGAACGAGGCATCACGGTCAACGCCATTTATTGCGGGAATCATGACCAAGGCGTGCGAGAGGCTTGGAATTCGGTGGCTCAATGCGGCGGGGGTTCGTACACGTCGATCGACATGGCCTGTGGTACGACGCAGACTTCTACGCCGTACGATCAGAAGATCATCGATCTCAATATCCAACTCAACGCGACGTATGTTCCGTATGGTCAAGCCGGCGAAGCGAGCAGGGGTCGACAAGCCGAAATGGATGGTTACGCGGATCGGCAAGGGAAAGATACCGCGGCCACTCGGGTGCTGGCGAAATCGCAATCCTCGGTGTATCAGAACTCGGGATGGGACCTGGTGGATGCGTCAGCTAAAGCAGATTTTCGTCTTGAAGAAGTGGCTGTGGCGGAATTGCCGCCCCCGATGCAGGCGATGACTATCGAACAGCGCCGGGCTTATGTGGAAGATCAGCGGCAAGATCGTGTGCGCGTGCAGCAACAGATTCAGGGACTTGCCCAGGAACGTGAGGGGTATGTGAGAGCGGAGCGTATGAAGAAGAAAGACGGCAAGGTTTCGCTCGACGACGCGATTCTTCAAAGCCTTCGCGAGCAGGCGCAATCGAAGGGATTTGAGTTCGAAGGGAAAAAATAGTTGCTAAAGACAGCGTACGAATTTTGATAACGGTATTTCGGGCTTGGATGAGTCAGGACGTATTCCGACTTGCCCAAGCCCGAACCCGTTCTACCATGCACGATTGGAAAAGGCTTGGACGATTCCTTGGAGGTTTATCATGGCCGACGAACAGTTGGATGTTTTATTTACCGCGCCGCATCCGGATGATCTGGAAATCGGGATGGGCGGGACGATCGCGAAGTTGGTGAAGCTTGGTTATCGCGTCGGAATGATTCACTTGACCAACGGCGAACCGACCCCGCGCGGGACGCCGGAGATTCGCGCGGAAGAGATGGCCGCGGCTGGGAAAGTGCTTGGTGCTGAGGTGTGCGAAACCCTGGGATTGCCGAATCGGGTGTTGATGGACAGTCCGGAATCGCGGTATCGGCTGGGTACGGTTTTGCGGAAGTATCGGCCAAGAATTCTTGTGGCCCTTGCGGGTCGAACGCCGGCGGCTTCGCCGGATCACTATCAGGGTCAACTCATCGCGGAGGCGGCCCGGTTTTACTCGCAGTTTACGAAATGGAATGATCGATTCGACAATACCGAGCCGTTTCGGGTGGATCATTTGGTGTATCGGCCGTCGCGGATTTCCGCAGAGGTCACGCACTGGCACACGACTTTTGTGGTGGATATCTCTGACACCATGGAACAGAAGCTGGATGCGATTCGATGTTATCGATCCCAATTTGACGGTCAGCGCTGGGCGGAGCTGGAGCACGCGGTGCGTTGTGGGAATGGAACGGACGGGAGTGCCATAGGGGTGCGCTACGGAGAACTGTATGCGTTGCCACGACCGCTGGGGGTGAAGGACGTGGTATCCTTGCTTGGCGATTGGCCACTTCCGGCGGCGTTTTCGCCGCAATATGGGGGAATTGTTGCCAAATAATGGGTTGCTTCGCTCTTTAGTCACCCGCTTCGAGAGCTTTGACGATCGTGGCGAAATGGTCGCCGCGTTGGGTGAAGTTGGCATAGCGGTCAAAGCTAGGTGCGCCCGGTGTAAAAAGTACGACATCGCCGATGTGGGCGTGTTTCCGCGCGAGGATGATGGCGTCTTCAAGTGTGTTTGTTCGATGGACCGTGAGAGGATGGGGACCGGTTTGTGGCGTTTGTCCGGCGGATTCGAAAGCGGCTGCGAATTGCGGGCCGGATTCACCGACGCAAATGACAACTCGACATCGCTGCGCCAGGGCGTTTGCGCAGGCGTCTAGTGAAAAATCTTTTTTCTGACCCCCGACGATGGCCACAATGGGTTGATCGAAACATTCCAGTGCAGCCTCGATCGCCGAAGGCGCGGTCGACTTGGAATCGTTCACATAATCCACGCCGTCGATTCGTCGTACGAGTTCCAGTCGATGAGGCAGCCCGCGAAATTCTCCCAGCGCGCGACGGACCGTTGATTCAGCCAGACCGAGCGTTTTACACGTCGCCAGAACACAGGCCGCGTTGCGTTGATTGTGTCGTCCAGGCACCTTCAATTCCATGACAGAATCGAACATGTCAACCCGTGTCACTTTGTGATCGTGGACTCGCTTCGTGAGCCATTCTTCCGCTTTCGGATGTAGGTCGCCGGCGATGATGTGTCTTGTTTGGTCCGATTTTCCGATGACATTCAGCTTCGCGGTCACGTAGGCTTCGAATGCTCCGTGTCGATCGAGATGGTGAGGGTACAAATTGGTGATGACGGCCGTGTGCGGAGCCCAATCGATTCGAGGCAGGTCTTCCAATTGGGCGTTGGACATTTCCAGGACGACGAGGTCGATTGCGGCGATGTTTGGCAGGTCGTTCAGAAGGGAATAACCAATGTTTCCGCCGAGATGAACGCGTTGGAGGGCTGCACTTTTTGTATCCGTGCATGCGCGAAGGGCATCTGCCAACATCGCGCACGTCGTGCTCTTGCCGAAGCTGCCTGTCACTCCGATTACCGTGGCTGGACAACGTTCACAAAACAAGTTCATTTCCGTCGTCCAAGCGATATTCCGCCGGGTGATTTCTTGGAAGAATTCTGATCGCGATTTGACCACGGCTGGGTTGATGACGACGAGACCGGTCTGGTTCAGATCGCCGAGATCGTGACCACCGAGGTGAAGTGTGACGCCTAGATTTGCGACGGCTTCGATGGATTCGTCTAGAGTGGCTGCCGGCGCTTGGTCCGTGACGGTGACGATGGCGCCCTGGCGCGCGAGCCACTGGGTGACACCGACACCGCCGCCGAATCGACCTAAGCCGATGACGAGCACGCGTTTTTGGTTGAAGGATTCCATCACGGGTCTATTCATCCCACGAATGTATCACGGTCCTGGCCGGATTCCGATCGACCTCTAACCCAAACCCGATGATGAGAGTCTAACCTGGAAAGTCGCGACGGCTATGGCTCACTTGCGCCGTGTGCCGGGCCGCACCTTGCCGTTTGATGGCTGATTTGTAGAATCGCGCTTATGAATTCTTATCGATGGATGTTGGTTTCCCTATGGATTTTTTTCGCGTCGACTTGCGCAGGTCCAGCCGTCCCGCAAAATGAACCGCTACCAGCCCCGGTAGAAAGACCGCCCGCTGCAAAAGCTGGGCCGACGGCGAAACCCGTCGACGGACCCGTAAGGTGTTTGCCTTCTTGGGTTGCGGAGTCACGATGGTACGATATCCATGTTCCGCGATTTCATAACGGGGAGCGATCCAATGATCCGCCGGGGACGTTGCCGTGGTTGGGGGATTGGCCGCCTGTTGGCATTGAATCCGGCAAAATAGCTGATGTTTCCTACGGCGGTGATTTGCAGGGCGTGAAGGCACGGCTCGGCTATTTGAAAGACTTGGGGGCGAATACTTTATTGTTGACGGGTTGCTTCGAATCGTCGTCAAAGAGTCAGCCGAATCCGAGTGTGGCTCCGACCGTTGCCACGGGTTCTTCGACAGACGAAGCCGATTCCGCCGGCGATTCGGCGTCTCCAGCATTTTCCGGCAATGACCGGGTGATGCTCGACTTGATTGGGGAAGTTCATCGCAACGGGATGCGCGTGGTTCTTCACGCGCCGTTTGGTTCCATGGAAAACGGACAGCAAGAGACGGGCCTTTTCTCTTGGACCCGCCGCTGGATGGATCCCAACGGAGACGGAAATCCCGACGACGGTCCGGATGGTTGGGCAATCGGGGGAGACGTCCATCGACCCTGGCCTGAACCCGTCTTTCGGCGATGGACGGAAACGGTGAAACAAGCCAATAAAAACGCCTTGACTCTTGAGACCGTTCCGCCTCGCATGAAAAAAGGGGATGTCGCCGGCGATTTCGATCTGCGCGTTGCCCACGGTGTGGCCTATGAACTCCATCGATTTTTCGCGCCTTCCGTCAAGCCCGAGGGTCCGTCGGACTTGATGGAGTTAATGCGTGCCATGGAGAGTCACACGACTCGCGAGAACCTGAACGCATCGGTGAACGCATTGAGTCCGCTCCATGAGTCGCGGTTTATGAGTAGTCAACCGCTAACAACCGGCGCGCCGCAAAAAGTCGCCGTGGACGACCTGGCCGCCGGCTTTCGATTGGCGATGATCGTGCAGCAATTCATGCCGGGGCAACCCATGACTCTATACGGCGATGAAGTCGGGATGATGGGGGGCGAGGGTGCTCTTTCCAATGCGCCGATGTGGTGGCCTGATTTGCCAGGGGCAGCGGAGAAGCTTTCGGGCTACAAGAGCGATTTCGGTTCCTTGTTGCGGTGGTTGCATGAACAGCGGGCGACGAGGGTGGTGCTCAGTGAGGGGACGTTCCGAGTGGTCATGCACGACGCGGATAAACAAGTACTCGCCTTAGCGAGGAGTCTTCCCGGCGACGACCTTATACTCGTGGTGAATTATGGCAAGGAAAAAAGAAAGGTCATGCTTCCTTGCGGGAAACCGAAGGTGATGATTGGGGTACTGATTCCGAATCTCGGTCCTCCGCCTCTGGTCAAGAATGCGCCGCAGAAACCAACCGGTCTGACGGTTTCGGCGCCTCTGCTACGGGTCAACGGCAGCCGTCAGATCAGTAATACCGAGGGGGAGATTCGATTGTGGTTGGGGCCGATGTCGGCGAGGCTGGTGGTGGTGAAAGATGCCGGGCCGAGCTAAAGGCCCATCATCGTCGTTGAAGTTTCGTGGATGGGCCGTCGACGCTTCGCTTCGAAACGCGGTGTGCGGCTCCTTCTAACGCAAGTCCCGTGGCTTCGTCGATAGGTGCCGGCGTCTGGCGTAGTTTCGCTTTCATGACTCGCCCGACCTTGAATTTGACAGTCCGTTTGGGTGAAACTTGGACTTTTTCGAGAGTCTTTGGGTTTTGAGCCTGCCGAGCAGCGCGAGTTCGACTTTCGAAAACCCCAAAATCGCGGAATTCTAACCGATTTCCGCTACTAAGTTCAGCAATAATGGAATCAAGGAACGACTGAACAATTTTCTTTACGAAGACGCGCTTGCACTTTTCCTTTTCCGCGATGCTATCGATGAGTTCTTTTTTGGTGATGGTCGCCATGCCTTGAACACATCCGTTTTGAAGTTGGGTGAACCCGGCCAGCAGCTCAAAGGCCGCTACATTTTTTCTCAAGGCGCCTCAACATCGTCGTCGCGGCACCCTGCCGTCTTATGGAGTTATTTCAGCGGTCGCCCGACGTTTCTCCTAGCTGTAAAGCATCATAATATCAGGAGTTACGCAAATCAAGCCTCCTTTGAGTGGTTTCATTCAACGAAGCCGGACCTGCTGGGCGGTTGGCGTTTTTTCGGAAAGATTCAGTGTTAGAAGTATCGGATTTGGAGGTGTTTCAAGGTCTTTGCATCATTCCCGTGCGAGAATACTTGAAGCTCCGGTAGGGCCGATTTTGGCGGGAGTCGTTTCGATCTTGGGTGTCGATCCAAACTTCTTGATAGAGGGTCTGCTCGCTGCCGGCGACCGCAGTTGTGGTGGAGGGCCAATCGGTTCGAAACAACGGTTCGGGTGGTTGTATGGCCGAATCTTGAGCGAAAAATAACCCAAGAGCACGTGGACCTTCAACTCGATTCATTCGCACGTTTGGCGTGCATCCGAATGTCAAAACTAGAGATAGTCCGCAAATGAAAATGCGGTATGCAGCCGACTGAATGGCCATGGCTTGTTTCCCCCCCTGGATATGTCCAACCACTTGGTATACCCCGTCATCCATTGCATTCGAGAGTTTGGTGTCGTCTCGAGAATTGGGTTGAAACCTGAAAGTCTTGGTCAATTTAGGGTAGATACGCCTTTTTTGACGAATGTAGGGAATGCACGGTCAGCGTATCATTCGCAACCTCTATGGCGCGATAACAAACCGCCGTACATGAACTGCCATAAGAAATAGGACTAATCTTGGTGTAGGCGGGCGTTTGTCTTGGTGCAAATCACCGCAAGTCGGTAAAATGGCGGTTCCGTGCTGGGATGCCTCTAAAGGGGTGCCGGGCGGGTGGTCGGAGATAGGGGGAAAGATGAGTTTAAGGTTTATTGGATTTGCGCACTTCTTTGGATTTGCCCTGAGTTTGATCCTCGCTACGAATTCGGTAAAGGGTCAAACGGTTATTTACGTGGACGACGATCACATCAGTGATCCTGCGCCAGGTAATCCCGCGATTTCCAATCCAATGGAAGACGGGACAATTGAGCGTCCGTTTGATGGTATTCAGGAGGCCATCGACTTTGCAGAAGAGGGGGACCTGGTTCTCTTGCAGGACGGCACGTACACCGGACAAGAGAATCGGAATCTTACTTTTCGAGGGAAAGGAATAACGGTTCGGGGAGAGCACGGCGCTGCGGGCTGCGTGGTGGACTGCGAACAAGCATCGCGAGGGTTTGTCTTTGAGCAGGGAGAGGGTTTGGATTCCGTTCTCGAAGGAGTGACGATACGTAACGGTTTGTTGTTCTCCGATGGCGCGTTTGGTGCGGGAATCATGATCCTCTCCAGCAGTCCGACTATTCGGGAGTGCGTCGTGGAAGACTGTATCGCCGCGGGATTGCAGACGGCAGGAGGCGGGGTGTATTGCGACGGGAGCGAGGCCTGGCTGGATCACTGCGTCATACGGAACAACCAAGTCACCGGTTTTTTTGGCCGTGGCGGTGGCGTCTTCCTTATGGCCAGCAGTCCGGTGATCAGCGATTGCGTGATTTCCGGGAATCAGAGTTCCGGCATTGGCGGAGGGATGCACCTCGATTTTGAAAGTGAACCCAACGTTTTCCGCACGCGCATTCACGGCAATTTTGCTTTGTTTCTAGGCGGTGCCGCCTCGTGTCAGTCGTTGAGTCATGCCAGGTTCCAATCTTGTGTCATCAGCGAGAATCAGTCGAGTGGGACGGCCGGGATTTCGTGCGACCAAAGCAGTCCGAGGATTCACAACACGTTGTTTGTCGGAAATCGTTCCACGCAGTCCACGAGCGGCGTTCTCGACTGTTTTTCCGGCGCAAACCCTGTGGTAACAAATTGCACGGTGGTCAACAACGAAGATTCGACGGGAATCGGGTGTTTCGGCGGCGCGCCGATCATGCGCAGTTGCGTGATCACGGGCGATGGGGATGACCTATTGAACTGTACGGCTCGTTACTCTTTCATTGGCGACGGCGACTCCGGGGAAGGGAATGTCACCGGCGATCCCGTGTTTGTGGGGCCGGATGATTTCCGCTTGCAATCGCTTTCACCTTGCATCAACGTCGGCGATTTTGCTTTTGTTCCCGGTCCGGGTGAACCGGATTTGGACGGCCATTCGCGCGTGATTTGTGGCCGGGTCGACATGGGGGCCTATGAGTTTGGAATTGGCGATCACGATTGCGATCGTCGGCTGACTTTGTCCGATTTCACGGGGTGGGAAGAATGTCGCACGGGTCCGGACTTCGGCGAGATTGGAGACGGTTGCGAAGCGTTTGACTTCAATGCCGATCTGGATGTGGACCTGATCGATTTCGCCGACTACGCCAATCTATTGACGTCGGAAGAGCCGTGATTTTCTTATCGCGGAGCATGTTTCACCCTCCGAAATCAACCCGAAATCACTTACGGGGGGGATGGCGGAAGTGATGCGCCGCCCCAAGGTGCGAACGCCCCGGCTCCATTATGCAAATCGACGCCGCGAGCAATATCCATGACACCGATCGAGCCGGAGCGATCCAAATCCGCTTCTGACAACGTGCAACTCGCTTTCGATTCGAGGCAATCCATGAGTCGCAACAGGTCCGCCGCGTTGCTCATCGAGTCGCCATTCACGTCGAGAGGGAGATACCCGAGACGAACACTGCTAGGCGTTCCGTCTTCGTGGGTAATTCGCGTCCATTTTCCGGCGGGAAGAGGCCCGCTCAAGAACACTTCCACGGTTGTGTGGTTCGGATTGGCAGCGACCGCTTCGACAAATGGAGCATCGCCCGGCGGGGTGACATCGGTCGAGAAACTGCTCTGTTTCAAGCAACTGTAATCCCCTTCAGGAAAAGTAAGGGTTACGACATCGGTGCCGATTGGCGTCGCATCATCCAGGAGCGAAGGTTCCCGCGCGTCGATCGATTGACTTGGCGGGTCCGATCCCACCAACGTACCCGGGCAATTGTCGACCGGTACGTTGATCGTAAGGCATTCTAAATCTAAAGGCTCAATGCGTGGCGGCTCCTGCGGAGGAACTCGAGGCGCAATCAGGCGAGTGAGGGGATTACCGGCCTCAGCTCCGGAGTCAAAGCAAACGTTAAAAGTACCCGCCGCGTCGCCGGAAACCTGCAACCGAACCGTCCCGCAATAAAAAGGTGTTCGTGGAGGGCACTGACTCTGCAACGTAATACAAGTGGCAGAACAATGCGCAGAGCTAATGCGATAGTTGCATCGCCGTGTAGCAACCCCCACCGGTGCAATCCTTCCCGCAAAGACAAAGTCACTTCTCGTGGTGGTGACGAACGCGTTTGCGAAGTTGTCCGGGCACGTTTGGGCGGGTAGCTCGCACTGACAAAGTGCAGTGGTATTCGCGTAATTGACCGGCAATACATTGCCCGACACTTCATTGAACAAGCTGGCGTAATCAATCGCAAAATTGTATCCCGCAAGTGTGGGCGTCGATGGCTGCCCAATCGGGACGGCTGTGCTTCGGCCATTCGACCAACAGCGAACGTACGCCTCGACCGTGATGATGTCACCGGGAACAGCATCGATCGAAGCACTGGGAGGATTGATGGCTTCCCCATTCTTCGCAGTCGCCAGGAAAGAAAAGGTCGGTCGCTCCTGGGACCACGTATTCGCGCCAAGCAATAGGATCAGGGTTGATACCGTCGGCCCAAGTCGTTTCACCATGTTTTGTTTCCCCTACTTTTCGACAACTCCGTCCGTAGAAGCCTGGGGAGGTGACCACAGGTCCTTGGCGCGGATTCCACCCTTAAAAGTAGTCAATCTAACCGGGCATCGTCAATAGCAATTGGGTAAACATTTCATAAAGTATGGGTTTGGGTCTTCCTTGTGTGTGGGGATGATTCGCCGTTACCAAGCCTTGGCGGTACAAGCAATTGACTCGCAAACCGTGCCGGTGGTGGGGAATACGAGCCAAACGGGTGCAGAGTTGGCTACACAGGGCTGGTCATGGGGCACTCGGTGGCGGTTTCGGTTCGGGTGCGGCGAGGGAGGAATAGAAGCGGGAGTCTTCCTTTTGGCCTCGGGCTTTCAGATCGCGGGCGAGAGCGGCGAAATCGCGGGGGGTTTTGAAATACCATCGGCCTGGATAGGCGGCGCGGGATGCAGAGCGGTCGGGAGCGAGGCAGAAGTTTTTCAGGTCGGATGTTAGAGATTCAAGCGAAATCTCCGGAGTTTGGTCCTTCGCAATTGGAGCGGGGGATTCGCTCATGCTGATTTCAGGTTTTGTTGAAATCGGTCCTAAGTAGATGATTTGGAGCGTGCCGTTGGGATCGATGAGAAGGCTCATCGGTAGAGGCCAATCGCCGGATTGTTCGCGGATGTGAACGAGGATTGCGTCGAGCGTTTCTTTCATCTCGTTGGAGGACCAAACTTCCCGGAATGGGGCGGACTTGAAGCGCGGTCGGATTTTTTCGGCGAAGAGGGTCTCGGCAATGGCGCGGTCTTCGGGTCGGTCGATGTTGAGGGTGACAATGTCGAGGTTGGCTCGATGGAGTGGATCCAAATGGTCGGCCATATCAGAAAGTTCGAATAGGCATGGAGCGCACCATTGGGCCCAGAGGGTTACGAGCGTGGCGCGTTTTGAAGGGTCCGCAGGAGCTTCTTTGTCCGGGCGGTTGATTAAACCGCGCGAAAGCGTCGGCGGCAAAGGTAAAGGGGCGCGAAGGACCAACTTCGTCGAACGGGGAAGCTTGAAAGGTGTCTTTTGTGCGCTTGGCATTGGAATGAGTTGCGCGGAGATTTCGATTGCGGTTGGAGAATCTTGTTCGATTCGGTATCTGCGGTTGAGGGGGAGGTCGGCGAAGGATTGCGTTTCGCCGCCGGGCCAACGAATCTTCACGAGGTTGACCGGTTCAGCGCCCGTCAATCCGAAATGAAGCCACTTGGATGAACCGGATAAGTAACCGTCGCCGCAAGTGATCGTGCGGGTGAATTTTTTACTTCCGGCGTGTAGCTCGACAACGGCTCCGATGGCATCGCGGTTGCAGGATTTGCCGACGAGTTGAATGTCGAGGAATCGTTGCTCGGCCGGGCCGTCATTACGCATGAAACGAAGTTGCGGACCGGTGCGGTTTTTTAGCCAAACATCTAGATCTCCGTCTTGATCCCAATCGCAGACGGCCATCGCGCGGCCGTCGTCGTCAAAGTCGAGACCGCTGGTGGCGGAGATGTTGGCGAAGGTGGAGTCGCCGAGGTTGAGGTAGCAACACTTTCGTTCGTGACCGCTCCACGAATAGCCTTGGTGCATGAGCTTGGTCATGGCCGCCCAGCCGAGGACGTATTCTCGATCCTCAGGGGTCGGTCCGCTTTTTGCATCCGGTTCGGTCGGTGACTGCGACGCAACTCGTCGCCAGAAGAAACTTCACAAATCATCCTTACGGTCGTTGGTGAGAAAGCCGTTGGGGACGATGAGATCATCGTAGCCGTCGTTGTTAAGGTCGATGAACTTGGACCCCCAGGACCAGCGGCCCATTCGCACGCCGGCGGAATCGCTGATGTCTCGAAAGGTTCCATCGCCTTGGTTTTGCAAGAGTGAATTGCCGAGTGCGTGCCGCTGAATTTGTTGACGAAGTTGGTCGGCGACGTGCTCTTTGAATTGAGGTTGATAGGCGATGCGGCGGCCTGCGGAAGAGAACATGTTGCTTACGTAAAGGTCGAAATCGCCATCGAGATCGAAGTCGCTCCAAGATGCGCCCATTCCGGCGGCTTGATCCTCCGCACCGGCGGTTGCGGCGACGTCGACGAAGTGATTGCCGTCATTTCGGTAGAGGTTGTTGCGGCCAAAGTCGTTGGCGACGTAAAGGTCGGGATCGCCGTCGTTGTCGTAATCGGCCCAGGTGGCGGCGAGGCTGAAGCGCGCGTTGTTCACGTCGAGGCCGACTTCACGGGTGACATCGAGGAAGCGGTCGTTGCCGTCGTTTCGCATGAGGTGGTTGCTGGGACCATTGTTGGCGTCATGGAACGGCATGGGCGCGCTGACCTATTAACCCGAACGGAGCCACGATCGCGGCG
>JBBTCX010000329.1:0-6958 GCA_038043045.1 Planctomycetota bacterium | reverse complement strand
AACGGTCGACCCAGCACCGCTGCAATCCCGCTGCCGTCTGGTGCATTCCGTAGTTTGGCATCCAACGTCGCGATCAAATCAAACGATTCATCCGCCGTCACGATGTACGAATATCGGTGCTCCTGAACCGGTAAAACGATCACCCGCAAGAACCCTTGTTGTTCCACATTTTCCAGAATAGCCAAGGAAGCCTCATCAATCCCCAGCTCTCGAAGCTCTTCCAAACCGACCTCATTAAAACGCAACGGACCTGTCGACTGAATGCGCAGTTCACCGTCCGCCGTGTCGAGCGAAAGCGTGGAACTAAAAAGCACATCCTCCTCCGCATCCCGATGAACCAAAAAGCGAAGTTCGCCCTCGACCGGATTCGCGCTCAAATCGGCGTTCCGCGACCACACAATCACCGCCCCGCTGACAAACGTCCGACTCTCGATTTCACGAGTCCCATCAGAACGAAACCGAATTTCGTTGGGCGCGATGGCGCTTCCCGGTGTTGTAAAGATCACGCTTCGAGACTCGATCGCCCGACTTTGCACCGAATAGAAAAGTTCCGCGATATTCGTATAGCAACCCAACTCAATCGCAAACTCTTCCGGATTCGCTTGCGTACTGAGCGTCGGGTCGGCCACCATTCCAAATCCTTGCGCCAATGCCACGAGCGCTCCATCCAAATCGGTGGACATCAAGTTTGCGGAAACGTCCAGAGGAAACGTCGCAGCGTCCACGCCCAATTCCTTCTGATCCCTATTGACAGAACCCGGCGCCCCATCGATCAACTCTTGAACTGTGGTAAACGCATTGGCGCCGGTGGACAAGATCGCGGCCGTTGCCTCCGTCGGAAGAACGAAACCAGAAAATGCCGCACCCGCGCTCAAAAACAGCGCATATCTTTTCATCGAACGAACGGTTTCCATATTGATCCCCCCAATTCCGATTCCAGCGCTTCGCACCGTCTTGGTGTCCCCCGAAAGCGCATCCCGCCATTATTATAACGTCCCATACCCTTTCAGTCGAGTCGCTGTTTGTCACTCTACAAGCGTCACAAACCCGCGACCCAACTGGGATCAGCAACGAGTTTTACTAGAGCAGTCTCTCGGTCCCGTCGGCCATCACGAATTGATCGGATCGTGATTCCAAGTCGCGGATGGATCACCTCCGGAGCGATTTCCGAAAGCGGCTCGAGGACGAACCGTCGTTCATGGATGCGGGGATGAGGAAGTATAAGGATTGGATCGTCGATGATTCGGTCGTCATAAAGCAACAGGTCAAGATCGATGGTTCTTGGCTCGTTGCGTTCACGGCGGACGCGGCCAAGAGATGCTTCGATTTCCAGCATGACGGATAGCAAATCGTGCGGTTCGAGTGTTGTCATAAGATGTACCGCCGAATTGAGATAGGTGGGTTGCGGCCCGGTAACCCCGATCGGAATCGTTTCGTAAAGCGAGGCGATTCCGCCGGATGGAATGCGGGTGCTCGCAGTGCCGCGCAAACCTCGAATGGCTAGAGACAGAAACTGTCGCCGGTCGCCGAGATTCGAGCCGATTCCGATGAAAACCTCCGACATGCGCCCATTGTCCCCGGATTGGCATGGAAGGCGATTGTTGACGGCACCACTTAAATCATCACATTATTTTTTATTCCATTATTCATATCGTTTCAGTCATACTTCAAGATGGGTTCGTTTGGTTATTTTTTTGTTTTTTGAGTGCCATCGTGTGGCACTTCGACAAAAGCCTGGAAAATAGGGCTTTTGGGGGAAACAGTGTTTGTTTGACATTTGCGACATGGTTCATCGTGGATTCCTTTTTTAAACTAAGGCGTCATTATGTCTCTATTATGTGGCGCAAGCTATGGCCATATCCCCTAATCTGAAACGCCCCGCCAACTCCCATGAAACCCCCGCTCCATACCTGTCGCGGTTCAGCTTGTACCGTACATTATTATAACATAGCGTTTTGGAAAGTCAAGAAAATGTTCCCCCACCTCCCAAGGAGATGGGCCACCCGACACAACTCGAACGCTCGGCAGCTTCGGGATTCGTGCGTGAACGCTCTTCCTTCATGGTTCGTCGGAGTCGTTCATTTCCTCCACGAGACTTTTCGGAGCAGCAATTCGCCATGCCGCAAGCATCGGGCTTCGAAGAGCGGCCTTGTCTACGGCGTCCAGACGCACTTGCGTGCAACCCTGTCGGCCCCATCCGCCTTTGATCGGTTGAAAAACTTCAGGATGGGCGTTGACCAACCGACGCTGCTGCTCCGGTTTCAGTTTTAGCATACCCCACTCGATGTCATCGCGCGTAAACAGCGTTGCAAAGATTTTTCCCCGAACGCGGAAATCGGGGTGACCCATGTGGGCGCTTTCCTCGGCCTCGGGCATGGTCAAAGCGATTTTGCGAAACTGTGCGACGGTCATACGATGAACCCCGATTCAAACCAAAGAGAAATCCTTGCGACATCGAAGGATTTTCTTCCTATGCGAAAGAGTTTACGATCAAGAGGTCAGAGATTGAAGAGAAAGGAATTCCATGAACATCCAAGCGGCTTTGAAAGGCCAATATCATGCAGCCCTCGCCATGTTGCAACAAACCCTTGAGAAGTGTCCCGATGATTTGTGGACGGGAGGGGCTTATCCAATCCCGTTCTGGCGAGTCGCGTACCACACGCTCTATTTTGCGCACCTATATTTGCAACAAAATGAGGAGGCGTTTCGCCCGTGGGAAAATCACCGCAACGAATACCATGACCTGCCTTGGCCAGGGGATAGCGAGCCGAAAACTCTCGACCCGTATACCAAGCCGCAGATACTCGATTACTGGCGACTCTGCGAGGCGATGGTCGATACCCAGGTCGATCGTCTCGACCTTGAAGCCCCCGAGAGTGGCTTCTCGTGGCACAAAACAATCCCCAAGTTCGAGCACCAAATCCACAACATCCGCCACATTCAGCACCACGCGGCCATTCTCTCGAGCCGTTTGCGTCAAGCCGATGGCACCGAAGTCCGCTGGGTGCGAAGCAATAAGGAGATGTACAAGCCATAGGTAGGGACATCGACCCAACGCAAGCGAGCAAGGCGGGGTTCAGCCGCCGATCAGGACTCTCATTCCCTGAAAGCTTGAACGAACCGTTCCATCGTCTCGGCTTCCGTACCGACGGGAAGAACGATAAGATCGGGCCATGAGCAGGGCGCTGACTCCAACACTTCTTCCCCATCGTCCGCCGTTTCTTTTCGTCGATGAGATTCTACGCTTGGAAGATCAACGAATTGTTACGCGCTGGACCGCGAAACCCGACGCCGATTTCTTTCGTGGGCATTATCCCGGAAATCCGATCGTCCCCGCGGTCCTACTTTGTGAATGCTGCTTCCAATCCGGCGCGCTGTTGCTGATGAACCTCTCCAACAACCCAAGCTCCGTTGTAGATCGGGTCATCGAGCCGACCTTTTCACCTCCCCTCCCCCTCGTCACCCGGATCGGCGATGCCCGCTTCAAACGCATGGTCACTCCCGGGCAGGCCGTCGAAGTCGAGGTGACTCTCGATGACACTCTTGACCAGGCCTATTTCCTGACCGGCCGCGCGACGGTGAACGGCCGCCTGGCCGCCCGAGTGACATTCGCTTGCACGTTGGCCCATCCCACTGGAGAAGACCCGTGAGCTTTCTCGACGTCGCCGGAAAAACTTTTCTCATCGTCGGCGTCGCCAACAAGCGCAGCATCGCCTATCGAATCGGAAAACATTTGGAGGAAGAGGGGGCTTCGGTCATTTATAGTGTCAGGTCGTTGGCACGAAGGGACGGTCTCGCCGCGTTGCTCGCCGGCTGCGAAGTCCACGTGTGCGACGTGGAGTCAGACGAACAAATTCAACAGTTGGTGTCAGCCGTTTGTCACCAGCATCCGAGAATCCACGGCCTGGTCCATTCCGTAGCGTTCGCCGATTACCAAGATTTCTCCGGGAAATTCCACGAAGTCCGCCGCAAGAGTTTTCTCGAATGTGTCTCGGTCAGTTGTTACTCGCTGATCGCGCTGGCCAATGCGTTCAAGAACGTCCTGGACCCCAACGCCTCCGTCGTCACCGTCTCCATCTCCACCACCACCATGGCTGCGGAAAGCTACGGCTTCATGGCCCCCGCCAAGGCGGCGCTCGATTCCGCGATCGTCTTTCTCGCCAAGTCGTTCAGCCGATTCTCCGAAGTTCGCTTCAACGCCGTTTGCCCCGGATTGCTCAAGACCAGCGCCTCCGCCGGAATTCCCGATTACGCCGAACAATTCCTTTACGCCGAACAAGCCACGCTGCGCAAACGGGCCGTCGCCACAGACGAAGCGGCCCACGCCGCGCTGTTTCTCCTCAGCCCACGATCGAGTGGAATCAACGCCCAGCGGATCGTCGTCGATGCCGGAATGGCGTGCAATTACTTCGATAGTGACATCGTCCGTCACACATTAGCGGGCGTTTGGCCCACGAAGAAAGATTGATGTCACCCAACCTCGAACCCGTTCTCGTCTTGATCCCCGAAGTCCCGACGATGTCCAGACCGCAACGCGTCAACCAACAGCACGCCGCGGCGCGATGGGCCTTGCAGCAATCCGCATGGCGATCCGGCGCTCCCCAATCCGGCTGGTTGCAACGAGACGACGGCGCTCCGCTCCCGCTGGAAACATGGCACTGGTCCATCTCCCACACCCAAACCCTAGCGGCGGCCGTTGTGGCCGACCGACCCGTCGGAATTGATGTCGAGCGCATTCGCCCCCGGCGCGAGGAATTGTTCGATGCGATCGGCCACCCGGCGGAATGGGAGATTCTTCAGAACCGGACTTGGCGGAGCTTCTTTCAGTTGTGGACCGCGAAGGAGGCCGTCTTGAAGTGCCATCAACTTGGCATTGCGTATTTGAAAGACGCGCGACTGGTGAAACGCGCGGGTCCGCGCCGATTGGCGATCGAACTTCGGGGTGAAACCGTGACCATCGAGTATCTGGAATGGGGCGAACAGGTCGCGGCGGTAACTTGTTTTGATGCGCGGGTGGTGTGGCACGCGCAAACTTGTTTCACGTGAAACAGATTTCACCGAGGCAATAATCAGACGGGGGATGTTAGGAAAAGTTTTGGCATGCGGGTTCTGGCGGCCCAATCGGCCCGGACTCCCCAAGTGGCCGCCTGTAATGCTAACCCGATTCGTTCCAGCGAAAAAGTTTCGAGGTCGACAATGGGGTTAGTGTTTTCGGATTTTGATCATCGAAGTTCCAGGAGTGATCGCGATTGTGGTGGATTTCAGCACGGGGGAATGGCGACACGATCAGTTGCCCAGCGGAGAGAAATCCACGGCGACGGAGTTCACCAGCGACAATATTAACGAACGATAGAACATCAAGGGGAAGGCAGGCCTTGCGGACGCAGTGACGCGGCACGCGTGTCGAGACTGATGTCCGGGAGAGTGCCGACCCGCAAACACCAATACAGCATTCGCTCGGAGAACTTCTAAACCGTCTTCTATCGCTTCGAGAACTGGAAGCGGCGACGCGCGCCGGATTGGCCGTACTTCTTTCGCTCGACCTTGCGTGAATCGCGGCTTAGGAGTTTGTGCTCGCGTAATTTCGGTTCGTAGTCCGCGCTCATTCCCTTCAACGCACGAGCCAGTCCCAGCACGATGGCGCCGGCCTGACCGCTGACCCCGCCGCCCCGAACGTTGACGAACACATCATAGGACTTGGCAGTCTCCGTGACATTCAACGGTTTTCGAACCGCCTCACGATCTTTCAGTTGACCAAAAAACGAGTCGACCTCGCGTTTGTTGATCATGAACTTACCCTCGCCGTGTTTGATGCGAACGCGGGCGACCGCCGTTTTCCGACGTCCAGTGCCCCAAACAAATGGATTGACAACACCCCCGCTCTTGGCGCGAGTTTGGGGAGCAGGATCGGTTCCGACGGTTGTAAGTTGATCTACCAAGGCAAAACCTCGTCTTAAAGTAAAAACAGCAAACTATACGTCAAGCGGTTGCGGGCTCTGTGCCGAGTGCGGATGGTCCGCTTTCGCGTACACCTTCAATTTATTAAGCATGTGTCGACCAAGGGCACTTTTCGGTAACATGCGACGAACGGCGGAATGGACAATTCGCTCGGGATGCTCTTTGAACATTTGTTTATAAGAAACCTCACGATATCCGCCTGGATAGTGCGAATACCGCGGATAAATCATCGTTTCCGTTTTTCGGCCCGTCAGACGAAACAGGTGGGCATTGGTCACTACTACAAAATCACCGGTATCGACGTTGGGGGTATAGGTGGGTTTGTGTTTTCCCATCAGGATAACAGCGATTTTGGTCGCCAATCGTCCCAACACTTTCCCGCTGGCATCCACGGAATACCAACTAGGAATCACGTCTTCCGACCGCACCACACTTGTTTTTAACTTATTTGCATGCATGACGTTACGCGCTATCCAACCATTCTATATCCATAGTCCGAAGGGCGTACTGTACTAGAAATCCGGGTGTCGTCAAGCGGGAGAAATCGCCGCCGAGCCACTTTTTTTCAAAGTTTCTTTTTGATCCATGGCGCTTTGGAAATCACATGGGCAATGGCTGGTAAGGAGTCATTTGGAAAGGGTGTTTTTGATGAATCGAAAGGAATCTTCAGCGATGACGGCGGCTTGGTGACTTTGACGGGGCAGTTCGACATGAATCGGGCCGGAATAGGTTGCGTCTTGCAACGTTTCAAAGACATGGACGAAGTTCATCTCTCCTTGGCCGAACGGAAGGTGTTCGTGGATACCGCGGTGCATGTCCTCGATGTGAATGTTCCAGAGGCGATCGTGCCATTGCTTGACATGATTCGCAAGGTCGCCGTCGTGGAGACAATGAAGGTGGCCGATGTCCAAAGTTAGGCCTAGTCGCGGATGCGGTAGCGCATTCTGCAGCCGGGTAACATCGTCATCGAATCCACAAACATGTCGGGTACCGGTTCGAA
>JBBTCX010000328.1:0-4522 GCA_038043045.1 Planctomycetota bacterium | reverse complement strand
AAGCATCCACCAGCGAAGTTTACGGCGATCCGCACGAACATCCGCAGAAGGAATCCTATTGGGGCAACGTCAACCCCATTGGTCCGCGTAGTTGCTACGACGAGGGCAAGCGAGTCGCCGAGACGTTGATGATGGATTACCACCGTCAAAATAAAGTGGACACTCGCATCGTGCGGATTTTCAACACGTACGGACCACGAATGGCCATTGGTGATGGGCGCGTTGTTTCAAACTTTATCGTCCAAGCTCTTCGCGGTGAAGTGCTCACGATCTACGGGGACGGTAAACAAACCCGTTGCTTTTGCTACGTCGACGACATGATCGACGGGATGGTCCGGCTCATGGAATACGCGGGAAAAGATTCCGCTGAACCGGTCAACATCGGCAGCGTCGATGAACGGTCGATGAATGAAATCGTATCGTGCTTGGGAGATATCTTGGATCGAAAACTGCGGCTGGAACATCGTCCCTTGCCGGAAAACGATCCCGTTCGCCGCCGACCGGATTGCACTCGAGCAAAGCAACAACTGGGCTGGGAAGCGAAAGTCCCGCTTCTGGACGGGCTTCGCAAGACGGTCGACTATTTCCGCGCGAATCTTGCATGATAGATGCGGGGCCACGCGTTTTCTTCAGCACGTGACCCCGCGGTCGATCATCAAAAAGCGATCATCCAACAGACCGTCGTGACGGTTATTCCAGATCGCTGGGATTGTTGAAGATCGCAGGAAGTTTGATGCTTCCATGTCCGAACTGCGGGAATCCCGGTGTGGCTGGGTTGCCTGGGTTCAGGTTGGAAGACGTATCATCCGGCGGAAATAAAACGAGCGAATTCAGAAACGCCAACAAACGGTTTGTCTTTGCTTCTCCGAGGTGGGTGAACACATCGCGAGACGCTTGTGCTTCCCCGCCGTGTCGAAGAATGACCTCGGTTAGGTTGATACTCCGTCCGTCGTGACCGTACGGCCCGGTCGATCCAACGCCCCAAAGCGGTTCGGTCATAAAGCGAGTGGTAACCGTACCGTCGAAGTTCACCTCATGGAAATTCGGTCCCAGATCATGCCGCTTCATATCGGCGAAGAAGTTGCGAACCAGAAAAGATTGACCCGCCGGTTGCTTGATCGTCGGGTGTCCCGATCCGTCATTCACTTCGGAAATGAAGGCCGTCGCCGTTGCAAACAAGTGGTTGAAGCCCGGCTCCGCGGCATTGTACGCCGTTTCCACGTCGGCCACCCGCCGATCATGTTCGATGAGCAAATCTGGAATGTGACAATGACCGCAGCCGATTTGATGAAATGCTCGCCTGCCCAGAATGACGTCGTTGGTTTGTTGATACGTGCCCGCTTTGAAATAGTTGAGCAGGTAGAACTCCATGTGATCGACGATGGAAACAGGAATCTCGTTGACCACGCCGTCGCCGTCCGAGTCGTCCATTTCCGAATTGACCGGCGGCGCTTCGATGGCGTCCGTCGATCCCGTCAGATGCATTCCAGAAGGTGTCACCACGTCGGCTCCCCCTGCCGCCGCCAACAAATCCGGATCGGGAGCTTCCAATCCCATCTCCGCGTTAAACGCGCCCACCAGAAACTCGCGAATGGAAATCGTCTTGCCCTCCGCGAAAAACGGCCTCACCCGCAAATCAGCATTCACGCCCGCAACCGCCGACGTATCTACCAATCCGTCCGGCATGGCCGTGATTGAACCATAGTGAATCCCTTTGCTGGTCAACATGCGCGTGACCGAAACCCCACTACCAACCGCCAGATCAATCGCCTGCTGCCGAATCACTCTCAGGTCGCGGGTAATCTCATCCGCCAACATCTCCTGCAATCCGAGCCCAAAAAGATGCGGCGCATCGCGACTGTCCGGTCGCGTGAACACGTCTCCGCCAAACCCCGCTGAACCCCGAGGCCGACCGTGACATGCCGCGCAACTATCCGCGAATCCGGCCCCGTGAGACCCTTCTGTCTCAATATCGCCAACGCCGTCATTCGTTCGCGGCCCCACCCCCTGCGCAACGGTGTACTTTCTTTGAAAAATCTGTCGCCCTCGCCGAATCGAACGAAATGGATCGCGCGCTATGATAAACGCCGATGAATCGACCGTCATCACATCCCCTCGTCCCGTGCCAACCTGCTCTTCCACCGACTTGGCAATTCCTGCGTTGGCCGTGTTCGGTGTTTGCGTCTGATCAGTAAGCTGGGCATGGGCCAATGACCCAACTGCCAATAGGAACATTAACGCATACCCCCCGTTCGCAAAGCGACAACTCGACATCCTGTAGACAAACATTTGATCCCTCCAGAGCTTTGAATGTTTGCAGCAAACCCCGGTTTTCCCCCGCCGAGAATTTATTTGCTACGATATTATGGGATTATAACCGGAACTTATCGCTCGGCAACTGTGTCCTGCCCGCCGCCCGGAATTTCTGAAGAGAAGAGATTTCGTCCGAGCAGGTATTGCAAATCCTCCCGCCGGACCGTTACCAGAACCCAAATGAGCACCGGAACAAGAAACACCGGCGCCGTCGACACGCAAAAATGTTCGTGCAGCCCATTCAGAAAACCCAAAGTTGCCGGACCAGGCTCGAAAAGTTGCACCGGAGACGGTTCGCTCAACGCATGAACGAGCACCGTCAGCAATCGAAAACCTATGAACAATTGAATCGTGCAGAGTCCGAAAAAAAGGGCGATTCCCCGCCGCCGCCAGGATATGGGCGTTGCCAGAATCAACACAATCACTTTTGCCGTCGGCAGATAGGCCGTGGTCCACGCATCCTGCCTGGATACGGTGTACCTCTGGGCCACGCCTTGCTTTTTGCAGACAATCAAAGTGTCAATGTGTGACATCTCTTGTTCCGGCGGCAAAAACCACAGGGTTCCTTCGGACCCGAACTGTTGAAACACGGTCCCCGCCACACCACGATAGGCGTGCAAATATACCGTGCCTATCCCAGGCCAAGGTGCAATCAGCGCGAGGTAAAGACCCATCACCAAGACGACAAAAACGAAGACGCGTCTGGCCAACATGAACTCCACTCTCTCCCCGACCGTTGCGCGGAAGCGCCAACGAGCCTATCCCGTCGCCACCGCCGGCTCCGGAGGCCTCCGTCTGGGAAATGCACCCACGGCCCAAAGTGCCCACGTCACCCACGTGACCACGACCAGCAAGATGAAAAACGTCTGCGATACATCCCGATGCATTACGTCGTAGTATTTGGGATAGTGCACAATCACAAAATACAAAAACACAATTCGAAAAAGATTCATCATCATCAAGAAAAGTGTTCCAGCGATGAGTCCCGGGTATTTCCTTCGTGTCAGCACCGGCGAAGCCAACACTGCCGCTATGAACAAACCCACTGGCTGAATCGCATCGCATCCTTCGACGATGGAAATGTTGGTTTCCGAAGTAGAAACCACCTCACCATGTACGGTTGCATCCTTGCCTAATAATCGAAGGGCCATGCCCGTCAGCCAAGCATAAAAGCGAAGGTGCGGCTTAAAAATATGTTCATTGACAAACGGAATCCAAAAAAGCAGTTCCCACGCGACCAGCAAAACCGCCAACAACGCGACAAAGCGAAAGACCGGGTGCTTGTTCCGCCACCAACCATGCCAACCGCCACCCCAAGACCGCGACTCCTGCGACGACCCGCGATGATCTGAGGAAGAATTATATCCGGTTCGATCTGACACTCTCTTATGCTACGACATGTCTATCGTGCAAACAACCTGGCTTCGTCATCCACCAACATTCCCTGCACCTGCCGCCTCACCCCCACATCCACCCGATCACCCGGCCGTACCCCCGACAGCAACGCTCCAACTTGCTCGACACCCGCGATCCAATAGGGTCCCATCGACACAATCAGATCCCCAGGCCGAAGATCGCCGCGATCCGCTGGACTCTTCGGTTCCACCGCCACCACCAACACCCCGTTTCGCGTCCATCGAAACCGCTTCGCCGCGCTCTCCTTCACATCCACAATGTTGAGTCCCAACCGTTGCATCGCCAACTGTTTCCCATCCGGTTTCGGAATCGCAACCAAAGTGACCTTCGCTGTCACCGGTTTCCCTTCGCGCACCAACGCCAGCAAAACCGCCTCTCCATCCTTCTTCCCCAACATGGAAACATAGAAATCGATGTCCCCGCTCAACGCCCGCCCGTCCAACGCCGAAACCTCGTCCCCCAACTTGATCCCCGCCCGATCCGCTGGACTATCCTCTCGAACAAACGTCACCCGCGCCGGATTCCCATTCCCCACGCGCATCCCCAACTGCACATGATTCAACTTCTCCGGATCCAAAATCTCCGGCAAAAAATCACGCAACTGATCCACCGGTATCGCAAACCCGATATTCTGCGCATCCGCCCGAATGGCCGTGTTGATCCCGATCAACTCCCCCAAAATATTCAACAGCGGCCCACCCGAATTCCCCGGATTGATACTCGCGTCCGTCTGAACCACATCCCGATACATAACTTGCCCGTTGAGGTTCAGCTCCCGATGCAAAGCGCTCAC
>JBBTCX010000327.1:0-21097 GCA_038043045.1 Planctomycetota bacterium | reverse complement strand
TTCGCCCGGGATAAGTGCCACGGTGTGGCAGGCATGAGCGTGGGAATCAGGGGACCGCTTGAGCCAGGTTCGCGGGGTGGAGTGGGCGGGAAGGAAGAAAATTCCGGAGCATCGGGGTTGGACTGCTGAAGAACCAGCTTTTTCAGTTCCGGGAACCAGGGTGGAGTTGCTTCTTTGTCCCCAAGCTGTTGTTGCAAAACTTCCAATGTGAGGTTGGCATAATCCACCATTCCGAGCATGGCGTAAGCGATCGCCAACTTGCCAAGAACTCGTTCTTTGGGGACGTCGGAATCGCGCATCCAAAGGCGGATGTCCAGGAGTAGCGAGGCGGCATCGGTGGCGCGGCCTTCCTCCAATGCCCAAGCGGCCAATTGGTCCGCTGCGTCGTCGCCGTAGGTGGTGAGCGGGTATCGGGTGACGATCTCGCGAAGACCGCGCAAGTCGCGGGCGGTTTTGGCGCGATCGAACAGTCCTTTCGCCGTCCCGTCATAGAGTACGCGATAGGAGGATAGTGCAACCGGCGGAAGGGCTGCCAATCGGCTGATGGCTTGTCTACGCGTGAATTCAAACAATTGACCGCCGGGTGTGGCCCCGGCATGGGTCGGGATAAGCGAGCCTTCTGGATCATCAATGATTCGTTGCAACGAGTCGATGGCGAGTTTCCAATCCTGACGATTGATGCCTTCATCCGCGCGGGCAAATAGATTGGCCATCGGCGCGGACATTTCGATGATGGCCGGCTTTTGGGATCGTACGCGAGCATCCTTTATTTTGGCGGCGGCGACGCCGGGATTCTGAACTACACCTTGAGCGCGTTGAACTTGAATCTGTGCTTCCACTTGTTGGCGATTGGGTTGGGCGAAGGTGCGCGAAACGAAGCTTAGCCCGAACGCGAGCAGGAGGAATGCTCTTTGTAGATAGTCGGCTCGATCCCTCATTCGCAATCGGACCTCATCCGGCGCGGAAACCCATCACCAACGGTTTTCATTTTCTTCCACTTACTCCCTATCGGCTTGATCGCCGGTGAGGGTGGAAAGCGGTGAACGTCGCATCGCTCTTGGTCAACAGCAGTGGCGACATTTCCCCCTCCGGTCCATCCGGGGTTTTTCCCTAGAACATCGTAGCGGGAAGTCGTAGAAGAGCCATGTCAATCGGCGGTATCGGCCTCGTAACGGGTTTGGGGGAACCTAAAGAAGAGTTGCTATTTACGCCGCTTTCGTTTGTCTTTTTTGGAAAGAACGCGCTGGTTGGCCATGGTTCCGCCTTTGAATTTGGGCACCGCGCCGCTGCCGAGCATTTTGGTGAATTGCGTGCCGAGTTTTAGTCGCTGCATGAACGACTGCCCGCTCATCATCTTCATCATTTGGCGCATGGGCTCGTGTTGCTTGACCAACATGCTCACGTCGGTGGGATCAACCCCGGCGCCTTTGGAAATGCGGCGGCGGCGGGACGAATCGATGATTTTGGGGTTGGAGCGTTCCTCCGGGGTCATGGATTGAATGGCCGCTTCCATGCGTTGCAGCTCGGTTTCATCAATCTCCTGATCGCCGACCATGTCGGACACGCCCGGTACTTTTTTCAATAAGTCCTTCAGCGAACCCATTTGGCGCATCTTGCGAAGTTGCATCAAAAGATCGTCGAGTCCGAACTTCCCGGAGGCCATTCGAGATTCGAGCTTGGCCGCTTCACCCTTGTCATATTGCCGTTGGGCTTGTTCAACCAGTGTGAGGATGTCGCCCATTCCGAGAATGCGACCGGCCACGCGTTCGGGGTGAAACTCCTCGATCGCCTCGATTTTTTCGCCAACGCCGACAAACTTAATGGGTTTTCCCGTGACCTTCTTAACGGAAAGTGCAGCGCCGCCGCGCGTGTCGCTATCAAACTTGGTCAAAATGATGGCGTCGATTTCCAATCGTTCATTAAACGCCTTGGCCGTGTGGACCGCGTCTTGCCCGGTCATCGCGTCGAGAACGAGGTAAATCTGATGCGGGCTGCAAGTGGAAGCGACTTTGGCGATCTCGTCCATCAAATCGTTGTCGATGGCCAACCGTCCCGCGGTATCAAGGATGACCACGTCGCGATCGCGTTTTTTAGCTTCCGCGATTCCGTTGCGACATACTTTCACCGGGTTTTGATGATCTCGTTCGGCATAAACGGGCACGCCGATTTGTTGTCCCAGAACTTCGAGTTGGTCGATGGCAGCCGGTCGTTTGAGGTCGGCGGCGACCATCAGCGGTCGTTTGGCCCGGTCCAAGAGCATTTTGGCCATTTTGGCGCAGGTTGTTGTTTTTCCAGATCCCTGGAGACCGGCCATGAGAAGAATCGTGGGTCCGGGTGAAACAAACGGAATCCGAGGATCAACCGGTCCCATTAGATCAATGAGTTCCTGATGGACGAGTTTGACCATGACTTCGGCAGGCTTCAGGGTTTTGATGACTTCAGCACCGATGGCCTTTTGCTGAATTTCATCACAGAACGCCTTGGCCACTTCAAGATTCACGTCTGCTTCAAGAAGCGCGGTGCGGATTTCGTGCATGACTTCGGCGATATTGTCTTCGGTAATGCGTCCGCGACCGCGCAACCCGCGGAACACGTTGCCCAGTCGTTGTGTTAAAGCGTCAAACATATGGAATACTTTTACGATTGCCAGGCAAGACGGTCAACGACCTCTCAATATCGATCGGTGTTCCATTGACACTTCCAGTGAAATAAGCTACCATGCAAGCACGTTTAGGTCGGGTTTCAGGCGATAATTAGGTTGTTCTCCCTCCCCCAAGGCTGCGCCGAAACGAGGCCGGTGTGCTCGAAACCAACTGGCGTAGGAAGGTTTCATCGATCCGACCTGATTTCACCGTTTGGGGGGGACAATGATCCATTTTTTAAGGAGGCTGACTGTATGAAACTAAGAGGGGGAAATCCGTTCGTACTTTTTGTTGTTGGGGCGGTCGTCTGGACGACACCCGTTTTCGCGTCTTTTCACCTTATGCAGATTGAACAGGTCATCGGAGGGGTAAATGGGGACACGACCGCTCAGGCGATTCAGTTGCGAATGCGGTTGGGGGGACAAAACTTGCTGAACCCGTCGCGTATCCGAGTCTTCGATGCGGCGGGATTAAACCCGGTGTTGATCTACGATTTTATCTCAGCCCTTCCGAATTTTACCGTTGCCAGCGGTGCCGGGCGTCGGATTCTTTTGACCAGTCCGAATTTTCCTTTGCATACGACTCCGCCTGCGGTGGACGACATCAGCGGAACGATGAATCTGATTCCGGCGTCGTACTTGGCCGCCGGAAGTTTGACGTTTGAAACGGACGATGGTTCTCAGGTGTATTGGCGACTGAGTTGGGGCGGCGCGGCGTATACCGGTCCGGGAACTGGAGTGAGCGTCGGTGGCAATGATGCAGACGGAAATTTCAATCCACCGTTTCCAGGACCGTTGCCATCGACGGGACTCGAGGCTTTGTTCTTTGACGGGTTAGGGGGCGATCCCAGCACCAACAATGCCGGGGACTATCTGGTGACTGCCGGATCTGCCGTTTTCATTAACAACGCGACGGTTCCGGGAATGTTCACCGTCGTGGAATGCACGTCGACTCCGCAGTGTGACGATGGGCTTTTCTGCACAGGCACTGAGACTTGCTCTGCCGGAGCCTGCCAAAGTACCGGGAACCCATGCAGCGGAACCTGCAATGAAATAACGGATGCGTGTGTTCCGACGTTGTCGTCGCTGGGGATGTTAGCTCTTATTGCTGCCATGATGGGTATAGGAGCTGTGTTGGCCTCACGGCGACGCAGGGCTGAACGGGCCTAATGTAGTTCTAGTGAAACCGGCGACGTCGCACTGCGGCTTGTTTTGAATTTCACAAGGTGGAACCGATCTGCGCGAAGATGCGGAGCATTTTTGTTGACACGAAAAACAGGATTGGTAAGATATTGCCGAGTTAAAGTGCATTCTAAAACCAACACTGAGCTGCATGCTTCAGCCTGTGCGACTCAGGGAGGTGGAGTTCTGGGATGCACCCGTGGTAAGTTCTCTATTTTTGACAGGAGGTCCCGACATGCGACGGAATGTATTGCTGGTGGCATCGCTCGTTTCGATGGTACTTCTCACCGGTTGTAGCTGGTTCAAAAAGGACAAGACGCCTAAAACAAGCGAAGTTTATCCCACGGACGACTACGGCACGACGCCAGGAAATTATCCCAGCGGGAAGCAGACAACCTACACTGATCCTGCTACCGACACAGGGGGCTACTATCCCGCAGCCACTGGCGGGGCACGTACGCACACCGTTGGAAAGAAAGAGACGCTCCATAGCATCGCTCGTCAGTATTACAATGGTGATCAGTCCAAGTGGAAGGCGATTTACGCCGCCAACCGCGCGGAAATCGGCGAGAATCCGAACCAGATACGGGTTGGACAGAAGCTCGTAATTCCATAGGTTCAAAGCGAAGCTATTCTCAACTCGCGTGACAACCGCTTGGTGAACGAACACAGGGGTTGTCGCTTGGATTGATCCGGGATTCAGGGTGGTGCCGCGCGATAGACTCGATCAAGCGGTCCGTTTTTTACCCGGCGTAGGCCCTTCGCGCGCGGAAGCTTTCGCGGCGTTGGGAATTCAAACGGTTGAGGAGCTGCTCCTACACTTCCCTTTTCGATTTGAGCTTCGCCCGCAATCCTCTTCCATCAGTCGATTGCGTCCGGACGAAGTAGGGACGGTCATCGGCTCCGTTCGTCGCCTCCGTTCGGGTCGCGGACCCGGTTCGCCGATCCACGGAATCGTCGAAGATGGCACGGGTTCCGTTGCAGTCACTTGGTTTAACTCCAGCTATCTAGACGGGCGCCTGTACATTGGCGCGGTGGTCAAACTATCTGGAAAAACCACTTTTTCCTCGAACGGGTTACAGTTCACCAACCCCAAGGTAGAAATCGTCGACCGCCCCCAAGACTACAAAAAGCACGATCGGGAATTGCTGATTCCCGTATATCCTGCGACGGCCAAGCTCTCCAGTACACAAATCAAGCAAATCGTGAGAAGGAATCTGCACGATGCCGCCAAGGAGTTTGTTGACTTCGTCCCTCCCGAGTTGCGATCTGGCCGTCGACTACCGCCAAGAACGACGGCCATCTTGCGAATGCACGAACCCACCACCAAGGACGATATTCAAGTTGCCCGAAAGCGCTTGGCGTACGATGAATTTCTCCTGAATCAACTGGCTGTCCAAATGGGTCGTCGGGCGAGGACGGGGCAGTCGAACGCCAAGCCGATTCTCACATCTAATGAATTGGATGGTCGGATTCGGCGCCGATTTCCATTTACTTTGACTTCAGGACAGCAACGCGCCATTGGGGAGATTCGCCAAGACCTTTCACGGAGTGTTTCCATGCAACGGTTGCTACAAGCCGACGTGGGCGCTGGAAAAACGGCTGTGGCCGTGTATGCGGCTCTGGCGACCATTGCCAATCGTCGCCAAGTTGCGTTATTGGCGCCGACCGAGGTATTAGCGAATCAGCATCTAACCAAACTGGAAGAGTATCTTCGAGGCAGCAGGGTTCGTTTCGACATTCTGACCGGTTCTACGTCGCGGTTGAAACGCAAGACCATGTTGAAGGACTTGGCTTCCCGGCAATTGGACCTTCTCGTTGGTACCCACGCAATTTTGGAGAAAGATGTTCAGTTCGCCGACCTTGGATTTGTGATCATCGATGAACAGCATAAGTTCGGAGTGAAGCAGCGTGCAGTTTTAACTCAGAAAGGAGTTGCCCCGCACCTCTTGGTGCTGTCCGCCACGCCCATTCCGCGAACGGTGGCCATGACCTTGTTCGGAGAATTGGATGTGTCGGTCATTTCCGGCACCCTTCCATTTCGCAAACCGGTGGAGACACGAGTCGTGGCGCCGGCCCAATCCGCGCGGGCGTGGGACTTCGTTCGCTCACGATTGAAAGAGGGGGAACAAGCTTACGTCATCTATCCGTTGGTCGAAGAATCGGAGGACTTGCCGCTTCGTGCCGCCACGACGGAAGTCGATCGCTTATCGCGCACGGTCCTATCCGGCCTCAATGTCGGGTTGCTTCACGGACGACTCAAACCCAAGGAAAAGGAATCAGTCATGAGCGATTTCCGAGCAGGAAAGATTCAGGCGTTGGTTTCGACCACGGTCATCGAAGTGGGCGTCGATGTTCCCAACGCGACGATCATGATCATCCAACATGCCGACCGCTTCGGACTAAGCCAACTCCATCAACTTCGTGGCCGAATCGGTCGCGGAGCAAAAAAGTCGACCTGCTTGCTTTTTACGGAAACGCGAGAAGCGGCCACCAGCCAACGGTTGGCGATTCTTTGCAACTGCTCGGACGGTTTCCGTATCGCCGACGAGGACCTTCGACTTCGTGGACCGGGAGAATTGGTTGGAACCCGCCAGCATGGCCTGCCGATGTTTAAGGTCGCCGACTTGGTCACCGATCGAGATCTTCTGGAAAACGCCCGAATCGATGCTGAACTTCTGCTCTCGCGTGATCCCCATTTGTCTCACCCCGATTACAAGTTCTTACGCCAAGCATTGCTCGAAGGATATGGCGATCCATCGAAGGCAGTTTCAGCCCAAATCTGGGCCGGTGTGGCTTGACGCCAACTTTCGTTTGAATTCGAACCCCTCTCGAAGTACGATGGAGATGTCTTGGAATGCCGCATTCCCGTTTTTCAGAATGACGGCCTGACAGGTTGAAACGGATTTCTCGCTACCGAAAATCCTGAACCGGAGGGGGGGAGTCGTTGCACTGTGCCCTATTTAAAAAAATCTGAACCACAACGGCCCGGGCAACGTATAGGGGAAGGAATAGTGTTTGAGGAGGTTTCGAAAGTGAGTATTTGGCAACAGTCGCTGTCAATCGGTCTTACCCTCTGTTTTGGTGCTTTTACGTCGGTCTTTGCGGAGGAACTCAAGCCACAACCCGTCATTTCAGCGGATGGGACGATTTCCGCAAGACTTCGGGATGAAACGCCAAAGCAAATGTACTCGCCGGGCGTTCGTTCAGGTCGAGCGGTGAATCCTTATGGGCCGGTGAATTCGCGTGTCCGCTACACCCGAGGGGGTTCAAGCAGTGTTCAAGTCAATGTGGATGAAAACGGCGACAATATCCCCGGTGATGCCGCCAACGAGCCTTCCATTGCCATTGACCCGAACGATTTTAATCATGTCGCCATCGGTTGGAGGCAGTTTGATACGGTGGAATCGAACTTTCGCCAGGCCGGCCGAGGGTACAGTCAAGACGGCGGTTTGAGTTGGACATTCCCCGGCGTACTTCAGCCGGGCGAGTTTGCCAGCGATCCCGTCTTGGATTCGGACAGCATGGGCCGAATGTATTATTACTCGCTTCAACCGGATCGTGGCCCGGGCCAATGGGCGTGTTACATGTATCGATCGTTGGATGGGGGCGTGACCTTTGAAAACGGAAGGTACGCCTTTGGTGGAGACAAGGCGTGGTTCAATATCGACAAAACTGATGGGAGCAGCGACGGCAATCTCTATATTGTCTGGAGTCCGAATGCGGGATGTTGCTCGCCTTTTTTGTTTACTCGTTCGTTTGATGCCGGGTTGACCTATTCATCGCCGAGTCTAGTCACGGCCAATCCATTTGCCGGTACGATTACCACGGACAAAAATGGTTCGGTCTATATCGTGGGCGGGGCGAATGAGTTTGGAAACCTTCAACTCGCGCGTTCGATCAGCGCCCGCAACCCGCTCGTCCCGCCGACGTTTGAGTTTTCTCGACAAGTGCATATCGGAGGCTTCACGGCGATCGGGGGAGTCAATCCGCAAGGGTTGCTTGGTCAGATGTGGGTGGCGACGGACAACTCGGAAGGTCCGGAGTCCGGCAATATTTACGTTTGTGGATCGGTGAGTTCCTTGGATGGATCGGATCCTATTGACGTCAAGTTCACGCGAAGCATCGATGGCGGGGCCAATTTCACCGCACCGGTTCGGATCAATGATGATCCGGTGGGCAACGGCGCTTGGCAGTGGTTTGGAACGATGTCGGTCGCACCCAATGGCCGAATCGATGTGGTTTGGAACGACACTCGCAACGATGCAACGGCTTTCTCCTCGGAACTTTATTATTCTTTTTCCCACGACGGTGGGGTCACGTGGCGGCGCAATATTCCCCTGAGCATTCCATTCGTACAGTCCTTGGGCTATCCCAACCAGGCCAAACTCGGGGACTATTACCACATGATCTCGGATAATCTCGGAGCGAGTCTGGCCTATGCCGCCACGTTTAATGGTGAACAGGATGTTTATTTTTTGCGGCTTAATCCCTTGCTAGAGCCATGCATCGCCTCCGAAAACGTGACCGCCGGAATCTCACTCGACTGCAATCGCAACGGAATCGCGGACTATTGCGATCTTGATCGAGAAACAAGTTTGGACGTGAACGAGAACTTCATCCCGGACGAATGCGAATTCGACTTTGATGCCGATGGTTTGTATGACCTCGTGGACCCGGATTTGGACAATGACGGCGTAGTCAACAGCCTGGATGAGTGCGATTTTTCGGCTCTTGGGGCACCGATTCAGCCGGAAGGAAACACCATTGCGGATGCGGACCACGATTGCCACGTGGGCTTGCTTGATTTTCGGTTGCTGCAAGCCTGTCTCGTCACCAGCGGCCCCGATCTCGAACCTCCGTTTCGTTTTTGCGTGGACAATTTCGATCATGACACCGATGAAGATATAGATCTCGCCGATGTTGCGTTCCTGCAACGGTTGTTTGACAAAGAAGGCCTGTGAAACAAACCCAATAAGGCAAAGGGCGAGACCAACCTTCGGCGGAATTCACAGTGGGATTACGTTCATCAACCGTCACCCCTTGATTTCTTTTTTGGATGGGGATCGCAAATCGCGGTAACATGCCTCGCGTGAAGCGATCGAAGCGTGGCGCGGGTGCCTCGCGCATCGCTTTCTGTGCCGGTTGATTCATGGGTCCATCGCCGTTCGTACATCTTCACGTGCATACGCACTATAGCCTTCTGGATGGCGCTACACGCATCGAAGGCTTGATCCAACGCGCCAAGGAATTCGGAATGCCCGCCGTAGCCATCACCGACCACGGGAACATGTTCGGCGCCATCGAGTTTTATCAAGCCGCCAGAAAAGCGGGAATCAAACCCATCCTCGGATGCGAAGCTTATCTCGCCGCCCAACATCGCACGATCAAGGAACCGTCGGAGAATAAAGAGTCGTTTCATCTTCTTTTGCTGGCCATGAACGTCGAAGGTTACAAGAATTTGATCCGACTTTCGAGCATCGGATACACGGAAGGGTTCTATCGCCGACCGCGAATCGACAAAGAAGTCTTACGAGAATTTTCCTCCGGACTGATTTGCACCAGCACGTGCTTGGGAGGTGAGATTCCCCAAGCCTTGCTCCACAAAGATCGAAAAGACGCCCGCCGACTCGCGGAAACGTATCTCGAAATCTTCGGTCCCGATCGATTCTTCATTGAGTTGCAAGACCACGGTATTCCTGAACAACGGTCCACCAATCCCGAGCTCGCCGACATAGCCAGGGAACTTGGAGTGGCTGTCATCGCCACCAACGATGTCCATTATCTCGACCACGAAGATCACGAAGCCCATGATGTCCTATGCTGCATCAACACCGCAAGCCTCCTGGCCGAAAGCGATCGATTCAAATTCCCCTCGGACCAGTTCTATTTCAAGAGTCCGGATGAAATGGCCACCTTGTTTCCGTCGCATGCCGATGCGTTGAGCAACACGCTTCGCGTGGCGAATCTGTGCAACGTCGAGCTTGATCTCACGAAACGCCACGCGCCGGTCTTTCGGGTTCCAGACACCGTTCAAACGAAGTCTGGAAAAGTCCTGGACGATGCGGCCTATCTGCGACGCTTGGTCGAAGAAGGCGCGGTCCATCGATACGGATCGATCAGTTCGGAACTGCGCGAGCGCATCAACTATGAACTGGATGTGATCACCGGTAAAGGTTTTGCCAGCTATTTCCTCATTGTGTGGGACTGTGTGGCCTACGCACGATCCCAAGGCATTCCCGCTTGCGCGCGAGGCAGCGGATGTAGTTCGGTAGTGTCGTATTGTCTGCGGATCAGCACGCCGGACCCCATTCGATATGAGCTGTATTTTGAGCGTTTTCTTGATCCAGACCGCGACGAAATGCCTGATATCGATCTCGACATTTGTCAGAATGGCCGGGCGGAGTTGATTGATTATGTCCGTGGAAAATACGGACACGTCGCCCAGATCATCACGTTCAACACGCTCAAGGCTCGGGCGGTGATCAAGGATGTTTCCCGCGTGCTTGGCGTGAACTTTGAGCAAGCCAACCAACTCACCAAACTCGTGCCGACCGAATTGTTCATGACCCTGGACAAAGCCCTGGCGCAAGAACCGGAACTCAAGAAGCGATATGAAACGGATGATACCGTGCGTCGAGTCATCGACATCGGTCGCAAGCTCGAAGGCGTCGCTCGCAATTCCGGGGTGCACGCCGCCGGCGTGGTGGTGGCCGATGAACCGCTGGTCAACTTTCTGCCGCTCTGTCGCGCATCCGGTCAAGAAACCTTGGTGACTCAATACGACGGCCCGACGGTCGAAAAAGTCGGTTTGTTGAAGATGGACTTTTTAGGGCTGCGAACGCTGTCGACCCTGGAGCGTGCGAAGCAGTTGGCACAGCGAACCACGGGGCAGTCCATCGAACTGGAAAAAATAGACCTCGAAGATCCGCGAGTTTACGAGTTGTTTGCTCGCGGCGACACCCGCGGCGTGTTTCAATTTGAATCCGGCGGAATGCGCGACGTGGTGATGCGCATGAAACCCAACCGCATCGGCGATTTGATCGCCGCCAACGCCCTGTACCGACCGGGACCGATGGAATACATCCCTGACTATATCTCTCGCAAACACGGCGCATCGTGGAACACGCCGCACCCGATCATGACTGAAATCCTCTCGGAAACGTACGGGATCATGGTCTATCAGGAACAAGTGTCACGCATTGTCAATCGCCTCGGCGGGATCGAACTCAAAAGCGCCTTTCGATTGGCCAAAGCGATCAGCAAAAAGAAAACCGAAGCCATCGAAGCCATGCGCGAGCCGTTCCTCAACGGGTGCGGTGCCAACGGTGTGGCACGTCCGACGGCGGAACGCGTCTTCGAGGACATTCTCAAATTTGGCGGTTACGCCTTTAACAAGGCCCATTCCACGGGTTATGCTCTGGTGGCCTTTCAGACGGCGTGGATGAAAACGCACTTTCCTCTCGAGTTCATGGCCGCCCTCATGACCTTCGAAATGGCCGACATCGACAAAGTGGCCGAGTATCGTGAAGAATGCAAAAACCTCGGCATTTCTTTGCAACCGCCGGACGTCAACGAATCAGAGTTCGATTTCGTTGTCCAACGAGAAGAAGCAGCGGAGGTCGCGAACGAAAAAGGAAATGGTGCGGGACACGCCGTGGCACAGCGCCCGGTCGACCTTATCGAGTCAACCACGGGAAAATATGGAAAACAGGCGGGCGTTCGGTTTGGTCTCGGTGCCATCAAGGGGGTTGGCGAGAAGGCCGTTTCCGCAATCGTCACCGAGCGCACTCGCGGAGGACCGTTTAAGGACTTGTTCGATTTCTGCGAGCGGGTGGATCTTAATGCCGTGAACCGCGGTACCCTGGAATCGTTGATTTGCGCCGGGGCCTTTGATCGCACCGGGTCCATGCGTCGCGGCCTGTTTGAGTCGGTGGATAGTGCGATGACCACGGGACAAGAGGCCCATCGAGATCGCCGTAGCGGACAAATGGCGATGTTCGCAAGCGACGATCAGGAGTCATCCAAGCGGCAAAACGGTTCAAAGATTTCGACTGCGGAATGGTCCGAATCCGAAATGCTCGCCCGCGAAAAAGCCGTTCTGGGATTCTATATTACCAGACACCCGCTGGCCCAGTTCGAAGCTCTGTTGGACGCATGTGCTACAGCAAAAACGAACGAACTTTCACGATTCCGCGACGGTGACGCCGTGGTCATCGGCGGAATGGTCTCCGGCGTGCGAACCGTTGTCACTCGCACCGGGCGAAACAGCGGCAGGCAGTTGGGAATCGTAACCCTCGAGGACCTTTGCGGAAAAGTAGAGGCCGTCGTTTTTCCGGATCAGTTGACCAACCATCGTGCCCAACTCGTTCCTGATGCCATTGTTTTTTTGGAAGGCAAGATTGATTTCCAACGCGAAGAACCGTCGTTGCGGGTGTCGCGCGTCATTTCATCCGACGACGCCACCAGCGCTCTTTCAAAAAGCTTAGTCATTTCCGTTTCCGACGAACACTCGATTGATTCGGTCATTCAATTACTTCGAGCAGCAAAAGGAGACTGCCCGGTTTACTTCAATATTCAAACCCAAGATGGTTTTGTAGTGCAAATCGCGTGTGATCCTACTCTTCGTGTTGAGTGCAATTCCAACCTCTTGTTAAATCTGGGCAATCAAATTGGTCTTGATTCTATCAAGGTTATCGGCCCTTCTGGACGTGCAATTCCCGTCAATAGACTCTTTTACGTCCGATAAAATGCGATATCTTGCATGATCGTGACGCACGAAAATGCATCACGGAAAACCAAGAATACTTGACGGGTTGTTGAGTCGTAAACCGTCTAAATAGTTGACCATGACGATGATGGCACGGGCAGGCGAATGGGAGTTCGGAATCTCGGCGATCGAGGCCGTCCGACAGGGCGACCGATCGGCATTCGACGATCTCGTTCGCCGAGAAGGCTCATGGGTTCGAGGCGTTGTTTTCGCGGTGCTGGGCAATCGAGACCGTGTCGACGACGTGGTTCAACAAGTATGGGCGACGCTATGGCGACGGATCGGAGAACTACGAGAAACGAAGCTCTGGCGAACCTGGCTTTATCGATTGGCACGCAACGCAGCGATCGATGCCGGTCGCGAGTTGACACGCGAAGCCAAACATGGGCGTCAAGCGGTGTCGGCCGTTGTTCGGGAGAAGGGTTCACCGGCCGCGGATCAAAACGTCGCGCGAACGGAAACGAACCAGGTTGTACTAGCGGCCATTGCCGCGTTGCCGGGACTTTACCGGGAGCCATTCGTGCTTCGACACTTGAATGGATGGAATTACCAACAGATCGCGGACGTGCTGGACATGCCGGTGGATTCGGTGGAGACCCGGTTGGTTCGTGCAAGGCGCATGTTGAGGGACGCCTTGAGAGGTCAATTGGAATAGTGGGGTAGTGAAGATGTCACCGTTTCGACATGAAGATATTGATCCGCAGTTGGAGCGACGGATCGCTCGCCACTTGGACGGCGAGCTGTCCACCGACGAGGACTTGGCGTTCCAACGCGATATTCTGCGCGAGGAGAATGCTCGCGGTTTGCTTGAAGACTATCGGAAGATCGACGATTTGGTTTCCTTGGCGTTGACCGAGGTGACAACCGGACGAGACCTTCGACCGGGAACGACCCTGTGGAATTCTGCTGCAACTTCCGCAGCACGACGCAAGAGATCCTTTTCCCGCGCATGGTGGGTCATTCCCGGAGCGATCGCGGCCGCGATGGCGTGGTTCATGGCGGGGCCGCTTCCCACCGAGCAAGCGCCGCAGAATGCTCGCATCGCACTAACGGGTCGTCCGGGTGCACCTCCGAATTCAATGTCGCTGGGTGGCACTCTTGGAGAGGTGGACGGCCGACTCGTTCGCCCGGTTTCCACCGGTCGTCGAACGATTCGGGATATCGACCGCGACTTGGTCGGAGTTTTGGGTGACGACGGCAATATCTATTGGTTCGAGGTGAACCGCACAAGAACGCTTCGCGGCGCGGATGGCGATTCCAACATCCGTTTGGCCGCGGGGGATTGGTAAGGATTGACGGAGCGAGTGGCTTCGTCTTGCGATAAGAACGCCGGTACGATCGGCAAGAACAACTAGGTTGAATCGAAGGAGTGATGTATGAAACAGTTTCTTTTAAGTTTGGTTTTGCTGGGGTTGCCGTACTGGCTGCCGGCGGATGAGGCGTATGCCTTTGGCGACGAGGGCTGCGCCCAAGCGATAGTTGTGAAACAGGTCGGGTCCGGCTCAGACAACGAACCCAAAGTTTTTTCGGTGACGTCCGCATCCGGAGGTGAACCCCAGGTCATTACCCTGACCGGGAATGCGGGTGACGAACCCAAGTCCTTTACGTTTACCACGGGAGGCGCTGCTTCGTCACGAGGTTGGCTGGGTGTGTCGCTTGACTTGGTTCCCGATTCGTTGGCGTCCCAGTTGGATGTCGACGGACAGGGCGTATTGGTCCAAAATGTTGTGAAGGATAGTCCGGCGGATCGGGCTGGGATTCAGGTTCACGATGTGATTCTGTCCTTGAACGGCAACACGGTAAAGGGAATCGAGGGACTTACGGAATTGATGTCCACGTTCAAACCGGGAACGCGCGTCGCCGTGGTGCTTCTGCAAGGTGGACAGAAGAGAACGGTCACCGTGGAGCTTGGATCACGAGCGGACGTTGGGGCGATGACTTGGAAATTTGACGCCGAACCGAATCAGCGCATCGAAGAGCGAATTCGCACACACGGCAAGATCATGGGGAAGGGGCCCGGCGGCGAGTGGTTCATGAAAGACCTGGGAAACCTTGGCGATCTCAAGTTTCTTCCTGAGCAGCTTCGAGTGATGATTCCCAAGGACGGCAATCGCTCGACTCAAGTTTTCACGCACGAGGGCAAAACAACGGTTCGCGTGAAGGTCGAAGACGACGGATCGACCATCACCGTCACGCAAGACGATGACGGCGAGATTGAAGTTTCACGAACGGACAAGGACGGAAACAAGTCGGAAGCGACGTATGCGAATGAGGATGAGTTGAAGTCGGGTGATCCCGATGCCTATGAACTGTTCTCCAACAACGGCAAGGGAATGGTGTTCATCCAAGGCGGAGATGGCGACGGGGACTCGGACGGAAACTTTGATTTCGACTTCGACATCGACATGGATCACGATTTGGGAGAATGGCGCGAAAAGCTCGAAGAAGGCATTAAGGATGCCCAAGAAGCCATTGACCGGGCGCACGAGGAATTCGAAGCCGCCCACCGGCAAATGGCGGAGAAGATGCAATCTTTGCATGTTCCCTGGGCCAAGTCGCCCGACGGTCGTAGCGACGCGGGTCAGCCGGCGCCGCTTCACCACGGTGCCATGCTGCGTCACCTTGGCGGACGCCCGACGAATTCGTTCCAGGTTTTGTCAGACGGAAAGATCGAAGTCCGCATACGCAAGGGTGACAGCGAAATCGTCCGCACGTTCCAGAGTGAAGCGGACCTTCAGAAGCGAGACCCCAAGCTCTATCAGAAGTATACGGATTTGAACAACGCTGAAGAGTAAACCGGTTTCTATGAGGTTGTTGGACTCCATCAACCTATAACCAACCCCGACACTGGCGCCGAATGATCTTCGGCGCCAGTGTTTGTTTGTGGGGTCCCTCGTCCTTTCGGTACACGGTTTTTCAAAGATGGATTCTCGGACGGTGCAACATATTTTTACGCACGTGTTGCTCTATCGAGCGCCATATTGGATGCTTTACATGGTTTCCAAGGTGCGCGAGGTAATGGGCCTCGTTCAAGGGTTTTCGGCATGAGGAGAGGGAGAGGAGCCATGTACACGTTACAGCAGAAGGCGTGGAACTTCTTGCGTTCCGAGGACGGTCCGGCGGCTACGGAATATGCCGTGCTCGTTGCCGTGATTGCCATCGGTGTTTTGGTGGCCATGAGCGGATTCGGCACTTCGATGAACGGAATCTACTTGGCCATTTCGAATGCCGTAACGGTCGTGAGCTGAGCAAGAACGCAGAATGACCTACCCAATCGAACTGCGATATCTTCCAGAAATTGCAGCACCGCGCGGGCTCTCTGCAAGCCGGGATCGTATTTCACCCGCGACTCGCTTTTGCGTTTCTGCTTAGAGTCCATTTCCCAAACGTCGAACGCGCGGGATGCGCAAGCTACGGCCTCGCTGTAGAGGTCATGGCTTGCGAGGTCCCGCGCTTACATTTTTCTGAACACACCGAGAACCGTTGTTCTCTTGTTGTGACTCTGTCCTTTATTGCTTCGAATTGCAAGAGAACAAGCGGAATGAAACGAACAGATAGGATCATAGCTGTTCCCGATAACGATGCTTTGTCGCTTCGGCAAAGGGTTCTGTCCATTTCCAGCGGCTTGAAGGAAATTCATTTGCCGCGAAGAGAATTGTTTCTTACGTTTCTGGTGGCGTTGTTCGCTTCGAACCGGAAGCGGATCAGCGTGAGGGGAAAGACGATAAAGTCGGTGTCACACATTTCCCCGAGGTCCTGCGTGGGTTGTTGAGAACTCGATCGGACCATCACGCCGTACAACGTTGAGAAAAGTTTTGTGCAACATACTCGCGACCCAAGGAGGTTCGAGTCGTTTCTATGGGGGGAAGATCAAGTCTCTTGCGAGGCTTGAACGACCTTCGAATCTTCGTCGGGCTGCCAGTCAGCCCCAATTGGAGAGGAGTAATACGTATGAATGCTATTTTGAATCGCGCGAAGAACTTTCTGAAGTCCGAGGATGGCCCGACGGCAACCGAATACGCCGTCATGCTTGCGCTGATTATCATCGTGTGCTTGGCGATTATTACGTCGCTGGGCACCACGGTGCAGGGCATCTTCACGACGGCCGACACGGCTCTTCAGAACGTGTAAGCGTCTGCAAGGCGAAGTCAGGGCGGCGCGGCCTCTTGTCGCGTAGCCCTCGACAGGCGCCGTTGCTGGCGGCCTACCGGTCTTCAAGATTTCATGTCGCGTAAGACCGGTTTCGACGGGGATCGGGTGGGCGCCATCGGTCACGGTGGCGCCCACCGTCTTCCAAGGTGATAGAGACAAGGGGGTCAAGGCATGGCACTGGAGTTTTGGTCTGTGACGTGCGTGGTGCTGGTTCCGGGCGTCTTGCTGGCGTCGTGGATCGATTATGCCCAGCGTCGCGTACCCAATTGGTTGAATCTTTCGTTAATTCTTGCGGGGTTCGCGGTACAAGGTTGGTTTTTCGGTTGGAGCGGAATGTCCGCCGGTTTGATAGGAATGTTGACGGGATTCGGACTCTTGATCATTCCGTGGATGATGCACGGCATGGGTGCGGGCGATGTGAAGCTGCTTTCGGCGATTGGGGTCTGGTTGGGGTCTTGGTTGACGTTGTGTTCGTTCATGCTGGGGGCGGTGATCGGGGCGGTGGCGGCCATGGTGATGATTATGTCGACGGGTCGACTACGCATGGCCTGCGTTAACATGGGGATCATCATGAACAAGTGTTCCCGACCTGAGACGATGTTCTCGGAGTTTGGATCGGCGAAAAGCTTTGGCGCGACTTCGCAGTTGTTGCCGTACGGCGTGCCGCTGACTGCGGGAACGTTGATCGTTTTGATGGGGAAAATGCTGGGCTGGTGGGGGACGTAACGATGCGAGTTTTCTTGAGAGGGGAAGGAAGCAACCCGAACCGACATCGCGGTCGAGCGGCCGCGATTGTCGAGTTCGCGGTGGTTTTACCGCTGTTGCTTACGATTTTACTCGGGATTATCGAATATGGATGGGTGTTTATGGTACGCCAGACCCTTCAGAACGCGGCGCGCGAAGGGTGTCGATTGCTGGTTTTGCAAACCTCGGTGGAGCCGTATGCAAACGTCACGACGCGTATCGGCGAAGTGATGGCTCCAACGGGGATTTCGGCCTTCTCGTCCAACATGGTTCATAACGAATGCGAGGAAACCGTCAGTGTCACGGTTCCGTACGGAAACGTTTCGCTGGTGGGGGGGTTCTTCGGTACGGCGGACTACGACCTGACCGGAAGTTGCACCATGAGAAAAGAAGGCTGCGTCGAGGGAGGGTGATCGATGAGCCGCGCAAAAGATGCTTGTAAGGATCCCGCCGAATGTGCGGAAGACGTTCCAGGCGTAAGGAGGGTGGTACTCCCGTCCCAAGGCCGGCGTCTTCCGACTGCGCGGCGTTGCGCCGCTCGTACATTGGCGTCTTGTCGCCTGCCCATGAAGCTCATGGGAAGACCGGGAGCAAATTATTTGCGGGCCCGAAGTCGAATGGCCCTCGAAACCTTCCGATAAACCGGAAGGCCCACGCCAAACCGAATCGACCGCCGCGTCCCTATGGGGTGGTACAAGCCGTGGGCAAAGGGCGCGGGGGGAGAGTTCGATCCCGAGTCGCCGGTGCTCATTGAAGGAGGACGTGCATGAAGGGCAAGGCAATCATTCCGTTGGTTCTCGGATTGGGAATCGGCCTCGTGGCGGTGAAGTTCGTGATTGACACCGTGAGCAAGGCAAAAGCTTCCGGCGGCGCTCAACAGAAGATCACGGCCATCAAGACCAAACAGGACATTCCAGCGTTTACTCTACTCACCGCCGAAATGGTGGAGCTTGTGGAAACGCAGGAAAATACTTTCGCGCCTGCCAAGGATCGAATCAGCAAATTGGAGGAGGCCGTCGGTCGGGTGACCGCCAAGGCCATTCCACAGTTTTCACCCGTACTCCTTTCCATGTTGGCTCCTCCCGGTACCTCTGCGGGAATGGAAGGTCGCATCAAGCCTGGATTTCGAGCGGTTTCGGTGAAAATCGACGAGGTTTCCGGCGTGGCCTATCAGATTCAGCCTGGCGACGTTGTCGACGTCATCGTGGTCATGGATATCGATTCGGGTGAGCGTCGCAAGACCAAGGAAACGATTGCGAAAGTAATTGTTCCCCGTGCGGAAGTCGCCGCGATCGGACAGTCTACCGCGACCAGCGCGGAGGACGCCACATCGAAAGTCAAACCGGCGAAATCGGCCACTTTGCTTGTCACCGAGGAAGATGCCATCAAGCTGCACTTGGCGGCGACTCGCGGCAAGATCACGCTGTCGCTTCGAGGTCGAGATGAAGTGGTTTCCGGACAATCGATCACGGCGAATAGTCAAGACCTTTTCTCATCGTTGTTTCCAAGCAGTCGGAAGCCGCCGGAGCAGGTAGCTTCCGCTGCGCCACCGTCCAAACCGTTTTGGTCATCCTTCGGCGCCTCGGAGCACGAACAGACGCTTCCATTGGAGCAGGATATGCCGCACGGGGTGACGGTTTATCGTCGTGCCACTTCCGGAAATACTTCCGGGCGTGTTGAAGTGGAACGCATCACGTTTGAAAACGCCCGATCATCCAAGATTGTTGACGTCGGCGACCGGCCTGTGAGTCGATCGGCCTCGTTGTTGCGTGAAACACCGGCTCCGAGACCCGCTCCCGCGAATCAACGATCGCCGGTTGCCCCAGGTGCACACGAGTTGGAAGACGACGGAAATTTGCCGGAGCCCGAAACCAAAGCGGCCGCGGCGCACGAATAAGGAGGATTCCATCATGTTGACCCCATGCAAGGAAGGTAGCGTTATGCCGATTGATCGCAGTCGAACAAGCCATTGTGTTTGGTGGTTGATGACCGTGCTGGCGGCCGGTGCCGCCGTCGTCATCAGTCCGCGATCGGCTGAGGGACAATCGAGCGCTGGCAAAGAATTCCGCGCTTCGGTTATGGACCTGGCCAATCAGTCGCAGCGAATCACGATCCCGTTGAATCGCAGCGCCACGGTCGAAACGACGGTGGAGATTACGCGCGCCGATGTCATTGCTCGACAAATCGCCGACGTGCAGGTGATCAGTCCGACGAGAATGTTAATTACCGGGCAAAGTTATGGTTCGACCACGGTGATCTTGCTTGGCGGCGACAACAAGCAGTACCTCTTCGAGGTCACTGTCGAGTTGGACCTTGCCCGACTGAATGAAGCATTGAAATCGATCGAGCCTCAAGCCAAGATTCAAACCAACTCGCTCCGCGGACACATTGTGCTTACAGGCACGGTGTCTAGTTCACAGCGAGCCAAGCAAATGGTGGAAATCGCTCAACTCTTTCTTCCGCAAACAACAACCGGCGGCGGAACGACGACCGTGCAAAACCACCTGGAGGTGGCCGGAGAACACCAAGTTCTCTTGAAGTGCGTGGTCGCCGAAGTCAGTCGCACGGCCGCCCGCGAACTCGGCATCAATGGATTTCTGGCGGGAGATGATTTCAAGGATGCGTTCCTGCTCAATCAAATCGGGGGGATCAATCCGATCAATATCGGTGCGGCGGCGGGCGCCCTTGCTACGGAACGGATTCCGTTTCTCACCGGCGAGGATGGGATTCCGGTGACTGGAGCTCCGACGGTATCCGTAGGATTCCCGCGTGTTCAGATGCAATTGTTTATCAGAGCCCTGGCGGACAACACGCTGTTGAGCATTCTTGCGGAACCGACTCTTGTGGCGACAAGCGGTGAAACGGCGAAGTTCCTGGCGGGCGGCGAGTTTCCATACCCGGTGTCACAAGGGAATCAGCAAGTGACCACGGAATTCCGTGAATTCGGCGTGGAATTGGAGTTTACGCCCGTGGTGGACGGTCCGGGACGAATTCGACTTCGCATTCAGCCGTCCGTTTCGGAACTGGATTTCACGACCGCCACTCAGATTGGCGGATTCCCCGTTCCCGGTTTGACCAAGCGTTCGGCGGTCACCACCGTCGAAGTCGGCAGCGGTCAAACGTTGGCGATCGCGGGGCTGTTGAGTGAACAAGTGCGCGGCGTGGCGAGTCGGGTACCGGGTCTGGGAGACGTACCTGTCCTCGGCGCGCTCTTCCGCTCGGTGAATTTTCGCCGTGCATTGACGGAATTGGTGATCCTGGTCACGCCGGAAATCGTAGCGCCGTTGGAATCGCACCAACCCGTCGTGCTGCCCGGACAAGATCGACAGAATCCAAACGACTTAGAGCTTTATGCACTGGGCTTGTTGGACGGTGGCATGCGCGAAGAAAACCAACCCGATGAAAACACAAACGGCAACGACCGACAGGGTCGGGGGGCGACGCTTCGTTCGCAACCGGACGAAATGTCGGTACACGGGCCTTGGGGGCATGCCGGACTAGCCGGCCTGCGATAATACGCGAAGCAAGAAGCTTCGTTCATGATTGAGCACCGCCCCTAGGAGGCGATGCAGACCAGGGTGAGGGGGAAAAAGCACACTTCAGTATGG
>JBBTCX010000326.1:0-4168 GCA_038043045.1 Planctomycetota bacterium | reverse complement strand
AGTTGTCGGCATGCGGGCTTGAAATCACCCCGATGTCGCCGAGCCCGTCGGGATTATCCGGATCGGTGGACCAAATCCGCCACGTCAGGCTGCCCGTGATCAACGTCACATCCGGGAAATCAGCCGAGGCGGGTGACGACGTTTGCACCGTATAATCGGTACCGAGCGCCGGTGGATCACCCAGTTCATCCCAGGCTACGTTTATCACCGGGTCGGCGGCGAACGAAGCGTCAATGTATAGAATCCCGAACAGCGCGAAAGCGAGCAACGCAAAACTTACTTTTCTTGTCTTCATGATCGAGTCCTTTCATTTTGATTGACTGAACCAGAGAGTTTGTGCTGATCTACATTGACCAACACCAGAGTTTTAGCGATAATCCAGCCTCGTAAGGGGGTGATCTTGCATGAAATGGAGGGTATTCTGGGTTCCAATCGTCCTGTTTTCGGTTGCAAGCGCGCAGGTTTCCACATTTGAGGCGGAATTGTTCCCCGAAGACGAAGCATGGGAACGTGTCGGAAGCGGGCGGGCAGAGCGCGAGTTGAGCAACGGTTCTTTCGTCCAAGCGATCAGCATAGAAGGCGCGTTGGATGGCTACCAGAAGTCGATCGCGGACTTCGCCGGTGAAACGGCGTTCTTCCTCGAGTGGCGCGTCGAGACCGACGCAACGAGTTCGATTCTCGACGTTCACGGGACCCCGGTAGCGCTGTCGGCGTTTGGAAACGGAAACGCGCTCTACCACTTTACGTTCACCGATCAGCGCGTTCAGGTCATCCGGTCTGCGACGCTTCCAGTCGTCTACGTCGACATCGCGCCGGGCGCTGTAAGAATCATGAAATCACACTTAACATGTCGCTAGCTCCTCGGATTACATCGTTCAACCAAGATGAGCAAATCCTCTTGGAAATCGTTCGAGATTTTGCTCGGGATAGGCTTTTTTCGCTCGATCGAAAATGCGACAAAGATGAATCCTCTGTAAACGAAGTCCTTCCGGAACTTGCAAATCTAGGGCTTTTGTCATTGGCGATTCCCGAGGAATTCGGTGGATTGACCTGTTCCTATCGTCTGTTTGCATCCATGTTGTACGAAATTGCCTATTGGTCGCCCTCAACAAGTGTGACCATCAGTGTTCACAATATGGTGGCAAAGGCGTTGCGAAATAGTCTGAAAGGACCGCTTTGCGCCAAGATACTTCCAACGTTGGCGACGCCGGACGGTTTTTCAGCCCTTGCCATTTCGGAAGCGGGATCGGGAAGTGATGCTCGCGCAACAACCACTACGGCGACTCGAGTCGATGGAGGGTATCACGTCACCGGCGAGAAGATGTGGATTACCAACGGTCTGGCGGCGCGATGGCTTTTGACTTTGGTTCGCATGGACGATTCACCGCCTAGGGAAGGCCATTGCCTGCTGCTGATCGATGCTCATAGTCCCGGCGTTGGGCAATCCAAGATCCACGGAAAGATGGGCATTCGCGGAAGCGAGACCGCCGTCATCTCCTTTCACGAAGTATTCGTTCCTGGTGAACAATTGATTGGCGAGGAGGGCGACGGTCTCAAAGTCGCTTTGTCCACCTTGAGCGAAGGGCGAATCAGCATCGCCACCCAGGCTGCGGGAATGGCCGAGGCGTGCGTGGATGAAATGACCCGATACGCAAATCAACGGGAACAGTTCGATCAACCGATCGGCAAGTTTCAAGGGGTCGCCAATATGATCGCGGACAGCGCCATGGAATTGGAAGCGGCCAAAGTGCTGATCTGGAACGCCGCATCTGAAATCGACGCCGGACGAAAGAGCCGACTCGCGTGTTCGATGGCCAAGTTGTACGCGACGGAGTGTGCCAACCGGATCGCCTATCGCGCGGTTCAGGTTCATGGCGGCGCGGGATACGTCAACGAATGCCGTGTGGAACAGCTTTACCGAGATGTTCGTGTCACGACGATCTACGAAGGAACCAGCGAGATCCAGAGGCTGGTGATCGCTGGGGAGTTGCGAAAAACTGCTGCCACCGTCTGACACAGAGCCGGCGAAAGGCTGGTCCGCGACTCTTCATCACAACGCGTTGAATTCCCGCAGCGCTATTTGCGCCGCCCCGGCGATCCCTTGAGTATCTCACCGCGATCCTGTTCCGTCGGCATCGCCTCGCCGGGATTCATATCCGCCTGATGAACATTGGTGCGAATGGGTTTGGGCAATTCCCCGGGGACAAGCGTCGGCGCCTGCTGAAGGAATAGGGCAACATCGTCTATATCCAGCACGTCGTCGCCATTCAAATCTCCGACGGTTAAATGGCCAAGTCCCTTGCGATAAAGCTCTTTCACGGTGATCGAAGCCATCGGCAGTTCTTCTTCGGCGGCTGCGGTCGCGCCGCAACATCCGCCCTCGCGGGACGTAAACATGGCGATTTGGACAAAGCTCAAGTCGGCCACGTCTACCGTACCGCTGCCGTTGATGTCCGCGTGATATGGAAGCGTGCCGCATGGCGTATTGGGATTGGGAAATGACGCCAAATACTGGGCCAAGAAACGCACATAGTCCTGAATGTCAATGAATCCATCATCATTCAGGTTACCGCCGATAAGCCAATGTCCGTTCGACAGAGGATTCCCCATAAACGAAGCCGTGTAATTTACGGTATTTGCGGTAAACAAATCCGCAGCGGTACTGCGCAGCGTATGAAGCGTGTCCCTAACCGTGATACAGGTCCAGTCTCCGCCCGGAATCTCCACCACTTCGCCCACACGAAGTCCGCTGGTGAAGGTGACAGTCTTTGGCACGACTTCATGGGCGCTGGTGTTACAATTCCAAAGATCAAACGTCATGCAGCGTTGGCGAGCGGCGGATGACACCGAGGGGGATAGTTCCATGGACACGGTGACCGTCGACGGAACGACGGTGACATTGAAACCACACGACGCGGAAACGCCGCATGAGTTCTGCGCGGAACAGGTGACCGGTGTCGTTCCACTTGGAAAAGCGAAACCCGGCGGAGGATTACAGGTTACGGAAACTGCCCCGTCACAACCATCCATCGCGGTTGGCGGAACGAAGGAAACCGTCCCGGAAAATTCGCCGTCGTCAAAACCCGCGGACATGTTTCCCGGACAACCGGTCAAAACCGGCGGCGTGCCGTTGACCTGGATCGGCGGCATGTTCGTCGTTTCCGGAATGAACGAATTGGAGTTGGCGTCGAGCAATTGGCTCGGCGGAGAGTGGGCTCGGAACCGGAGGAATGGGTAGCACTCGTCCGACAATTGAAACGTAATCACCGCGACCGTGGCCGGATTCTGGCCTCCGGCACCGCCCGGTGGGATGGCCACCGCATAGTCGATGGTCCCAAAGCCAGTCGTCCCGTCGATGCCCACCGTTTCTTGCAATTCAAAAGAAAACGGAGAGGTCAGATCCACGGTTCTTCCGGGCTGAGTTCCGATGTAGGTCATGGTGTTGAGATCGTATTCCAGGAAGAACTGCGAACCGACGACGGGCGTCGGTGCGAAACCCATCTCCACGCGCACCGTGAGAATATTCCCGACGGAGAAACACGACGCATTCGGGAGCGTGCCAGCGCTTGGCACCAAGTCCAAAGTCGGATCCTCGATGCATCGACACAGGTTGCTGATGCACGTGGTGCCCAAACCTGCTGGACAGTCCGACGTGTTGATGCAGGAGATCGTATTGATGTCCAGATTGCGGCAGTTGCCGTTGAAACACTCGTCCTGCGTGCATCGCAAGGTGTCGGCGCAAGCGAGACTGGGCGCGTTGGGCACCGCCGGGTGCGTCACCTGACCGGTGGCGGAATTGCAAACGTCACTGGTGCATGGGTTGCTGTCCTCGATCACGGTCAAAACGCCGCTGGAGGGCGTACAACAATGCGTGCTGGGCGTGGTGCTGGAATTCACGCATGTGGGAGCCCCCACCGAGGAACAACTGTCCGTCGTGCAGGCGTTGTTGTCGTTGCACGAGCTCGACGACACTTGTAGACGGAACGTGCCCGACGCACCGGTTCCGCCGTGAACCAAAACGTAGTACACGGTGTTGGCCGTCGAACACCAACTGATCGACTCGTTGTTTCCGCAGTTATTGTCCGCGCCGGCGACGCACGCCAGCCCCGCGCATGTGGTTCCCTGGAAAACCGTAAGTCGGCTGTTGAACGGAGTTTGAGTGCACAAC
>JBBTCX010000325.1:0-26211 GCA_038043045.1 Planctomycetota bacterium | reverse complement strand
CGATCGGGCTGGTCGCGGCGGCGGCTCGCGCGAACAAGCCTCTCTTTTACGGCAGTTATCCCATCACGCCAGCCAGCGATATTTTGCACGAATTGGCTATGTTCAAGAATTTCGACGTTCGTACCTTTCAAGCCGAAGACGAAATCGCCGCGATTACCGCGACCATCGGCGCATCCTTTGCTGGCGCGTTTGCGGTGACGGGAACGAGCGGTCCGGGAATGGCCCTCAAGAGCGAAGCCATGGGACTGGCGATCATGACCGAGCTTCCCTTGGTCATCGTCAATGTGCAACGCGGCGGTCCAAGCACCGGGTTGCCCACCAAAACGGAACAGGCGGACTACAACCAAGCCGTCTTTGGTCGTAACGGCGAGTCACCATTGTGCGTCCTTGCTCCGTGCACACCGGCGGATTGCTTTGATATTGCCATGGAGGCGTTTCGAATCGCCGTCGAGTTCATGACCCCGGTGATTATTCTCTCTGACGGCTACTTGGCCAACGGTGCCGAACCTTGGCGAATTCCCGATGTCAACTCGCTTCCGACGTTCACCATTCGCCATCCTCAACCGGGTGGTGATTACCAACCGTATCAGCGCAATGAGAAGCTCGCACGACCTTGGGCGCTTCCGGGAACGCCGGGGTTACAGCACCGCATCGGCGGGTTGGAAAAGAAAGACATCACCGGCGAGGTGTGCTACGAACCGGAAAATCACGAACAAATGTGTCTGGTTCGTCGCGAGAAGATTCGCGGTATCGCCAAGACGATTCCACCCTTGACGACCTTCGGCGACCAATCCGGCGATCTTCTTGTTGTCGGTTGGGGCAGCACGCATGGAGCGATTACGTCGGCTGTGGAACGTTGCCGCGCCAAGGGGATGAGTGTCTCCAGCACACACCTGCGTCACCTGGAGCCCATGCCCTCCAACATCGGCGATGTGTTGAAGCGGTTCAAAAAAGTCCTGGTGGCTGAAATGAACCTAGGCCAGTTGGTTCGCCGACTGCGCAGCGATTTCCTGATTGACGCGATGAGTTTGACCAAGATCCAAGGCAAGCCCTTTATGATCTCGGATATCGAAACCAAGATCGAGGCGATTCTCAGAAACGGAAAATTATCATGAGCCAAGCTACCGTACCGTTAAACCTGACCGCCAAGGACTTCGCCAGCGATCAAGACGTTCGTTGGTGTCCCGGTTGCGGTGATTATTCGATCCTGGCCCAGACCAAGAAAGTTCTCGCCGGATTGGGAATTCCCAAGGAGAACTTCGTCTTTGTCTCAGGCATCGGTTGCTCCAGCCGCTTTCCTTATTACGTGGATACCTATGGAATCCACAGTATCCACGGTCGGGCAGCCCCAGTGGCCACTGGCGTCAAGCTCGCTCGACCCGACCTGCATGTGTGGGTGGTAACGGGTGACGGCGACGCGCTTAGCATCGGCGGCAACCACTTCCTCCACGTCATTCGTCGAAACGTGGACATGAAGATTCTGTTGTTCAACAATCAAATTTACGGTCTCACCAAGGGACAATACTCGCCAACTTCTCCCGTCGGCAAAGTGACGAAATCGACGCCACAGGGTTCGGTGGATTATCCGCTCAATCCGTTGTGCGTGGCGATCGGCGCGGAAGCGACGTTTGTCGCCCGGGCGGTCGACGTCAACATCAAGCACTTAACCTACGTTTTGGAGCGTGCCGCCGCCCACAAGGGAACCGCATTCGTCGAGATTTATCAAAACTGCAACATCTTCAATGACGGAGCGTTCGAGTATGCCGCCGGAAAAGAGACACGAGACGACACCACGCTTACGCTGGAGCATGGCCGACCACTCGTGTTCGGCAAAAATCGCGACAAGGGGATTCGCCTCAACGTCATGCAGCCGGAAGTCGTTTCGCTCGGCAACGGCATCAAGGAAGACGATTTGCTCTTCCACGACGAAAAGGCCGAGGAACCGAGTCTGGCCTATTTGTTAAGTCGCATGCGTCATCCGCAGTTCCCCGATCCCATCGGCGTTTTTCGTGCGGTCCAGCATCCGACCTATGATGAACTCGTAACCAAACAAGTGAAAGATGCCGTGGCCAAACAAGGCAAAGGGAAATTGGAAGACCTCCTCGACTCCGGCGAAACGTGGGAAGTCAACGGCAAGTAGGCCAAACAAGCTCGTAGGGCAGGTCATCCGACCTGCCTTTGGGGTATGCCGCTGCTCTTGAGCAGGGGTCCATGAACTGCGGGCAGGTCAATCTCAGCTTGCCGTTATTCAGGCTCTGCGCAACACTCAACAAGAGTCCGTCCAATCGATCACTCAGCGTAAAACGCTTTCCAGATCATCTCCCCAAACAGTGCGTGAGCCTTCTCATTGGGATGCGCGTCTCGACGATTGACCACCAGCTCATCGACCGAGTTTCCGGCGATCGCCTCTCGAAGGTCAACGACTGGCACTTGATTGGATTCGAAAAAACTACGAAGGTGCTTGTGCAACGGATCGATTTGAAACTTGTCTCCCCGTGTTTTCAAAAACGGCAGCAAGACCACACGAAGGGAGACTTGCCTTTCCCGACAATAGGCAATGATCCCGCCGAGTTGATCTTCATGCCGACTCCAAACGCCCGAATCCGCATACCCATCCGCCAGCCAGTCAAAATAGTTACCCACCGACGCAAGACGAGGTACCGCAAACGTGCGGTACAAATAATCCAACAAACAAGAACTCTCTTGACTGAAAAACCCCGGCTCCGGCGGCGTCACCGGATCAAACTCGTTCGACCGCGGCAGAAGCTTCTCGATATCATTAAAAACATAACCCAAGACAATTTCGTCCGCGCCGAATTGATCGACCATTTCCTTAATCGCGGGCAATTCGACTTCGGTGTCCCAACCCGGCTTGGACACGTTGAGAACCTCAACCCTTCCAGGAATTGCCCCCTCTAACTTGGCTTGAATCAGATTGGAAAAGCGATTTTCCGGTCGCTCGATCCCCCAGCCAAATGTGAAGGAATCTCCGACAAATGCTATCCGTCGAACGTTTTTCAGCTTCTTGTTCGTCCATTCCGCATCCCGATATCCCCAGGAATTCAGCGGCGCGTACCGCGCAAACCAACGCCGCGCCGGCAGTGACACGCCGAACGGCTCTAGGGCCACGCTGAAAAATCGAAGATACGTCTCCGACACAAACGCAATCAATCCGATCAAACACGCAAGAATCAGCGAATTACCCGCAAGGACTCCGCGCTTATGCTGCCGTCGCCGTCCGGTGGAACGAAAAAAAGACCACGTGTGCACTAAGACCGATAAGTACAATAAGACCCACAGGATATAGTCCGACAAGTATCCATAGGGTCCGATAATAGCCATCAGCCGCGTTCCAAGCTAATATCAAGGGCCGGAGCAGAATGCGTGATCGACCCTACCGAAATCCGATCCACTCCGGTTTCGGCAATCACACGAACCGTATTTAAAGTAACGCCGCCAGAGGCTTCGAGCTCCACTTTTCCTCGAAGCCCGTACCCATCCCGAAGTTCCACCGCTTCCCGTAATTGAACAAACGACATGTTGTCGAGCAATATCACATCAATCCCAATAACACTTAGGAGTTGCTCTACGTGATCCAGCGTCCGAGCTTCTACTACGATCGGGCCTACTTTGTTCTTGCGGTTTTCGAGCTGGCTTAACATCTCGAAAACGCGAATTCCAAGCCGTTTTTCATCGCCTAATGAGATGTGGTTCTCTTTAATGAGCACGCCGTCGTAAAGCCCGACTCGATGATTATTCCCTCCCCCGCAGCGAACAGCATATTTCTCTAGATTTCGCCACCCCGGAGTAGTTTTTCTGGTATCGAAAATTTTCGCACTTGTGCCGAAGACGGCATCCACGAATTTTCGCGTCAGGGTGGCGATTCCGGAAAGATGCTGCAAGAAATTCAACAAAACTCGCTCCGCGGCCAGGATTTTGGATAATGAACCCTGAAGGGTTGCTACTGGTGCAGGTACGTTTGAAATGATGCTGCCGTCTTGCAAACTTGGGTACCACTCAATAGTAATCGAAGGGTCATAGGCGTTTAGGATTGCCTGTGCAATCTCTTTCCCGGAAAAAACTCCGGGTTGTTTCACGGTCACTTTAAAAGTTGTCTCGGCATCTGGGTTCGGTAGCAGGCTGGAAGTGATGTCGCCGGTGCCAAGGTCTTCCCTTATTGCCAATGCAATGAGCAGGATTAGGGTTTCATCGTCGGTGAAAAACATGCCCGAATTGTCAAGCTGACTAGACGAGGATGCAAGCGGCGACGAATATGTGTCAACGCAAGAGCAGGTGCGCCCGATATAGAGACGGAATAAACTGCAACTTTTCATTGAGTAAAGGGTAGAAGGTTGGCCGAAGTTGTGATAAGCGATTCTGAGCGATCGCCGGCGAGATAGCCGTTGAGCGGAATCCATAGGAGCTTTGCGACACGCGTGAGCCGATTTCGAATGGTCATTTTGGGTTTGTCACTTTCGGCTGGAACGGTGAGCTCGGCTTTCGGAGAAACCCATTCGGCCTCGGTTCCGGGCTTGCGGGCGCAGATTCGACCCGTGGCCAGCCAAATTCCTTTGGGCCAACCGGTTTGGGTTCGGTTTTTAGTTGAAAATACGACGAATGAACCGATTACGTTGATCGTTCCGGGAACAGAGCCGCAAATTCCTTCGCCGGAAGTTGGGTTACCTATTCAGCACGTGTTCAGCGGCGGTTCGTCGTCCAGTATCGTGGTGACGACGGAGTCAGGGCGACGTTGGGACCAACCGGTTAGCTATCGACCAACCGCGCAAGCGCCAATTCTGTTGCTAGCCCCCTATGCCACGGTGGGCACCGTGCTCGATTTGCGGGAATATTTTCCGAGTCTTCGTGGGGCGGGTCAGTTTCGCGTGACTTGGCAGCCTTACGCGGGGGCAGTCGGTACGGAGACGGCGACAATTTTGATCGCCCCGTTAAAAAGTGTTGAGATTGTCACGGACGAGGGGACGATGACCCTGCGGATGTTCTACGACGACGCCCCCGGACATGTGGCTAACTTTTTAGAGTTGGCCAATACGGGATTCTATACGGGTAAACAATTTCACCGGATCGCGGCCGGTTATATGATTCAAGGCGGATGTCCGCGCGGCGATGGAACTGGGATTCGTTTGGATGGCAAGCGAATTTCATCGGAAGTGAATAGTCGGAAACACCTGAAGGGCAGCGTTTCCATGGCTTTGTTGGACGATAATCCCAATTCGGGCAGTTGTCAGTTCTTCTTGTGCAATACCGATCAACCGGATTGGGACTCTCGCTACACCGTTTTTGGGCAGTTGGAAGGGGAGGAATCCTACGCTACGTTAGACCGTTTGATGGCTTCTCCGATTGATGAGCAAGGAAAACCCACGCGGACGTTGTACATGCGGAGTGTGCGGATCATTGATGCTCCGCATGATGGGCCGTAGGGTGGAGTTCTGATCGTCGGACAAAGCGGCGCAATTCATGTTCCCAAGAAGCCGGGACAAGGTGTCCGTCCCACACACCCGTGCCTTCGGCAAGAATGGGGCACCCCTCGGGTGAAACCTGCCCTACGTGAGACCGCTCCAAGGCTGTCGCGGTTCTGATCGGCGATGCCATACCTTTTTTCGGACATTCAGACGATTGGCTGAATCCTGTCTAGACGAAACCCGATTCATTTGACGTGGCCGGGGTCGGCAAAGCCGATAGAATTCGGTTTTCCGGTCAACCAGGCAGGTTGAAATTATTCGGGAGTTGCTCAATAATGGATTATCCGCGGGGGAGTCGCGGTTACCCACCGGGAGAGGCTGAATATGAACAATGGGCTCGGTGCCGTTTGCGACGCGTTTTATGTGAACTGCCGGCTGTTTTTGAAGCTCGATCTCCCCCTTGAGCGAGAAACCGTTCTGCACTTTTTCGATCGGGTGAGGAAAGAGTATCCGGGACTTCGGAAACTTCGACGGCGTGACGCTCATTGCTTGTTCTTGGAGGAAGAGCCGGACCCGCAGGGTTCGCGGAGATGGTTGCGTTTGGACATGAGCAGCCTTCGATTTGGTCAGTTCGCTCCGCCCGACATGGAAGGGATCCGCCGATACGGCGACATGATCGTGACGCAGGCGCCGTTTCATCTGACGTTTAACGATCTCGATTATGATTACCTCGAGGTCATTTACGGGTTTGACCTTGAGTATCGCGGCAACCATGATCAGCTTGTGGCGGAGACATTTATGAGCGGGGACCAGGCGGCTGCCGGATTTCTGCTTGGAGACTCGACCAAACATATTGTCGATGCCCAACCGTATTACGGAATTGCCTTGTCGCCGGAGTGCGACCTTCAAGCGTATGTCGAGGTGAAGTCGCGCACGACCACCTTCGAGGTTCGCGGCGAGACGTTTGAGCCCGCGCCGATCAGCATATTTTTGACCACGAGGAAATATTGGGCGATTGAAGAGCCGCCCTCCCTCTCGGATGCGTTGCGCGTGCTGTTTGACCATGCCGACGAACTTGCGACCGACAAGATTGTTCCGCATTTTGTAAACCCGCTGGCGGCGGCAATTGCCAGTCGGTCCTAGTCCCACAAAGTCGGACCATTCTTCGCCCTTGCATGACCATCACGCGTCGCAACAATGGAATGCATGTCCGGCGCAGGGTTAACGGTTCGTACCATTATCGGTTTGGAGATTCACGTTCAGCTTCGGACGCGGACCAAGCTGTTCTGCGGGTGTGCGATTCGAACGGATGCGCCGCCGAATTCTTGCGTTTGCGCGGTGTGTCTGGGCATCCTGGTTCATTGCCGGTGATCAATCGACAGGCGTTTGAGTTCGGCCTGTTGACGGGATTGGCTTTGAATTGCCGAATCGCTCGGTTTACGAAATGGGATCGCAAGAGTTATTTCTATCCCGACCTGCCGAAGAACTATCAGATCAGCCAGTACGATTTGCCGATCGCGTCGGAGGGGTTTTTTGAGATTCCCCAGGAGGGTTCCCTCAGAAGAATCCGCATTCGCAGAGCACATCTTGAGGAAGACGCGGGCAAGAATATTCATGACGTGGCTGGATGCACGCTGGTTGATTTGAATCGGGCGGGGACTCCGCTTTTAGAGATTGTGACGGAGCCGGACCTTTCATCGGCGGAAGAGGCTTATACGTTTTGCGTGGAGTTGCAGCGATGGGTGACGACGTTGGGCGTCAGTGACGCGAACATGCAAAAGGGCCAAATGAGGTTTGAGCCGAACGTCAACGTATCGATCACCTCAAATGGAACCGAATACCGGACTCCCATCTGCGAAATCAAAAACCTCAATAGCTTTCGATCGGTGCGAAACGCCATTGCCTTTGAGACGCAACGGCACGTGGCCGCTTGGGAGGCGGATCACGACTACGTGTTGGGAAAGCGTTCAAATGAGAATCGTGGATGGGACGATGATCGCGGAACGACCGAGTTTCAGCGAGGGAAAGAGGCTGCCCATGATTATCGATATTTTCCCGATCCCGATCTGGTGCCGGTCCGTGTCACCGAGTCGATGATTGCAGAGATGGAGGCTCGGCTGCCGGAACTTCCGCTTGCGCGACGGCGGCGTTTTGTCGAGTCGTACCGCCTTTCGGTGAAAGACGCGGATACGATCGTGGAACATCGTGGGACGGCGGATTTGTTCGAGCAAGTGGTTTCCTGCGGCGGCGCGGTCGACATCGTCGGGAAGCAATTTGTGAACGTCTGGCTGATGCACGCGAATCATCGCAACTTGCCCTTGACCGAGTTAAGGGTGAGCGCGCAGCGCATGGCGGAGCTCGCCCGGTTGGTGGCGGATGGAACGGTGAACAAAACGGCTGCGAATCAACTGGCCGAGGTGATGCTTTCGAGAGATGAGTCACCCCATCAGTTGGCCTCTGAGCTGGGTTTGATCCAAGTGCAGGATTCGGGAGCGACGGAAGTTTGGGTTACGGAGGTTTTTGAGAAGAACGCCCAAGCCGTCGCCGACGCCGTATCCAACCCCAAGAAATTGCAAGCCGCCGCCGGGTTTCTTCGCGGGCAGGCGATGAAACTCTCCGGAGGCAAAGCCGATCCGAAGTTGGTGGGCGAGTTGATTGAGAAAAAGCTCCAAGCCTTTCGTGGTGGCGATTCATAAAACGGTTCGAAAAAATACATAAAATCAGGTGCGGGCAATCGTGACCGTTTCCGCGCGGACCGGAATTGGTTCAGCCTCTCATTTGATCTGACGAGGCGAATCTGGACGAAGTGATTCGTCGACGGACAGTCTCACCCATACACGAAAATCATTCATCTGCCCGGTTGTGCGACCCTATTGCGGCCTCATAGTCGGTCAAATCGAATGCGTAACGATCTTCTGCAATCCAATTCAGGGCTAAACCACTTTCCGAATGGCGCGGTGCATCTTCGCCGCGAGCCACGCCGCTGCCTCTGAGCTGGGGTGGAGTTCGTCCACAAAGTCCTTTTTTTGCAATGTGCCGCGCAGATCGACGTAGTGGAAATGCTGGAGCGTGGTGGCCAGTTGGACCAGGGTTTCGTTGAAGCGATCGATGAGGATTTGGACCACCGCATACTGCCGTGCCTTGGGCACCCCCACTTCGTCGAGCGTGTCGCCGAGATTCCACTCGAGCCCGAGAAATCGATACTTCTTTCCGGGAACGGCATAGTCATAGCCGTGCATGAACATGGGGAGGTTTCGTTTGGCCGACTGTGCTTGCCGATAGACCTGCGTGACCTGGGTCGCCAGCCAGGCCATTTCCCCATCGATTTGCGCGGGAACGACGTAGGCTCGGGGATCGGAAGAGGGCGTGGACGGTTTACACACCATGCCTCGCAGACGCTTGGCGATCACATCGTTTCCGCCACCGCTGAAGAGGAAGATGTCCGGCTTTTCCTGTTTAATGGCCGGTACGAATTCGCCCTTGCCCAACATGTCCGCCAGTTCATCGCCCGCGCCCGCGAGGCTGTAAATACGATAGCTGTTATTGGGGAAGATCAACTCCTCGATGATGTCGCTTTCGAGGGGATGCTGGAACCAGGAATCGCCCTCGCAAACTGCGGATTTATCGCCCAGTCTGAAGGATTTCTGCAGCTTATAGGCCGCGTTGCGCCATTTGTTAATCGCATCATTTACGGGTTTGATAAGGTCGGGCATGATCGAACTCCTTTGAATAGAACACTCAGCTTGCCAAGAGTCCCCACGCACGTGGGAAACGATCGAGAACCGGAAGCCGCTTTCTATCCGCGCAGTACGGATGAAGCAAGCCACGTGAAAACCGCTGCCTTTGGCGTTTGAACGCCGATCTTGAAAAATGGGCGAGGCGGGAATTGAACCCGCACCCAGGTTTCGCCAGAGGGGATTATAAGTCCACAGCAACTGCCATTCCGCCACTCGCCCGAAAGCACTCCTTCGAAGGGTCTTTGCCTCGACGTGTGATGTTCCACTTTTTGTCGGTTGGGGCATGCGGGTGGCCGGGATGTCAATGGGGTGGATCGGGCGGACCAGCCATCCTCAATGCTGCCACCCCGCCCGCCGCTGCTTCACCACCGCCTGCAAAGGCCAATGGACCGCCCCCATCCCAAAAAACGGCAAACTACTCTGCCCACCTGCGGCGCCGGTTTTCGAAAGCGAGCGGTCAGGCAGCGAATCGATCCAGAGTAGCGAAATAACAAATCGGAATTTCCAAATTCGTAGCCCGAGCAGCTTCATGAGGAATTGGAGCCTCGTAGGCCCAATGACCTGACACTTGTCGCAATTTCAATCACCAAATTACAAAATCCGCTTCCATTCGCTATTGTGCATTCGCTCTTCCGCATGTGCCATGTCGTGGCACTTGGCTCTCCCACCTCACCCGACAAGCCTCACCTCTCACCTCCCAAGATCACCCACGCCAAACGTTCCTCGACACAGCCATAAGATTCCACTTCAACTTTTCCGAGCGGATCTCCGATTTCAATCACAAACCCTTAAATGACAAAACGTTAACTATTTCCTACGCACAATGAATTTACGACCTTATCGGACCCGCCCAACGTCCGCTAACATCCCCGTTTTCGCCCAAAATCCATCTCGGAGTGTCACATCGTGGCACTTCTGAATGAGCTGGGACCTCTCGGCGCGAAATGATCCGCGACCTTCACGACCAGACGGGTTGCCCTGTGCTGTTGTGCGGAAAGCCCTTGATTTATGAGCGATTGGGTTGTCGGCAGGTGGGGAATTTCAGTAAAGTGACCGACCAGCTTGCGGCCCGGATCGTCATTCGCCGCGACCTCACCGAGCGCACGCGGGGCAAGAACCCGCAACCGCTCTTCACCAAGGACGACATTCGCAAAATCATCGACGCATCCAGCTTGCAATTGAAAGTGTCACCAGATGGCATTAAGTGGTTGCAGATGCGGGCCTGTGCCTTGGGCCGCGGCGGGTTGGGTCGTGCGATGGTTTGCCTCTATCTGGCCGTCCGCGTGGCCTTTGCTCGCGGGGCGGAAACGCTGACTTCGGAACACCTTGACGGTGTGGAACATTTAACGATGGGTCACGACGACGCCGACCGACTGGCCGACGCCGTGACCGAATCCACCAAAATCAGGAGACTCACCTTATCCATCGGACGCCGTGAACCCCACGGCCCGAATTCGGGTCCACCCAACCCGAAAACATTTCACACTTTCGCCCTATAATGGCCGTCGCAAACTGATTCGGTAATCGAAGACTCCCCGTCTCTTCTTTTTGGGAAAAATGCGTTGATTTTGGGAAAAATCGCGCTTGACCTTATAGAGAGCGCCAAACATATGGCACTATCAGAAAAAAAACCAAACGAACCCATCTTTCAGTGTCACTGAAAAATTCCGTCCTGACCGAAAAACTTCAAGCAATACTGTTTGCAAAACGTTCGCTAGTTCAGCCAAGCCGCGAGAACTAAACCCTCACCGAAACAGAAACGCTAAATTCTTCCATCTTAGCGCATTCGATTTCGCCAATAGGGTGGTGGAAAGTTGTAAGGCCCTGCAAATTCGGTGCAAGAACTCGGCAAATCGGATCAAAAGCGGCCTATTCTTTGTTATGCGTCGACCCAATGCCGAGTACGATCACCGCCATGAAAAATTCTACGCTCGCCAGATTCGCCGCGGCCGCCGCGGCCGTGACCTTGATCGGAATCCTTTTGGTGGACCGTCCGATCGCCAATTGGGTTCACGGTTCAGGAATTGAGGGACTTTCCTTCTTCTCCAAAGGAACGGAATGGCTCGACCTGATTTGTGGAAGGGAAGTATCAAAGTATCTGCTCGGCGGTGTCATAGGCGGAGTGGGTTTGGTCTGCCTTGCGAGGCGAACTCTTCGACGTAGTGGCGTCGGCTGTTTCTTTGTCGCCGTGACCTTGACCGTGAGTGTCTTGTTAACCGGAACGCTCAAGAACGTTTTTGGCCGTCTCCGCCCCCACGAGTTGTTCGAAAAAAACCTCGACGGATCTGTTTGGTTCGCCAAGGGCAGCTCTTTTCCATCAGGTCACTCGGCGTATTACTTCGGCCTCTTTCTTCCGTTGGCCTATCTATTCCCCAAGTGGCGTTGGCCCTTGTTGATCGTTCCGTTTTTCATCGCCGCCGCGCGGATCAACGAGGGTCATCATTTTCTCAGCGATGTGACGGGTTCAATGGTTCTGGTGAGTTGTTTCGCGCTGATTTTTGCGACCGCGTTGGGGCGATGGTTGCGGTTTCAACCGGGCACGTCAGACGTTTTGCAGGGCGGCGACGACGTTGGATCGGGCGGCGAAGCGCGCCGGGCCTAGACCGGCCAAGATGCAGACGGTCACGGTCAAAGCGGCGCCGAGAAGAATGGTCTCGATCGGCAGGGTGAACTCCGGAACGAAACCTATGGTTCGTTCCACAATGCGCATGTCGCTTCGGGCGTCGTAAAATCCTAGTGCGATTCCAGCGAGGCTGCCCAGGAGTCCCAGCACGATCGCTTCGCAGAGGATGAGTCGCATGATCTGCGATTGCGACGCGCCGACCGCTCGCAGCATCGCCAGTTGTCGGGAACGGGTTTGGACGCTGACCATGAGAAGGTTGGCAATGCCAATCGATGACACCACAAGACCCACGCCGGGCATCCACGTGGCCAGGAGGGTCGCCCGGCGAATGCCCTTGTCCACTTCCTGCTTGAGTTGGCGAAGTGAGCCGATGATCGCGTCGAGTCGGTCCATTTCGCCGGCGATGCGGAGCATGACCAGTCGCTCTCGAAGGCGCGCCCAGCGCTCTTGGGGCGATTGTCTTTCCCACGACCAAGACAAGGAAGTCAACACCCGACCAAAACGCCGAAGCGCGGGAGCAAGTTCGGCGGGCAAGGGAGTCTCTTCCTCGGTCTCAAGCCACGAACGAAGCGGTCCGCCGACGGTCTCCATTTCATCGTGTTCCTCGGGAATACTCGGGCCCCAATCCAAGAAGGTGCGGGCGATCGCCCGATCGGAGGATGCGTCCGGCGGGTTGACGTTGGAACACATGGCGGGGGGGAAAGTGTCATCGAGTGACAGGTCGCACATCATCATCGAGACGACATCGAGGCCGAATTTTTCGCGGAGGTCAGAGTGCGTGCCGAGCATCGCGCTGGCGGCGGCGAACTGCATGTAGCTGGTGGCTTGGAACGCGGTGACGGCCAAATCCAGCGGCGGAGATTGGATCACGCCGGCGACGATGAATTCCGCGGAGCGGTTTTCGACGGTGATCTTCACGCGGTCGTCGAGGTGGAGCTTGTGGTGTTTGGCGGTTTGGACGGGGATGAGGATGTGGCCGCCGCGTTGAAGTTTGGGCATGGCGTCTTGCATGGAGCCTTCGACGAATCCGACTTTCATCATGGCAAGGAGTCGATCCGGTTCGCCGGCGACAAAGACCGGGCGGGTGAACTTTCGCAGGAGCGAGGCAATGAAAGATTCACTTGGGTCCGCGCCTGACGGGCGTTCCACTTCGATTTCGCAGGAAACGTCGGTTACGGAGGTGCAGCGGGCGACGCCGGGAAGTCGCCGAACTCGGTCGACAGCGTCATAGGGAACGTATTGCGGTGACCAGACGAAGGCCTCGGGCAATCGTCCGGGAAAATCCCAAATGGATCGAAGCACCGAAGCGCTGATGGCGGTGTACACGATGAACGACATGCCAACCAGTAGCACCCAGCACGCTCCCGTCCCTCGCCACGGAGAAGCCGCGACTTGATCGTAGGCGAGTTTCGGACTGATGCGGAGCAGTCGGGCGAGGAGCTTGGCCAAGTGCGGAGCGATCAACATGACAAACAATGGCACGATCAACGCGAAACCAAAGACGAGCGAAATCCATGCGGAGGCGGCGTCGATCGGTCTCGCCGAAGATCGCGCGACCAGCCATTCGTGGTAGCCGATGAGACCGATGCCGACGGCAAAAGCGATGAATGCAAGCGATTTTTTTGGGGGTCGTGCATGGGGCGTGGTGGCGGCCAAGGGGGTGACGCGGGCGATCTGGAACAAAAGAAAGACCCAACTGATGAGGGCGGTTCCGCAGCCGCAACCGACACCGAGAAGGATTCCCCAATCCGGAAGAGTGACACGCATTGGCATTCCGTCCATCCAATCGGGTAGTTCGTGGGCAATGTAAGCGCCCAGGGGCAGACCCACGAGCGTACCGGCGATTCCGAGCGGTAGAACCTCGATCAAGAGCAACCAGGCGAGTTGGCCACGCGTAAGTCCGACGCAGCGCATCGTTCCCAGCCAGACGGTGCGAGCGTTTAGACTCATGCTCATGGTGGTGAGGATGATAAAGAAGGCGGTGAGCATGGCCATGACGGAGGTGACAGCGATTGCCCAGCGGGTGACGTGGTCGGCTTCTTCCAGGAGGCCCATCGCGGCGGCGGCGGATTCGACTTTGTAGCGGTAGGCGTCGCCACGATCGGCGATGAGCGATTCGGCGGCCTGTTTTGCGGCGGCGATCGCGGATTGCGAGAAGTCGTGGAGTTGGATGTCAATCGATGTCACCACGCCCGGTTCGTCTCGGAGTGTCTGGAGGTCGATCAGGTTAAGGTAGACCACGGGGTTTTGGAAGTCGGCGAGGCGTTGGCTCTCGAACGTACCGACGACGGCGACGGTCACGGTCTTTCCGCCGCGATGCAAGGCGATGCTGACGGAGTCGCCGAGCGCGACACCGGTGTCGCGGGCCAGGCCTTGTTCGAGGACAGCGCAGTTGCGATCGTCGACGGCAAGCGATCGACCTTGTAATCCGGGCAGCGATTGAGCTTGGACCTCTCGACTCGGATCGATCCCGATGGCATCGACCCAAGTTCCCTCCACTTGGATGGTTTGATCCGTCTTGTGCTTGATCGGTACAAACATACGCCTTTGCAGACGTGGAATGACGTGTTGCACATTGGGCAGGCTGGACACCGGATCGACAAGAGTGACATCGAGTGACCCCCAATGAGCGCCAGCCGGTTGAATGGACAGATGGGCGGCTCCGAGCCAGCGGTTCATAACTTCGTCGATGATCGTGGTTCGTGCGGTGGCGTAGAAACTGACGATGATGGCGATCGTGGCGACGCCGAGGGTGACGGAGAGCACTGAGGCGATGGTTCGTCCCGGATTAACCCACCAGTTGCGTGTAGCTAGTCGCCACGTATGCCGCATCCTGCACTCCTCGAGGGGCGATTTCGCCCATGATTCGTCCGTTTTTCAACACGATGATTCGATCGGCGAAGGAAGCTCCGCCGGCTTCGTGTGTGACGGCGATGACCGTGCGATGTTCCTCGTGGGTCAGTTTGTGAAGCAGTTTCCACACGGTTTCGCCGTGTTGGGTATCGAGATTGCCGGTTGGTTCGTCGGCGAGAATGAGGGCGGGATCGTTCATCAGCGCGCGAGCGATGGCCACGCGTTGTTGTTCTCCACCGGACATGGCTTGGGGACGATGGTTGGCACGGGCTTTGAGGTCGACGGAGTCGAGAAGTTTCCGGGCGCGTTGTTCGGCGGCCTTTCCGTCGCGGCCATCAAGTTGGCTGGGGAGAAGGACGTTTTCCGTGGCACTCAGCGTGGGGAGGAGGTTGTAGGATTGGAAGATGATGCCGAGTCGTTGTCGCCGGAAGATGGTTCGTCCGCGGTCGCTCATGTGGGCGAGGTCTCGATCTTCAATCAAGATGGAACCGGAAGTAGGCCGATCTAATCCGCCGATGAGATGAAGCAGAGTGCTCTTGCCGGAGCCGCTGGCGCCCATGATGACGACGAATTCGCCCGATCGAACTTCGAGCGAGACGTCGGAAAGGGCCAAGACGGCTGCGGAGCCGGTTTCAAACTGCTTGGATAATTGGCGCACCGACAGAAGGTTGTCCATCGCGTGCATTGTAGAGGTCGCGGCGTCCGGTCACCACCCGGTCGCGCCGGGCGATGGGGGGTTTCGGAGTCGAGGCCGCTCAAAGGACAAGTGTTTACGAATCAAGGATGTGGTGCCGGTGCTGGAAACGAATTAGCATGAGAGGGTGGTCATGAATCTTGGAAAACAGCCATCTGGATTGGGCGCATTCTTGGCTGTGCGTTCACAACCCATTCAAGGAATGACATTGGTTTTCGGCGCGCTGGTCTGGATCGCAGCATTGGGAATGGTGTTTTCTTCGGTGAAAACGGTGCAATCTCGCGTGGCGAGATCGGTCCAACTTCTCTTTGTGGATTTGCCGGAGGGAGCGAAGGTATCCGTTGGGGACCCCGTTTTTCGTCGAACAGCGCGAGGATTGATTCGGATCGGAGAAACGACGGCCGTCGTCAAGGACGAGAAGGTTGGGCGGGATCGCTGTGAATTGGCCATTCTCCCGAACGCGTTCGCGGAATTGAATGCGTCGGTTCAAGTCACTTGTTGGAAAACACCGCTGGATGCCGAGGCGGCGATTACATCGTTGCTGCCCGTGGAGGTTTGGCGGCAAGCGACGGAACTGATCAAAGGGGATTGGCATTCCAAAGAAGAGGCCATCGTGTATGTTTGGCGTCCCATGATTTTGGAGCTTTTCAGCGAATATTTGTCGCTGGTCGTGGATGACCTACGCGCAGCGGGTCGTCGACATGAGGGTGAGGTTTGGATTCTCGCCGAGGAACACGCCATGGAATTGACCTCGCAATGGCCGGTCATTCAGGAACGACTCAGTCCGATTTTGCAAAAACATCTGAACCCGGTGCTTGGGCGGTTGATCCATCTTGCGGCGACGGATGCGCCGAAGGTGGAGATCGCTCTGCTGTTGGCCGGTGGTCATCATGCGGATGCGTTTCACCGCATGTTGGATTTTTTGGCGGGGTACCTGGCGAACATGCCGGAGGAACATCGATTGGATTTGTTGGAGGCGATCCACGACACCTGGAAAGCGGCTCATGAAGATACGGTTATTCATCGCATTTTCTTGAAGACGTGGACGGACGTCGCGGAAGATCGGCGTCTTCAGGAGGTGTTGCTGGCGATTTATCGGGAGGCGGTTGCGGATAATCCACGAACGCGCGAATTTCTTAGAAAGCGGGTGTTGGAATCGCGAGAGGTTCAGGACCGGTTCTATGATCTTGTGGAGGCGTTTGGTCCCACGGCGAGTAACGTCGTGGCGTTGTGCTTGTTCGATGAACAGGGCGCCACCCGTCCGGAGGTGGTTTCGCTCCTGCGGTCCACCTCACTCGGCCGGACGCTCACGTGGATCACGATCGACGCGCCGGATGCAACCGCTGCTCCGCTAGTGTCAGAGAGTGTCACGTCCGCGCGCCTCGGAGGCACCAGGCCATGAACGCGGTTGCCGACGTGGTGCGAATGGATGGTCTCACGGTGACCTTGTCGGACGGTTGTTCGTTATTTCAAGAGGCCGAACTTCGGGTCAAGGGCGGGGAGTTCATTGTATTGGTCGGGCCGAGCGGGTCCGGAAAGACGACGCTCCTTCGCATGATCGCGGGAATGACCGTACCGCTCGCCGGCCTAAATGTGAGTGGGCGGGTCCGAGTGATGGAGGAAAGCGATCCTCGCCGATTTCGCGGACGGGTGGGATTGGTTTTTCAAGACCTCGCGTTGTTTGATGAATTGTCCGCGGTGGACAACGTTCGTTTTGCCGCGGATCATCGGGCCGCTGCGCGGGGTTTCAGCGCGGGTTCCGGTGAAAAGCAGGCCAAGCAGCTTTTGCAGCGACTTCAGGTACCGGTGCGGTCCTCGCTTTCCCAGTTGAGCGGCGGAGAGCGACAGCGAGTGGCAGTTGCCAGAACCCTGGCGATGGATGCGCCCATTCTACTGTTCGATGAACCGACCACCGGATTGGACGCCGCTCGATCGCGCGACGTGGTTCGGCTGCTTGTCGATACGCACAAGCAATTTCAAAAGACGGTCATCGTCGTAACGCACGATTACGAGCCGTTTCTTCCTTTTGGTCCGCGTCTGATTCTCCTCGATCCGAAGATCGGCCGGTTGAAAGACGTAGACGAGGTCGACCTTCGCGATTATTTCGAGCAAGAGGCTCCCGCAGCCGCGCCGACCGCGACTGCATCCAAGCCACGTTTTGGATGGAAATCGGTCAAGCGATATGTCGAGCGGCCGGGTCAAGCGGTGATGTGCCTGTTGTTCGCGTTCGTCGCGCCTTGGCTCGGTTGGGGGAGACCGCGATGGAAAACTCGGTATTTGTGGTATTACCTCCGCATGGTGTCGCTGGGCAGTACGTTCATCTATGTCATCATCGCGGGGGCCATGTTGGGCTTTGTGTTTGTCACCTTCAGTTTCGAGAACATTCCTCATGCTCAAATCACCTTGCCGCTTTTGACGGAGGAATTCCTAGCGGCCACGGGGTACAGCATGTATCGCGTGGTGGTGCCGTTGTTGATCGCCGTGTTGATGGCCGGTAAGTGTGGAGCCTCCGCTGCAGCCGATCTCGGTGCCCGGCGGTTGACCCATCAATTCGAAGCCTTGGATAATTTCGGGGTCCGACCGGAGACGTATTTTTACGGGAATCTCGTCCTCGCCATGGGCGTCGGCGTGCCGCTGTTGACCGCGATCGGTTTCTTGTCCAGTTGTTATGCGGCGATGATTGCGTATTTGATGACTTCGCCTGACACCACGGTGGCCATGTTTCGGCAAAATTTCTTCGCCAGGATGTGGACGGACGCGAACTTTTTTCCCAAAGGCACGGCGTGGGTGCTGGTCAAAGCCGCGACGACCGGCATTCTCATCGCGGGTTTGTCCTACGACATCGGTTCTCGCCCCAAATCGTCCTCGGTAGACGTCAGTCGCGACGTGGGGCGCACCATCTTCTGGGCGTCTCTCGCCGTTCTTATGCTTCATGCGTTGTACTCGTTCGTGGAATTCTAAACTGAACTCGGTCGTGGAACGGCGAGTCGCGAGCTAACGAGTTGCTTTGTCGCGGCTCATGACTTCGTCTTCGGTGAAATCGAGAAGACGCTTTCCGGAAGCGGCGTTGCGGTCGGCTTTGAATTCGCCGACGTATTGAATACGAGAGTCGCCGCTCCAACCGGTCAGGACGGAAAAGGACTGCTGTTTCGCAAGGATGCGAAATCGCCCGCGAATCGTACTCTTGTCGAAGTCCCAGACCGCGGCCGCACCGGTCAATGACATCGCACGAACGTGACTTAAACCCTGTCGGCGGCGTGCGCGAAGCGTAGAGCGACCTGCGGTGTAATCGCGAGAGTCCCCAGCCGGCGGCGGACCGAGCACGAGGGAAAGCGTGGTTTCCTGCCCGAAAAGTCTACCCAGGATGGACCGCCGACCGTGACGCATCGACACACAAAGCTCATCTTTTTCGTTGACCCAAGCGTGACACTCTTGGGGATGAACGGTGATCATCAGCGGTTCGGTGGGACCTATTTTTTTTGTTCCAAGCGCGACCATGTGCACGGTACCACTGCCTTGGCACCCGATGACGAAAACCAGGGTGAGCCCGACCAGGCCGCATCGAACGGAGATCATAACGGGAACTGGCCGCAAAGATCGAGCACACTTCCGGCGACGGAGGCGATCGTGGTTGTGTCCCCGCGGGATCGCAACACGCGATCGATGAATCCGGCAATCAGGGTCATCTGCGACTCTTTCATGCCCCGCGTGGTGAGCGCCGGGGTTCCGATTCGCAAGCCGCTGGTCAAGGTCGGTTTCCGCTCGTCGAACGGAATCATGTTCTTATTCACCACGATCCCGGCGGCCATCAGCCATTCTTCCGCGTCCTTCCCGGTCACATCGGGATAGGCCGGTCGAAGATCGAGCAACATAAGGTGGTTGTCGGTTCCGCCCGAAACGAGGCGGTTTCCTTTGGCTTGCAAACCTTCCGCAAGAGCCTTGGCATTGGAGACGATTTGTCGCTGATATTCTTTGAACGACGGTTGCAAAGCCTCTCCGAAGGCGACGGCCTTGGCCGCGATGCAGTGCATCAGCGGGCCGCCTTGTGAACCGGGAAAAATACGCGAATCGATCAATTTCGCCCATTGCTCGTTGCACATGATCAAACCACCGCGCGGGCCGCGCAAAGTCTTGTGCGTCGTCGAAGTGACAATCGGTGTCGCTGGGAACGGACTGGGGTGAACCCCGGCCACAACCAACCCGGCGATGTGAGCAATGTCGGCCATATGGACCGCGCCGACCTCCGCCGCGATTTCGGAAAACTTGTCAAAGTCAATGACTCGCGGATAGGCCGACGCGCCGGAAATAATCAACTTGGGTTTGTGCTCGCGGGCTAGGTGGCGAATGTTGTCATAATCCAACTGTTCGTTTTTTGGCGAAACGCCGTAATGCACGATGGTATAAAGCAACCCGCTCATGTTGACCTTGAGTCCGTGCGACAGATGACCGCCGTGAGCAAGGTCGAGCGAAAGGATCGTATCTTTGGGCTGCAGCACTGCAAGATAGACCGCCGAATTGGCTTGCGCCCCGGAATGAGGTTGCACGTTGGCATGGTGGCAGCCAAAGAGTTTTTTCACTCGTTGGCGGGCGAGCTCTTCCACGGCGTCCATGTTTTCACAGCCGCCGTAATACCGCTTGCCCGGATACCCTTCGGCGTACTTGTTGGTGAAGACCGACCCCAGCGCCTCCAGCACGGGCTTCGAAACGTGATTTTCCGAGGCGATCAACTCCAACGTTTCATTTTGCCGTTTCACCTCGGCACGCATGGCTGAGGCGACTTCGGGATCGATCTCGGCAATCGCATCGAACCTATCGTTGGTTCGCGTCATGGTCGTGCTCCGCTTCTCGTCCATAACACGCCGGTCCATGGCGCCAAAAACCTTCCGTTACCGCCTCAACGTATCCGGGTCGCGCAAAGGAAGCGTCGTGATCGTCCCGAATTCATCGAACTTGAGCGTGGGGGCCTTGTCGTGCCCGCCCGCACGGACATCATCGGCATTGCCCACGGTCAAAACCACCAGGCGATCGGGGTGAAGATGGGTCTTGGCCACGCGCTGCACGTCTTGCGGAGTGACTTTCTTGATATTCTCTACGTAGGTCTGCCAATATTTTGGATCGCGGCCGGTGTATTCGTCGTTGACGTAGGTTCCCAGCAGCGCCATTTTGGTCTGAAATCTCTGTGGAAAACTCTCCACGATGGAAGTTACCGCGTCATCCACATCGACTTTGGACGGGGCTTCATCGCGCATTCGTTTGACTTCCTCCAACACCATTCGCGTCGCGTAAGCACAGGAATTGCTCTTGCTTTGGAACCAGCATCGAAAGTCGCCGGGGTAATAGACCCCTTGGCCGAATTGGCTGCCGACGTTGTAGGCGAGGCCCTCATCGGACCGAACCTTGGCGACCAATCGTGAGCGAAAGGCACCGCCACCGAGAATCGAGTTCATCACTTGCAACGCGAACTCGTCGGGCGTCCCTCGCATGATCGCCTTGTGACCGAGGGTGACACGACCTTGATTCACGTCGGGCTTATGGATCATATAGATGCCCGCTTTCGGTTCAAACGTGGGCTTTGGAAACGTCGTCGGGCCGGTTTCACCGACCGGCCAATCGGCAAAGGCCTTCTCCAGCTTCTTGGTCATTTCCCCCTTGTCGAAATCGCCCGCCACCGCAACCATCATGTTTCCGGGGTGATAATAGCGCTTGTGGAATGCGATCAGATCGTCGCGCGTAATGGTGTTGATGGTCGCCGAGGAAGGATACCGGTTTGAAAAATGATCTTCGCCGTTCATCTGGAATCCCCACTCGATATTGGAAATCGAGTCGGTGGAATCATTGCGACGCTTGGTGTTCTGGATATTGCGTTCCTTCGCCAGACGAAGCCGGTCTTCGTCATAACGCGGTTTTCGCAGCATTTCATTCATCAAGGCCAGAGCGGCGTCAATATCTTTCGATAGGCATGACAAGCGAATGGTGCCGCTTGTGTCATCCATCGACGATCCGATATTGGCGGCGAGAAACTCAATCTCCTCGTCAAAATCCGCGGGAGCGAGGCGCTCCGTGCCGCCGTCGCGAAGTTGTTCCGCAGCAAGACCAGCACGCCCCGCCTTTTCCGGCGGGTCCAACGCCGCGGCCACGCGAACCGTGATCGTCATGTCAAACGTCGGAAGCATGCGATCCTCAGCGACATACACGATCATTCCGTTGGAAAGCGTCTGGCGAAACTGCGACGCCGGCGGAAGCTTGTAATCCAGCGGTGGAAACTGAATTTCGGTGGGATGCTTGGGAATATCCTCGCCACGGACCCCCAGCGGTAAACAGGCGAAAACCCAAGCCGCAAAGATGAACCGAGTGCCATTACGTGACATTACTTTTTCTCCTTGTTGCCCGCTTCGAGCTGCGAAATCTTTTCCTCGGCCCGTTTCACCACCAATTCCCACACCGCCCGGCGTTCTTGCGGAACCTGACCGCCTCCCAACGCCTGCTCGATTTGCTGTTTCATCATTTTCAACGGCGCGGGATCGGTGGCCTGCTCGATTTCCGCCATCGCTTTCTTGGCCTGCGATTGCCGCTCAGGTGGAAGCGCGCCGATCAAAGCCAACAACTCCGCGTCTTCCGATCCTCCCGATGCTGCTTGTTTCGTGCGATAAATCGCCACCGTTCGCGTCTTGGGATCGATGTATTTCCGTGCCACCGCGCGGACTTCGTCGGTCGTCACTTTCTGAATTCGTTCCGGTGACTCATTGAGGTACTGCCAATTCACAAACGTTTCGAACATGCCCAATTGCAACATCAATCCGAAGTTGCTTTGAAGTCTACGCACCGAACCGGCCAACACCTGATTCTTGACCTTTTGCAACTCCCGATCCGTGATCTCGCCGTCATGCAGTTTGGTCAATTCCTCAACAACTATGCGCTCGACTTCCTGGGGATCACGCCCCTCCTTGACCGTCGCTCCGATCTCGAAGTACCCCGCATATTGCTGAGCGCTATTCTCTCCACGCGGCACGCCGATAACCATGTCATCCTTTGTCACCAATCGCTTGTACAACCGGCCGGCCTTTCCATTAAGAAGTCCGGCCAAGACATCCAGCGCCGGCTCGTCCTTATGGGCCATGGCCACGGAGTGAAAGCGGACCATCACGCGCGGGTTGGTCTCTGCTTCGGCGTCGAGACGGCGGACTCCCAACGGCCTCGGTTCTTCCGTGATGAGCGGGTCCGGCTCCGACGGCGCACGCGACAAACGACCAAAATACTTTTTCGCCAGAGCCAACGCCTTGTCCGATTGAAAATCCCCGACCAACACCAAGACCGCGTTGTTCGGAGCATAATGAACCTTGTAGAAATCCCGAACGTCCTGTGCCGAAATCGACTCTACTTCCGAGGCCCAACCCAACACCGGAACGCCATACGGATGCGCCTGCCAAAACAACGCTTCAAAGCTCTCATCCAACTTGCCCGTGGGGGTGCTATCGGTGCGAAGACGACGCTCCTCACGCACGTTGTCTCGCTCGACATAGAACTCACGCATGATCCCGCCGGTCATTCGATCCGATTCCAACCAGAAGAATAGCTCAAGCTTATTCGTCGGCAACTGCACGAAGTAAAACGTGATGTCCTCCGCCGTTCCCGCGTTCAATCCGGCCCCGCCGTTGGTCGTATACAAATTGAAAAACTCGTTGTTCTTAATGTACTGCCGCTGAGCGGTGACAAGTTCATCCTCCTGCTTCTTCATGGCCGTGTATTCCGGCGTCCACTGCTTCGGATCGAGAACATCCGAGATCTCGCCCCGACGCTTCATCACCCGCATCCGGTTCATCTCTTCGTTCATCTTGATGCGGAGCTTTTCAATCTGCTCAATGTACGTCTTCTCAGCCTCGTAATCGGTTGTCCCGATGATCTTCGAGCCCTTAAAGAGCATGTGTTCGAAGAGGTGGGCGATGCCGCTTTTCCCATGCGGATCATTCACCCCCCCAACATCGTAGAACACACCCGCCGCCACCATCGGCTGTTCATGCCGCTCGACCATGAGCACCTTCAACCCGTTGTCGAGCGTCTCCACCCGAGGTTCTACCCCCTTGGCAAACGCGGACGAACCACTTAGGGCAAGGACAACGAGCGAGATTTCGACACCGACACGCCGTAAGTACGGTTGCATGATACGCTCCTTAGATTTCCGACCGGCGCTCTTTACGCTCGACCACCGGCGTTTGGCGAAATGTACTACCACGAGGGGAAAGGTGCAACCGACGAGTTCACGGTTCACTTGCTATATTGTCGGAAGAAATCCCAGATCGTGCGAGTGGCGTTGACATCGTGGGTGACAATACCAAATACGTCGGAAGCGTCTCCAGGTCCATCCGGCCAAGTGTGCCCACCGCCTTCAATGACGTACGTGACAACGGAAGCGCTGTCCGGGCAGGCAATCTGGTCATGTCGCTGGACATGGGTGCCGTCCGTCGGGTCCAGGTCCGGCTCGTCCTCAAAGGCGAATTCGGAAGAACAACCGTTCAGCGCCGACCACAACCCCATGGATTCGGAAACAGATAGGACGACGCCCCCACGAAAGGAACTCACTTCGCCCCCGTCAAAAGGAGAAAAACCGTCGAGTGTGCCGTGAAAGAAAAGCGCAGGCATCAAGCCATCCAACTCGCACGTGCCGACAATCGCATCCGGGAAAGTACCGGCGACACCGGAAAACGCCGCGAAACGATTGCCCTGTTGACAGGCAATCCGGTGGGCCAATATGGAGCCGTTCGATACGCCGGCCAGATACACACGTTTGTCGTCCACGTGTAAGCGCGCAGAGACGTAGTCCACCACCGCGTTCACGAAGCCGACGTCGTCCACGCCACGAACTTCATTCAAACTCGTCCCTCGACCGTCGGCCCATACCTTGTCAAAGGGCGTGATCGGAAAGGCGTTCGGACAGACTACGTGGAAGCCTTGCGCATCGGCCAAGTCATTGAACCCGGTGTCACGAGCGACCTGAAATCCGGTCCCGCCGCCTCCATGTAGCATGACCACAAGCGGCATCGGCGCTTGACCGTCATAGCCAATTGGAACGTGGAGGAAATACGTTCGATGGCGATTATCGAAACGAAAGGCCCCACTATAGTCCCCAGGGTCAGTGAATTGGTCGGTCCTTACCGCTGAACCCGATTGGAGAAGCTCGGTTGCGGCGATCTCTTCAACGACATAGTCGGCGAGCTTTTCGCGTAGGTCCTTCTGCGATTCGACCTTGGGCGTGCGTGTCGGCCCCCGGGCAAAAGTGGTCGACGCGTTCAAACTGAATACCAAAGAGGACAGCACTAAAATCAATGAATTACGCATGAGCAGGGTGATGCATCTCTTTCAAAATAGCTCCGCCAAGTCTTTCTATCGACATTTCCCATTTGTCAATCGCCAAACCGCCACTGTACCGAAAGACAGCGCCTAACTCAAACGAAAACGGCCTGTCTTGGACATTTTGTCATAATCTCCTAACACAAACGTTACCATCGTCGCAACTACGCGATCCCGATCGCCCGCGTCACGCACCAATACAACCCGACCCCAGCGATCATCACCGACGCCGGAACCGTAATTCGCAGTCGATACCATTCTTTTTGCCGAAACCACCCGACCGCAAGAAACGCCAGCAACACCACGCTCAGTTGCCCAAATTCCACGCCGACATTGAACATTAACAGGGCCGTCACCAACTCACCTTGCGGCAACCCCAATTCTCGCAGCACGCTTGCAAAACCCATTCCATGCAATAGCCCGAACCCAAACACCACCGCCGGTCGCCAAGGTTTGAGATTTGTCGTCACCACGTTTTCGATCGCCACATACGCAATCGATGCCGCGATGAGCGGCTCCACAACCCGCGACGACAACGATACCACTCCACATACCGCAAGGGCCAGCGTCAGCGAATGTGCGATCGTGAACGCCGTCACCTGCCACAGCAGTGGCCGCCACTTCGTACTCAGCAAAAACAATCCCAACACGAACAAAATGTGATCCAACCCCTTGGGAACGATGTGCTCGTACCCGAGAACACCATATCGAATCGCCGTCCCAAGGTGGTCTCGCTTCTGCGCCGGTTCATGCAATCGAAACCGGGGACTGTCCTCCGATGCGCCAAGTATGTATTTCTCTGATTGTTGGGTCGTCTCGTCGTCAATGGTCAGATTCACCACGGGAAATGTGCGCGAAGCGCCGAAAGTGAATTCTTTCGCAAGGGTTGGAATCGCGCCCTGGAAACGAGCTGTTGTTCCAAAGAAGGTTGCGGTCTCACCTTCTCCGCTGACTTCGCCGGTGTATTGCGGAAACGTCGTTCGACCCACGACCTCCGCCCCGTCAAAACGAATGCGAACCCGTTTTTGAAGAGTGCTCTCCGCGTTGGATTTTGCGAATTCGCGTTGGTCGGCATCCAATTCGCGGAGTCGCGCCGCAAGCGTGGCCGATTGCAGGGACGGCGGTAAGCCTAGTGCCAAGGCGTCGACATCGACCGTCATGTCGACTTGAAAGGTTTCGTCGGATTTCAAAACGACGTGGACATTCGTAAATTGAAACACGTGCGCGAGGCAAGGAGTCCCTCCCCACGTCATCACGACGATCACAAACGCAAGCGATAAACCCAGCCGCCGCATACCGATCTAGTTAACCCTGGCGAACATAGGTTCCCTCCATGAATGGATGCCACACACTGCCATCCTGTGACACATCCATCTTGAAAGTATACTGCTTTTCCTTGGCCAAGTCGAAAACTGCTCTTGTGTGTCCAAAAGCACCTTGAGTTGTTACGGTCAACACATCCCCTTGAAACTGTCCCGAATAAATCGCCGGCGGCGACCCCATCGAATCAAACCAATGCATCACGCAGGCGTTTTTCAC
>JBBTCX010000324.1:9260-19221 GCA_038043045.1 Planctomycetota bacterium | reverse complement strand
CCATGACGATGAGCAAGCTCAACCGTCCAATCGTCGGCAAGAATTGGCTTATTTTCCAGCGCATGGCCACACTTCGAAAACCGGCAATGTTTCAGCCGATATTCACCAATCATGCACGTCTCCTCCTTAAGTCGTGCGACCCTTGTTCCAAACTCAGCTCGACGCCATCCATGCCGATGAGGGAACCCGTCCTGGTAATTTTAGGTCCCGATCAAGGACCCTCCACGAAAACCCCGTGAAATTTCTTGAAATCCGCCAAGTCGATATCATTCTGCTGATCTTCATCAAAAGATCGCAGACAATCCTCTCCGGGCAGGACGTAGGTAGGGCCCCCACGTGGTCCGCTAAAACAATTCTGCAAGGCCGCTACGTCCGCCAAATCCTGATCACCGTCTCCGTCGCCATCGCCGGGCAAGCAACCTTCTCGACACCGCGAACCAAAACATTCGGGGACACATCCGATGCCGATGCAGTCCTCCGGCGAAGCGTCAAAGCAAAAATTAAGTGCGCAACAGCATTCCACGAGGGATGGACAGATGCAGTCGTCAGGCGGAGTCGTAAAGGGACACAGGTCGTCACAATCGATGAATCCGTCTCCGTCCGCGTCCGATCCGTCACAATCATCCGTGATGCCGTCCCCGTCGCAATCCGGTTCACATTCGTCGGGAACAGCGTTTTCGTTGCAATCCAAGCTCTCTCCGGAGGAGAGGTCGCACGAATCGGGTCTCAAGTTGTGATTGCAATCCACTTGGCAAACATCGGGAATTCCGTTTTCATCGCAATCCATCGATAGCCCGCAATTCGGCCGATCGCACGCTCCGCCCACCAGCCCGCAATCCAAATCGCAGGCGTCGCTCAACCCATTCTGATTGCAATCGATCAGGTCAAGTCGAGGCCCAAGAGTGGATCCGGTTACCTCTACGGGAAAACCCGGTTGCTTGAAAAGACCGAGAGTGACAGTCGTTGTCATCGGTTCCGCGCCGCTTTGAAAGCGAAAGTTGTACGTGGTGCTCCAACGTAGGGCATTGGACGTGTCGTTCTGAGCGTTGAATGGCGCGGTCGACCACGTCAATATTCCGTTGGAGATCGTCGGCGTCCAATCGGTTCCTTCGTACGGCTCACCGGAATGATAATCGACATCATGAAACCCGAATTCAGAAGGGCTGCCTTCTTGAGGAACGGGTACGGAAAACGAACCTCCGGAACGATCCGAGTTAAAATTATGCAAGGCATATTCGTATTCCCAGAATCCCGAATCAAGTTGAGTGGCTTTGGCAGCCAAGATGAAAAGTCCTTCACCGGGATCGCCGGGAACGCGCATGTCGGTTTCGACGACTGTAGGGTCGATCGTTCGCCATGCGCGAATGGCCGGATCTTGTTGCACGGTGGGGCCGGTCCGGTTCAAGACGTACCGTCCCTGTGCATCCATACCGCTTACAAGGACTTCTCGGTACGAAGCGTTGTTGAGAGCGGTTTCGCCGCCCGAGGCATCGTCAGGCAAGATGTAGTGACCTTCCATGAAGTAACGGGCCCCCTCATTCATCGCTGGAATAATGTCCTCGTTATGAACTTGAAGTCTCCCGTTTATTAGATTTGGGAAAACCGGACGTATTGGCGGATAAGGAAAGTACCCAGTGAACGCATTGACCTGCGACTTGGGACCCATTCGAGATTGATCGCCATTAAGAGCCGACGAATAGGTGTCGGCACATCCAGGCCGCAGCACGTCGGTGGCTTGTCCCGGAGTGGGGCAAACGCCACAATCGCTATTCGATTCGCTGACCACCAAGAAACCATGCTTGACCCAAGACATTCCGATGTGTTCGAAACGCCCGTCTTTCAGGCGAAATAGATTCTGCCCAATCACAGGATGTTGGTTACTACTTGATGTCCATCGCGCGTTTGAGTCGCCGATGTTGCACGAAACCGTTCCGATCGCGAAGGCAGAAATGCCGTTAACGTTGGCGTAGGCCGATGTACCCGGCAGACCGGAAACGATGACATCTGGAGCGCCGTTTACCGGAACAACAAGTGAAAGCAAAACGCAAAGACAAATGCCACCAACAAGCCGACGTGAAGCAGCTAAAGCGGCGTAGATCGTGTCGTACTTCATGAACCCTGTCCCCCGCCGAGGCAACCGGCCTATTCCAGCGCGCAAACCCTCATCTGCCCTTGTTAGCGCAGAACCGGATCGATAAAACCACCAGGCCAAACCCCGTAGCCCAACGAGGCAAGTAGCCCCCCGATGCGCTTCTTGTCTCAATCTTGTGGCGCAAATATTGCGACACATGACCGGTTCAATTTAGCACTTTGGTTGGCGCGCTGCAAGCAACAGACGCCTGATACCCTTATTGTTTACGCTGAGTTGTTGCAAAAATGCGGTTCGCCCGGTAAAATGGTGACGGGTACAGGGGTTCGCGCTGGGGGAGAGCCGGGCTTTTATTTTGAGAAGCCTTTTGCTTTTTTTTGGGGGGTAGGTTAATATGGGGACTTTACGGCGGTTGACTAATCGTCACGCATTTTGTCTATTTTCAGTTGCGACGTTAGTTTTAGTCTCGAACGAGGCATATTCAGATTGCGGCGATGCACAATTGAACCTAGTGGCCGACATCTGCCAGACTCAAGGGGACGAGTTTGTCGCAACGATTCGCATGACCAATGTTCCTGTCCAAGTGGCAGGGGGCCAGTTTTTTATCGAGTTTAGTCAAACGGGTTTGGAGGTTCTTTCTCTAGAAGCTGGGGATCCTCCGTTCATCGCTTTGCTTTTCGGAAGTGCTTGTCCAATCACCGAACTCTGCACCCCTGGTCGGATTGAGATGGCCGTTGGCATATTGCCTGGAACTCAAGCTACCCGCATGGATTTAATAATTGGGCGAATTCATTTTCGAGTTATTTCCTCTTTACCCGCACCTTTTATAAGGTTCATCCGAACGAATCCAATTCCTGCTCGGTTGAGTACTCCGACGGGTATCCCCATTCCGGTGAATCTAGTGGATTTCGAGTCATTTTCGGTAGATCTTCACGATTTCTCTGATTTCCAAACCTGTTTTTCTAGTGACGGCGAGCCTGCATTTGAGAACTGCCGTTGTGCGTTTGACTCCGATGGGGATGATGACGTGGACCAAGTTGATTTTTTGGCCTATTTTTCAGTCTTAAACGGTCCGCAATTCCAAAGTTGCGTACCGTAACAAAGCTCTTCCGATCCCCCAATTTAGCTAGTTCCGAGAAATAGACTGAAATGAGCCCATAAAGGGGCGTTGCAGATATCGGACCTTGTGATTTCTTTATTTTCCGAAATTTTTTTTCTTTGAGTTGAGTTATTTTCTAAAGTGCCCTATACTGCCATGACTGACCAACCTGTTTGGTCGGGTAGTTAAGGGGATTTGTGGCATCACGCGTGAGAGGGGAAACTGCCTCACCTGTGTAAGCCGGTATCGGATGGCGCGAGGGGCGCTTTCATACTGGACGGAGGTCGGAAGGATGAGAAGCTCGTTTAGTCTAGTTCTGTCAGGCGTGTTGACGATGTTGACATTGCCTTTAAACGCTCAAGGCCAGGTGCCGTTTTCATTCACCGCACCTGGTGGGAACATTCGGGATGAAGGGATCGGGGTTTTTCCTCTTTCCATGCTTGGGACGGTCCCATCGATTCTAACCATCGAGCTTTCCATCAACGGGCTGTCGCATACAGCGCCTGGGGATCTAGACCTTTATCTCATTAATCCCTACGGCGATGTCGTTGAAATCATGACCGATCGGGGCGGAATGGCCGACGTGACGGACGTGAATCTAACTTTCCAAGACAGCGCTATAAGCTTGCCGGGAACGCCAATTGTTTCAGGGACTTATCGTCCGGAAGGATTGTCTGACGGCGCGGATCTGGGATTCCAGCAATTCGTGGGCCGACCAGGGGGTACGGATTCTTGGTTTTTGCTGGCGATTGATGATGCCGCAATGGACACGGGAAGTATCCGTACGTTCACGTTGCGTGGAACGGCGGTTCCCGAACCGATGACGCTGGGTTTGTTGGCTTTGGGGGCGATCGCCCTTGTGCGTCGCACTCGGTCATAACTCTCATTCGTGTACCTTGAACTTTGAAGAGGCTCTTATGAGCCTCTTTTTTTTGGACGGACTGGAACGCGTCCTATTCGGTGCGAGAATATAATGGGGACGTTTCGAAAAGGGGGTCGATCATCGCAGTCTACGCGACGGTGATGAAGGAGAATCGAGAATAGAGCCATGAGAAACCAAGATTGCCGGCGCTACATTGGGGTGATGCTTTCGGTAATGTGCACGCTTGGGCTTGAGCGACAGGGGTTAGCGGATGACACAAGTACCGACCCGACACGATCCGCAATTCGTGAAACTGAACCAATAAGTGTTGGGCCGGCGCGCACCATTTCCATAGCCAAGAAAGCCTGGACTGCGACTAAGGGCGTTTCTTCATTGGCCCCAATCAAGCTCAACGACGAAATTCCGATCATCGGGTCCAGCCCAAATGGTCTTGGTCAAACTGCCGGTATCCCGGCCAATGATCTTTGTGGTAACGCGCTTCCGATATTGGACGGGGTGCTCATCGATCTGGAAAACCTGGATGCGTCGACCGATGGTCCGGCAGAACCCTCGTGCATGTTTGAATTCCTTGATGACCAACTGAATCAAGATATCTGGTTTGATTACGTGGCGACTTGTACGGGCACCCTTGAAGTGGATATGTGTGATACGCTGCCACGAGACCAAGGAGGCTTTGATTCGAAAGTGGCGGTTTATGTTGGAACGGGTTGTCCTCCGGCGGGGAATCCCCTGGCGTGCGATGACGATGGTTGTGGCCCCTTTCCGGCTCCGGCGCCGTTGGCTTCCAAATTAACCACGCGAGTGGTGCGGGATCAGGGGTACAAGATTCGGGTGGGCGCTTTTCAGACAGGGACGGGCATTGGAAAGATGCGACTCACCTGCACGGCGGACCATCCGGCTTGTTCGACTTCACAAGCGGATTGTTGCAGCGCTCACCTGGGCGGCGGATGTTCCACGCCGGAATGTTGCGACGCGATTTGTTCTGCGCAACCCAGTTGCTGCATGTCGGACTGGACGGAAGCGTGTGCCGCTGAAGCTCAGAATACTTGTCAGGTTTGCGGCGGGGGAAGCGGTGAGGAGTGCATCGGTTGCATCCCCGTCCAAACCAATGTGCCATACTTTGGCACTACCGATGGGGCCACGGGAACCCAAATCAGTCCGTGCGGCGGTGTCGCCGACATTTGGCATTGCTGGACGGCGGATTGCACGGGGACGGCCACGGTTAGTACGTGTGGCAGCGATCTGGATACGACATTGTCGGTGTTCTCAAGTTGTGGCGGCGTTGAATTGACTTGCAACGACGACGGCTGTGCGGAGCCCAATACGCTCAACTCCGAAGTCCGATTTCTTGTCAGCATGGGCTCGACGTACTTTCTTCGCGTGGCCGGTTTTCAAGCTCAAACCGGGGATTATCAATTGCGGGTGAGCTGCTCGACGTCGCCTCCCAACAACCAATGTGCCGAGGCTTTGCCGCTTGCCACGGGAACCACGGATTTCACCACTTTGAGCGCCAACACGGATGGATTGCCGTTGCCCGAAATTTGCGACGAGGGATTCGGCGTGCGGATGGGCAATGACGTGTGGTACGATTACACGGCGGAATGCACGGGCGTGGTGTCGATCAGCGCGTGCAATGACGCGGATTTTGACACGCGGATGGCGCTGTATGAAGGTTGCGACTGTCCGGCGAACAATGGTCAGCTCGTGGCTTGCAACGATGACGCGGTGGGATGTGACTTTACCTCAGAAATCCATGCGCGGGTGACGGAGGGAACCTGTTACAAGCTGCGGGTGGGTGGGTTCACCATTTTGTCGGAGACGGAATCCGGTACGGGGACCTTGACTGTATCGTGCCAACCCGCGGCGGTCGGGGATCAATGCGACGAAGTTCCTATAGAAACCTTGCCGCATATCTACTTGGGAGACAATACGTTTTCCAGCAATGATTGTCCGCTGCTGTTTCCCGGGAATCAAACGTGGGCCGCTTTTCGGGTGACGCAAATGTCGGATGTCACCTTAGAATTCTGCGGAACGACGCCGCCCTTTGAAAATGCCTGGTTGAATCTGGCGATCGGTTGCCCCTGCTCGGATTACTCAACCGAGGCCGCTTTTTGCAACTTGTGCGCGGACGGCAACGTGACCATGAAATGGTTCTGTCTTCCGGCGAATATTTACTATTACCCGGTGCTGAGTGAGTCGGGGTCGGTGGGGCCGTATCGGATTTCGGTAACTACGTCGTCGTGCACGATCAACAACGTATGTGCGAGTGCGGCGACCCTATCGAACGGAACCTCGTTGTTTAGCACGGTCACGGCGACGACCGATGGACCGGCGATTCCGACCGGATGCCAAGAGGGTGGCAGCACCAATATCGATCGGGATACTTGGTACCGATATACGGCCTCCTGCACGGGACGATTGCGGGTGAGCACCTGTGGGGCAGCGGTGTTCGATACGCGGTTGGCTTTGTATTCCGGAGTGACATGTCCTGTCACCAACAGTCGGTTGCTGGCCTACGATGATGACTCGAGCGGTTGCGAGGATTCCACGTCGCTGTTGGAGGCGAATGTTGCGTTGGGTTCAAATTATTTGTTGAGAGTGGGTGGGGCCGCGGAATCCGGGGGAGGATGTCTGGAGATTACCTGCGAGTCGGGCCAATTGGCGTGTCCGGTGGGACTGGTCGACTTTGTTGAACCGCCCGACGAAGTGGTGGATGCCAGGTCACCTAGGAGGCTCGATGGAAGTCCCGCGGGAATTGATACGTTCTTTGTTAAAGCACCAGTAGGTGCGTCGGCGAATTGTTTCAGCCTGTGCGAGACGCAGACCGGCGGGTTGCCCGCGAATGCGATCGGGTCGGTGATGAATCACGGGGATTGCACGCATACGGTTCGCCTCCAGAGACCCATTACACCCGGAGCGGTAACGACTCTGAGCTATGGGCCCTCTGGTGCGGTGACGGGTAGCTTCATTGCTCACCCGGGCAACACCGACGGCGATGGCATCACCGATCAAGGGGATGTGTTGGCGCTCTTGAATTTTTTGAGCTCGCCGGCGTCTCCGCCTTGGGGGCGTTACAGCACGGACATCGATCAGAACGGGGGATTTGGCGTGCTGGACGTTGTCGCGCTGATGAACGTGCTCAATGGTGCAGGAGATCTAACCCCGTGGGTATTAACGCCGCGACCGAGCAATCCGGGGATTTGCCCGTAGTACATATCATTGCGCGGTGGTCGTTTGTTTTGGTTCAGGACGCTCAACCGAAAGATTGAAAGTCGGCGGCGGCACTCCTTCAGTTTTGGAACCGGTGATGGCGTTGCGTAAGGCGATAGCGCGTTTTTTGATGCGGTTCAGGAACCACTTGGCCCACACGAACTCCGTTCCAAGGATCGCCAGTCCGGCGGGGATCACGATGATGGCCGGTCCGGGCAACACAATGAGGGCGATCCCAATCAACAACACCGCTGTTCCGACGATGAGAATGGTGATGCGGCGAACATATTTCCACGTGAACTGAGCCATATCCGTGAAATCAGTGGGCATGGGTGGTTACGACGCCTTTCCGTCATGGGGTTTGGCGAGGAGCGATGCAGCGACGCCGACGCCCAAAATACCTGCGACGATGGCGAGAGAGAGACCGGTTGGAATCGCGCCGGGGTAAGCATGAGCGAGGAGCATTTTTACTCCGACGAATGCGAGAACGAAAACGAGGCTTGTTTTGATAAAGCGAAACCGGTCCATGACCCCGGCAAGTGCGAAGTACAGCGATCGCAGGGCAAGGATCGCAAATACATTGGAGGTGAAGACGAGAAACGGGTCGGTGGTTACGGCGAAGATGGCCGGAATGGAGTCAACGGCGAACAAGACGTCGGTGCTTTCCACGACCAGAAGGACGAGGAACAGGGGGGTCATTGCTCTTTTCCCGTTGACTCGGGCGAAGAAGTCGTGTCCGTGGTAGTCTGAGCTTACCGGATAGATTCGTCGGGCAATGCGGACAAGCCAATTCCTGTCGGGTTCAATGTGGTCGTCGCTGGTGAGGAGAAGTTTGACGGCGGTGAGGAAGAGGAGGCCGCCGAAGACATAGGTGATCCAGGAGAATCGGTGAATCAAGACCGTACCGGCCAAAATCATCACCCCTCGCATCACCAATGCGCCCAAGATCCCCCAGAAGAGAACACGGTGTTGATATTCCTGGGGAACGCGAAAGTACGTGAAGATCAGGGCGATGACGAGAACGTTGTCGAGGCTGAGGGACTGTTCGATCAACCACCCGGTGAGGAATTGCAACGCCGCTTGCTTGCCGGTGAGTTGTTGTCCGTAGGATGTCGCAATGTCGAGGATGTTGTGATCGTAGATATAGTACGTGACGCCACAGAAAAGAAGCGAAAGAATAGCGCAAAAACCGGTCCAAACCAACGCCTCTCGGGACCGAATCACCCTGTCTTCGCGGTGAAAGAGGCCGAGGTCCAGCGCAAGCATGATCATCACAAAAACCAGGAAGCCAATCCAAAGCCAGATCGTCGACATTTGGTTACATCACTTTTTGGAGAGTTATCGCCGAAGCCCCGGCCACTTGAGCAACGCGGTCGGAAGTTTCGCGCTTTGTAAACCGGGTTGCTTGGCGGTGGTGTCTCGAACATCTTCCACGGTGACCACCACGTTGGGGTCAACTTCGCGGGCCATGCGGATGACGAGCGGGGTCTGTCGTCTGGGAACCACAACGAAGCAGATGGCCACTGGACCCTCGCGTCCGCTTCCTTCGAACGTGGTCACGACCATCTCGGCGTAACGAAGTCGAGCCGCAACCGCGTGAGCTTCTCCGCGAGACAAGAGCGTGACCATTTGTACCCCAAGGGCAAGGCTTTGCTCGATGCGCATTCCCAGAGCGCTGCCTGCCGCAAACCCCGCCGCATAAGACAGGATATTGATCCATCGGTCTAGGTGAGACAAGACACTCGAAACCGCGGTCACCCAAATGAGCACTTCAAAAAAGCCCAGGACGACCGCGACCAGACGCTGCCCCCGGGTAACGCAAATCAAGCGAACGGTGCCGAGAGAGACGTCTGTAATACGAGCAACGAATATAAATACGGGAAGCCATTGAGGATCAATGGCCAATATGGCGTTCACAGTCGTCATTCGTGCCGTGGGGCCCTTGATCGTCAATCGTGTCTGACGTCGTCGGCATTTTCTATCTTCTTGGGGAACAGGATTGTGCCGGTCCGAATTCTGTTGCAGAACCACAGCTCTTGAGCAGTGGCCCACAGCCGGAAGCGCTCATGCCCCCAAAACGCATTCTATCGAATGTTATATCCTACGAGTCCTACTCGTCGGGTGGGGCATCCGGGTCGTCGCCCTCTTCTTCCGCACCGTGCTCTCCTTCGCCCTCTTCATCCGGACGTTGCGGGCGACTGGCCGTCACGATATCGATGTACCGCAAGCCGTCTTTTTCGTAGAGTCTTCCCTTCAATTCCGCATCGCGTCCAGCAAAAGGAAGCAGCGTTCGCATCGGACCCTTTTCGCCTTGGCCGACAAGGACGATGCCGTCTTCCGTCTCTATCACGGCAGGAACACCCGATCGAATGGCCTGCTGCGCCACCTTGGCGCTGGCCGCTGTTCCAGGTTTGGCGGTCATGTAGCTGTGCAGGTCGGTGATCTTCCCAACCAGATTCACTTCCCGAGGCGCCGTCGCCGTCTTGCTTCGCTCCGGACCCGCACGAAGTGACGCGGTCAAGACCACGGCGGATAAACCAAGCGCCGCCACCCCCATCAAACGAACCCGACGATTCATACGAAGATCTCCCTCAGTCCTTGTGTCCGTCCAAACGTCAACTCTTCCACGGGTCATGGCCCGACGCTGTCATCCAACCGGGTTTCGGTGCATTATGGCGTT
>JBBTCX010000324.1:0-9250 GCA_038043045.1 Planctomycetota bacterium | reverse complement strand
CGCCAGACCTCTATAGTACCTCAGTCGTGGACCTTCGAAAACCCGGCAAAATCGGAAAAACACCTATTCAAGTTATCGACCACCGCAATGTTACGCACAATCCTTGCTCAGGGAATGTTACTCCGGGCCGCTCCTTGTCTTATACACAGGGGTATATCCCGTGTTTGCACCTTCATTTCGACCGAAGAAAGCGGCTCCGTTTGCGTTGCAATTCCAATTCGTCCGGTAACAATAGGCTTCAATGGCCGAAATGGTTTTGACACGCACCGATGGAAAGGTCGCTATTCTCCAATTGAACCGACCGGAGGTTCTCAATGCCCTTTCCCTCGAAATGATGAAATCCCTGGTGGATCGATTGGAAGCTTTCGATCTCGATCCGCAAATCTATGTTATAGTCATCGCCGGTAGTGAAAAAGCTTTTGCGGCCGGAGCGGACATCGGCGACATGGCCGAGGCGTCGGTCGTGGACATGTACGAGCGGAATCAGTTTGCCCGTTGGATGCGGATCAAACAGATTCGAAAACCGTTGATCGCGGCGGTGAGCGGTTATGCTTTGGGCGGTGGATGCGAACTGGCCATGCATTGCGACATGATCGTCGCGTCGGAATCGGCCGTCTTTGGCCAACCGGAGATCAACATTGGGGTCATGCCTGGAGCAGGAGGGACGCAGAGGCTTACCCGAGCGATCGGAAAGTTTCGTGCAATGGAAATGGTGCTCAATGCCCGATTCCTCACCGCCCAAGAGGCTCTCAACGCCGGACTTGTCACTAGGGTGGTCTCCAAAGAGGAGTACTTGAACGAAGCCATTCGACTCGCCCGTGAGATCGCCAAACGACCGCTCATGGCCCTTCGTTTGGCCAAAGAGGCCGTGCTGAAAGCGGATGAACTTCCTCTCACCGAAGGTTTGGAATACGAACGAAAACTGTTTTACACGCTCTTTGCCACGGAGGATCAGCGTGAGGGGATGCGCGCGTTCCAGGAAAAACGTAAACCGGGTTTTAAGGGCCGTTGATCGCGCGTTCTTTCTAAAACAATCAAAAAAGGATTCCGTATGCCTGAAAATCCAACCGCCATTCTTGTTCAAGACGACGGAGGCGTTCGCACGATTACGTTAAATCGCCCGGATGTACTCAATGCATTCAATGAGGCCATGATCTCGGAACTTAGCAAAGCCGTTCGTGATGCGGAGAAGGATGCCGCCGTTCGTTGTGTCGTCATCACCGGCGCTGGCCGTGCCTTTTGCAGCGGACAAGACCTCGCCGAAGTCGCCCATCGATACAAGGGCGATGAACCCATTGAATTGGGCGATCGTCTTCGAAACGGCTACAACCCGATCATTGCCAAACTTAGAACGATGGAAAAACCCGTGATTGCTTCGGTGAACGGTGTTGCGGCCGGTGCAGGTGCGAGCTTGGCGTTGGCCGGCGATCTTCGGATTGCCGCTGAATCCGCGAGCTTTGTGCAAGCCTTTATTCACGTCGGACTCGTACCGGATTGTGGAAGCACGTTTTTCTTGCCTCGATTGGTTGGAATCGCGCGTGCGGCGGAATTGACCATGACCGGACGGAAACTTCCCGCCGCCGAAGCGTTTCAAATGGGTTTGGTGAATCAGGTGGTTCCCGACGCTCAGCTATTAACCACGACGACCGCTTTGGCGAAAAAACTGGCCTCGCTTCCGCCGCGCGGTTTGGCGCTTACGAAGCGTGCGCTCAACGCCGCATGGTCCGCCGATCTCACCACGCAACTCGACTTCGAAGCCATGCTCCAGACCACGGCGGGAAAGACCCGCGATCACCGTGAAGGCGTCACGGCGTTTTTGGAAAAGCGTCCGCCGCAGTTTCGAGGGGAATAACGATCATCCTTACCGGAGTGTCTTGTGTCTTCAAGCAGTGCCATTCACGCCAAGGCTATCGAGTTGGCCAAGCACGTTGTGCAAATGACCACGGCGTCGGGTTCGGGTCATCCGTCGACGGCGCTTGCGCTGACCCACATTGTGATCGAGTTGATGTACCGGCAGATGCGGTATGATCCGAGCGACCCTTGGCATCCGACGGCGGATCGGTTGGTGCTTTCGTTGGGGCATGCGGTTCCGATTGTTTATGCGGTCTATGCAGACCTTGGTGGGGCGGTTGGAACAAGCCGAGAAAACAAAACAATGCTCCGCGTGGACGACCTCAAAACGCTGCGCGAAATGTCCAGCGTTTTGGATGGACATCCCAATCCGACGGAGGGGTTTCCTTTTTTCGACGCAGCCACGGGTTCTTTGGGACAGGGTTTATCCGTCGGTGCCGGATTAGGGTTGGCAGCACGACTAGACCATTCACCGCGACGGGTTTTTGTGATTCTCGGCGACGGCGAATCGCGCGAAGGCCAAGTTTGGGAAGCCGCTGATTTCATCGTTGATTACCGTCTGACAAACGTTTGCGCCATTTTCAGTTGCAACGGCTGGGGTCAAGCCGGTGAAGTCTCCGCGCAGCAATCCGCCGAATCCATCACAAACAAACTTCTTGCTTTCGGTTGGGAGGTTCGTCGAGTGGATGGTCACGATCCAGAGGCATTGTCCAAGGTTTTCACCTTCGCGGATGACTCGAAAAAACCGGTGGCCGTCGTGGCGAAAACCATCAAGGGCTGGGGCGTGCCGTCGATTCAAAAGCAAAACTATCACGGCAAACCCGTTCCGCCGAAAGATGTTCCGAGTGTTTATGCCGAGTTGGACGCCTCGGGAGTTCAACTTCACGCCCGATCGGAGCCTTTGGCGGTTCCACGCGTGTCGGCTGCTTTTAAATCCACTTCGAATGTCAAGTCGATTCACATTGCGCCATTTGCCGACGCCCTAACCCGATGCGATCTTTCCACGGCGTTAAACACCCGAAAACTATCCACCCGCGTTGCCTACGGCGTGGGTTTGGTAGCGTTGGGCGACGCGGATCAACGAATTGTCGCGCTCGACGGCGACGTAAGCAATTCAACGTTTGCCAATCTTTTTGCAAAACGACACTCGACGCGTTTCTTCGAATGCAAAATCGCCGAGCAAAACATGATCAGCGCCGCCGCGGGAATGGCCGCCGCGGGAAAAATTCCCTTCGCCAGCAGTTTTGCAAAGTTCCTGGCGCGCGCGACGGACCAGATCGACATGGCCGCGATTACCCGAGCAAACATCAAAATCGTTGGTTCGCATTCGGGCGTATCCTTGGCCGCCGATGGTCCGTCGCAGATGTCGCTTTCGGATATGGCCTATTTCAGAAGCATGACTCGCGTCGATGTTGGACAGGGTATACCGGCTTGCGTTGTGTTTCATCCCAGCGATGCGGTTAGTGCCTACCGTTGTTGCGAGCTTGCTGCGAATCATCGCGGCATGTGTTTCCTTAGAACTCATCGTCCGGATGCGCCGTTTCTTTATGAAATGAACGAGGCGTTTGAATTACGCGGCTGCAAGCAACTTCGACGGGGCGACCACCTGACCCTGGTGAGTTCGGGATATATGCTTCATACCGTTCTAGAAGCAGCCGACCGTTTAAAGGCGAGTGGCGTGGCTTGTAACGTTTTCGATGCCTATACTTTTCCGATGGACGCTTCGCCGATTCTCGCTTCTGCCCGATCCGGTCGACACTCGGTTCTGACCGTGGAGGACAATTATGTCGGCGGGCTTCACTCGGAAATTGCCGAAGCCGCTGCTGAATTTGGCGATATTCGGGTGGCGGGGCTTTGCGCACGACGAATGCCCAAATCGGGTCGCACGGCGGAAGAACTCTTTTCGTATGTCGGTGTCGGAATCGAACAAGTCCTTGAACGGGCGCAGCAATTGGTGGGAGCGTGATTTTTCCATGAGACCGAACCCATGAACATCATCAAAATGTTTTCGTACTGGATCGTTGTGACGGCTCTGCTTGTGGTCGTGTTGCCCGTGATTCATGCGGAAGAGCGTTCAACACCGAAAACGCCGCCAACGACTCCCGATGAGAAACCCGCCACGCCGGAACTGGAACGGTTGGAAGTTCTAATCGGTCCCTGGAAACTGGTGGAGACGCACTTCGATCGAGCAGGAAAGACAATTGCCACGGTTCAAGGGTCGGAAGAAATCACCTGGATGCTCAACCGTCATGCCATTCGCCGCTCGTACGCCAGCACGACCGACTCTGGAAAATTTAGCGCGATGGGACTTTTGACGTACAACACCGTCGACAAGAAATACCAAGGCGTTTGGCTAGACAATCGCTCTACAACCGGTCCGACGCGCGTTCAAGGCGTGTGGGATTCAACGGTTCACGCATTGGTCAGTGAATTGGATTCCACGGGATCTGACGGTCAGACCAATCGCTACAAAGTGGTCGAGTCTTTCATCGATTCGAACACGCGCCTGACCACGACCTACCGACTTTCCGGAAGTGATGTAATCAAGCTACTTGAAGTCCGGTATACCCGTGCCGCCCAATGTCCCGAAGGTCTTAGGGTGTTTCTTGATGATTGGGGAGTGCGTCATTCTGTCGGATCGGGTCCGGGGAATTAGGCGTACCTTGCTTGCACAGAGTGACCGCCGACGCAACGACCACACAGGCCATCACCACGCCGATCATTGTTTTGGCTCCCGCGCCCAACAAAAAACCCCATGCCGCCGCCATTCCGACTTTGGCGCTCTGATTCAGCCGGCGCTTCTTCCAGTTCTCTCCGATCACCGCCCCCAAGAAGCAACCGAGTAACGCCCCCAAAAATGACCCGATGATGGGAATCGGAATCAAACACGAAAACAGAATCAACCCGACCAACGAACCAATCATTCCCCCGATCATCGCGTGTCGAGAAGCTCCCGCGCGGCGTGCAACCGCGGCGGATAGAAGCGTCTCCAGAAGTTCGCCGATGATGGCCAATGCCGCTAGAATGGCGATGAGCAACGCTCCGACTTCCCTCCAAGACGTGTACCAACCGAGTCCGAACGCCGTGGCCAAAATCAGCCATGTGCCGGGCAACCGTACGATGGTCATCACCACACTAATCGAACAAACCAACACCACGCTGGTCGCCACGAGAATCGGAGTGATTTCCAATGCGTCTTCCCTTTCTTATGATGGCGCTCCATAAAGCGGTGGCCAAGCTTCCTAGGAAGGCGATGCTTCCGCAAGTACCCGAGGAGAGAACGACCCCGGAATCGTTTTGGAGGATGCGACTCGAATGGTCTCCGACCCCGGCACGACATCGAAGATTATCGCCGTTGTGCAGGATTTGATCTTCGCCACGAAGATACGGTCGACGGCGGCATCCGGCGGAATTTCCCTAGACCTTGTGCGCACGGCGTCGGACCTCTCTGCGGCACTGGATCGGGAGCCGGTCTGCGCCGTGATCGTCGACCTTAATCTTCCCGGCGTTGAGGCCGTTCAAGCGATCGTACAAGCTCACGCGCACCCGAGGCAACCGCGCATCGTCGCTTTTGGTTCTCATGTCGATGTTCCCGCGCTGAATCTCGCCTCCCAAACCGGAGCCCATGAAGTCATGCCCCGATCACGATTTTCTATTGTTCTCCCTGACTTGCTCCAACAACTTGCCGGTAACGCGCCACGGTGATGTTTCTTCCCGTTCGATACCCCGGTAGAATGAAACTGGGTTCGGCCGCGATGCAACCCCAAAGGGATTCGGTCGTGCTTTCCTTACATGCGGAAACTTCATGCGAATACGAGAAGCCATCGTCGCCGGGCGATTTTATCCGAGCACGCGGGTGGGGTGCGAAGAGGCCATCGCTGAGATGTCGGCCAAACTGCTCCCGCCAAGCGTGAACGAACGCGTGGTAGGCGGATTGGTCCCTCATGCCGGATGGGTCTATAGCGGTGCGGTGACCGCTAACGTCTTCAAGACTCTGGCTGTTCGACAAGTTTCGGTTGTTGTCCTCGTCGGCGGGGTCCACCGATACCGCGGGAAAGAAGCGGCTTTATTCGGTTCTGGGCGATGGGAAACTCCGCTCGGTACCGTCGAGGTAGACGATCGATTGGCCGAGCGCGTACTGGGTCACACGAATCTGATTGTCGATGATCCGTACGCGCACGAAGAAGAGCATTCCATCGAGGTCCAAGTTCCGTTTGTCCAGCACTTTTTTCCCGGTGCTCGAATTCTCCCTATCATGGTTCCGGCGCGAGCGACCGCTCCTGAAGTTGGAGAAGCCATCGGACGAACCTTAACATGCTATGGCTACGACGCCCTTATCATCGGCACCACGGACTTGACGCACTACGGGCCGAATTACGGATTCGTTCCCAAGGGCGTCGGCGTCGAAGCCAATCGCTGGGCCAAGGATGAGAATGACCGCCGGTTCATCGATCGGGTTTGCTCGATGCAAACGCAATCCCTCGTCTCGGAGGCCTCTACCCACAAGAACGCCTGTAGCAGCGGAGCGGCAGCGGCCACGGTTGCGGCGGCTTCGAAACTTGCGGCCAAAAACGGAATACTGCTGGATCAAACGTGCAGTAGCGAGATGGCATCCGAACTGGGAGAATCGGTTTCAGACGATTCCGTCGGTTACGCGGGCATCGTCTTTATTTCATAAAAATATCGGCAAGCCAATATCATCATCACCGGCCACACCGACGAGGTGGTCAATCGTTTCCAAGATGGTAAGCTATTCCCCAATCCCGGCGAGGGTTCCGACTGGGTCACGGGTCGATGCACTGTGGCGATCCTCGATAACAACGGCGCGTCGGCGAAGGTGTTTGAGTTAGATGCCTCAATCAATTGGATTCCCGTGCGAGAATGGAGAAATGATGATCCGTCGTTCGTTTTTTAGAATCAATGGATGGCTGTTTCTCGTTCCGGTATTCACCTTGCAATTGGCCTGTGTCAGACGAACCCTAACCATTACCACCGAACCGCCCAACGCCTTGGTTTTTCTTAATGACCAAGAAATCGGACGGTCTGAAGTTACCACGGACTTTCTATGGTACGGCGATTATGATTTGGTCATTCGCCAAGAAGGGTACGAGACCTTATCCACAAGCTGGGACGTGAAACCCCCTTGGCACCAGATTCCGCCGCTGGATTTCTTCCTCGAGGTCCTCTGGCCGGGACGCATTCACGACGCACGATCGCGCCATTTCGTCTTGCAAACACAAGAATTGCCCAGCTCTGAGATTGTCATCGAACGGGCCTCGGACACCCGCGATGCCGCTCTCCACCCTGGTCGCTGATTTCTGAAGCAAACTTCGGAACGTGTTTCGGCTACCCGTGTGTTGTTTTGTGCCGCGGAGCCCTTTTCCAAAGAACCCATCCGCCGAATGAAAGAAGCAATAGGGTGGCCGGTTCCGGTACTACCACATACTCAAAATGGAAGTGAAACGGTTCCAAAAAGCCGTGTGGCGCTGGCAGGCCGGGCGGTGGAGCAATATGTCCAGTTTCCTCGATGCTTCGAAGCATGTCATAGGGGAAAGTCACGCTCATCGTCAGCAGGTCGGTTCCATTCCCGTTAAACGTCGGGGTTATGTCGCCAAGAACAAAATCGGGCTTCGGAAAATCGGCGAACACGTCCCCGTGAACAAAATCGGATAAGTCTCGGAATGGATTGGTTTGTGTATGCTGATTGTGTAGATGGTGATAACGGTGGGGCAGCATGTCCGCTTGGTCATCCACCCAAAGCGTGTGCATCAGAAACGTACTGGACACCACACTGACCGGTTCGGAAAAACGAATAGGCCCCACGTTCACCGTGATATCAGAATCTTCCCTAATACCCGGAAAATAATCGGCTCCGTTGTCGGATTTGAAAAAAGGGTGGGCGATCAAGGTTTCATTCGGACCGATCACATGGGCAAAGTTAACGTTGTTGGCGAGCGCGGTTCGCCGACCAAAACCGTTGGCGGAATTAAACGTCTTGATATTCGGAGCCGCGCCAAGAACGGTCGCGTTGGTCGGAACTTGACCGTTAAAATCACGCGATCCTGTGAAACTCACGACTTCTTGATCGGTGGTATAGGTCACGGTTGTCATGCTGGTACCAATAGGAATCGGCGACGCGATCGTCGTTGTCGCCATCGCGGCCAAACCCGTCCCAAGCGCCCATGTGAGATATGCTGTTTTCATCGAAATTGCCTCTTTCCTTCTCGACCGTCAACCATACGCGGTGGCTTCGTCATTGTAAACAACAGCACGCCCGGAAAACAAGCTCTTCCAGGCACCTGGCACAGTTTACCTTTCAAACATAACTTGTTGAAACGAACCGAAATCGAGCAGGTCCACGTCACGATCCTCTTCAAAGTCCAACCATTCACATCCCAGGTCCAAGTTGAACCCGCCTTTTTCCTCGCCGTCACCGGTATAGCAATTCTGAAAGAATTGCGCATCTCGAAGGTCGGAATCCGCGTCCGCGTCGTAATCTCCCGGAAGAAGCGGCAGATTGTCCGATTCAGAATAGATAATCCGGGGAGGGACGATCGTGGACGTCCCGTGCACCGCGTGAACTAAAAACTCACCCGCAGGCCATGCAAGGCCTCCACCGTGCCAGCTGTAAAACTCGATCCCCGCCCTCCCTGCGCCGAAATTTCCGTTGGGATCGTACCGATTGAAATAGGTCACCCGAATGGGAAACATCCCGACGCTGTCGATGATGAAATTCTCGTGATAAAAACCATCCACGGGGTTTACGATCGGAATTCGATAGGATACTTCGCCGACTTTCGTTCGGTAACCGTCGTGCCCCATGCAGCCAAATTCCACCCAGATGGGCAACCCGATCGCGCCGTCACCACTTTCGATGTCGTCGTCGAAGGACACTTTCAAGAAACCGCTAAACCGCAATAGAAAATGACCAAAATTCTCATTGAGCTTGCCAGGGTCGGATACTTCACGAATGTAGTCGTTTAAGAAGTCCCCCATGGTTGCAAAGTCAGCGTCCAATCCAAACGAAGATGGCCCGGCTGGGAAATCGATCCAATCGGTCCGAAAAGTGAAGTCCGGCACCCGTCCCAAAACGTGTCGCTCCGCCGCGATAAGATCGGTCGCTGATTCAGCCGGGATGTTGAGAAAGCATTCACCCAACCAACCTGAACCGTCGTAGGCGGGCATCGCACCCGATCTCATGAATCCGAAAACGTAAAGATGGCCAAATGAATGGGATGCGGTGATCAGGCAACATATGGCAGCCATAAGAGTTCGAGAACGCAGCCGCAAAACGATTCCCCCCATTGTTATCCGCCTTATTGTAGGCGTTTCTTACAGGTTGGCCTAGCAGCCCGTGGCGAAACCCCTTCTACGCGGCGAGGCAGACGCGCGGGGGCGG
>JBBTCX010000323.1:0-4524 GCA_038043045.1 Planctomycetota bacterium | reverse complement strand
TACCGCCAAGGCCCCTTCCGCCCCGAACTCGATCATGGTTTCATCTAAAATCTGTTCAACGAGCCGCTGGATTTCCGCATCCACCGTCAACACCAAATGCCCACCATCGATGGGATCAATTTCCTCCACATCTCTTGGCCAAAGTGGTCGCCTTCGAGCATCCACCGTCATCGAACGTCGACCATCGTGCCCACGAAGGTGCTGGTCATATTCCTTTTCCACGCCTTCCAAACCACGACCGTCGCGCCCCACCAGCCCCAGAAGATGCGCCATTGACGTTCCCAAGGGATACGTCCGAACCTCGCGTTCCGTGAATCCCACCGCCGGATGGCGCAGGTGCCGAATCGCGTCCGCCTCCGCTTCCTCGACTCGACTCGCCACGACCACATACCGTGAATCGGCATCGCGTCGGAGAGTTGCCTCAATCTGCGGAGTCGGCACGTTTAATCGAATACTCAATTCGTGAGCGAGCTTTGCGGCGTCATCCACACGACTTGGATCAACATATACATCCGGGAGCCGGCGACTGGCTGCAATCACGCGCCCACGTGCATCGAGAATCATGCCCCGCCGCGCCGGAACCGCGACCTGTCCTTTTTGCTGCCGACTACCTATCGAAACAAGCGGATCATGCAACGCCGTATTGATGTACAACAAACGCCCGAACAAACCCCCGAATCCCAACAGAATCAATACAAGAAAAAAGGCCGCGCGACGTCGCTGCGACCTGTGAATTTGGAATGTAGTCCGATCGTTTTCCACGTTAGTCCATGGGTTCATCAGCAAGGGTTCGAGACGCGGAAATCGTGGGGCAGGGTGTTCCCCGAGCAACGAGACTTGTTCGGAACCGATCCAAGCTGTCATGCAGCCGAGTGGGCGATCTCAATCGGGCCACACCCGCTTGCACGCGCCAGAGCTCTCTTCTCAGTTCGGTCCATCGCCCCTCCAAAACCGCGCAGTTGGACCAAGAACGCGACTGCTCGACGCGAAGATAAACCACCGTAACTCCGAGCAACGCGAAGAATCCAATCAACACGCAACACCGAACGGCCGTCATTTCCGACGACTCCGACTCTCGGCCCGAACCGCTTCCGGCAACTTAATCTTAATGCCTTCCCGGATGGTCTGTGGATCAACAATACGATCCTTGTTCAACTCATGAATCTCTTTCCATCGGCCAGAGTCGCCAAGAAGTTGTCGGGCGATGCTTGCGTATCGATCGCCCTTTTTGACTTCGTACCAGCGAATCCCCGATTCACTCCCTTTGTCCGATTTTTCGGTTCGAGCCGCCCGCGACTTCCCGGAAGGAACTTGACTCTGTGCTTTATCACCCGGACCTGTCGGCGAAGTCGAAGACGCTTTGGAATCTCCCACCGACTTCAGATGGCCAGGTCCTGGCGTGTTCTGTTTCTCCGGCAACGACACCAGCAACGCTCCATTCGAACCCGGGGAAGCGTTCTTTTGTGCAAGCTCCGGGAGAACCAATACCACCCCAACCCGCAACTCATCCGGGTTCGGAAGCACAGTCGGATTGGCGTCGCAGATGCTCTTGACGATCGATTGAGAACGAGATCCGTAATGAACAAACGCAATCTTCGAAAGCGTATCACCCGAAGCGACGGCATACTTCCGCCCCTTCGGCTGCGGGCTTGCCAAGTCGCCTGAACCCTTCGCGGCGCCGCCCGGAAGCTTCTGAACCGGATCACCGTTCGCAGCGGGTTGAGCGGAATTCGATCCACCGAAAGTAGCCGCCAGCTCTTCCAAGGTCTGTTCACGAGGCCCAAAAGGAGGCACTGAGGTCGGCTTTGTTCCTGCCGGCGTTTGATTTGTTCTTGATACTGCGGCGTCGCGAATCCCATTCAAAACCACAGCGTCGTTCGTCGGAGTCTCGTGCGGGTCCGAAGGATTCTGCCCGCTCCCGAAAGTTGGCGTGCCGTTCGGCACCACGGGCGCGTGACCACGAAACGCCGTGACAACCGGTGTCACTTTGGGTGTCGCGCCCCCACCCGGCTTTTCCCCCATGCCCCGCTGCCAATCCACGGGCAACGAACCAAGGGCAGCAAACTCCCGCTGTCCTCGATTGGCAAGGATCACCGCAAAACAGACAATGAAGGCCAGCCCGGCCAAGAGGCCGACTTTCGTCTCTCGCGCCATTTCCGGCATCCTCCCTGACTAGCGACAACGACGATTCTTCCGTGACTCTCGCTATTCCACTGCCTCGCGCACCGCCACCCGAAATTTCGCGCTGCGCGAACGCGGATTCGTCCGCCGCTCCTCGTTCGAAGCCACCATCGGCTTCGTCGTCACAATTCGATAGGTTTTTTCGTTCTTTCGTTTGCGAAAGTCAAGCTTGACCATCTTGTCCTCGACGCTGTGGAACGATATGACCCCGATCCGTCCTCCGATCGAAAGAACCGAAGGGGCCGCCTCCAGCAGTTTTTCCAACTGACCCATCTCGTCGTTGACCGCCATTCGCAAAGCCAAAAAAGTTCGAGTGGCCGGATGAATCTTGGACTTTCGGGAATCCGGATTCACTCCCAATGCACCCGCCACCACGTCCGCAAGCTGACCCGTCGTAGTAATTCGTCCTTCTTTTCGCACTTCGCAAATCCGCCGCGCAATGCGCCGCCCACCAGGCTCCTGGGCGTTTTGAAAAATCAAATCCCCCAAGTCTTTCTCCCTAAGCCGATTGACCAATTCAGCGGCGGTGACCGACAAGTCTGTGTTCATCCGCATATCCAACGGCCCATTCCGCTGGAACGAAAACCCTCGAGCCGGATCATCCAATTGCGCGGAATTCATCCCCAAGTCCGCCAAAATCACATCGACTTTCGTCACCTGAATCGACGCCAACGCCTCGACGATATCGCCGAAACCGGTTTGAAGCAAAACCCAGCGACACGCGGCATTTTCCAGCCGACTCTTCGCCACAACCAGACTGTTGAAATCTAGGTCCAATCCGATCAGATGCCCGCTCGGTCCGAGAGCTTCGGAAAGATACTTCGCATGTCCGCCGAGACCCACCGTGGCATCGACCACCGTTTCCCCCGGTTTGACCGCCAGCAACTCTCCCACTTCCCGAAGCAAAACGGGGATATGACCAGTTGTTTCTTCCGTCACGGATACCGTCCACGCCTGCGGAACAGGGGTTTGTCACGCATCCTTGGCGACAAATTCCCCCTGAACTCGGTCGGCGTCGGACATCATGCCGCCTAATCCGGCACGACCGCAAGGGCTACTCAAGGATAAAGGACCGTTTCAGTTTCATGGGCCGGTGATTTCTCGTTCTCTCGAACCGAGCTCCGCGCGCGCCCACCGATGCATGAGGACACTCGCTTTACCACGCCCCAAACAAAACGATCCGGGCCGCTTCTCATCCTCGCAGCCACTTGACCACGCACGAACCGCGCACCGCAACTCGGCGATTCCCTTCGCTTCCCTCGCCACGGCACCGCTGGGCATTCCGCTTATAGAGTCCCTTCATCGCCAAACGACACCTGACGTCGCATCGACCAGGAAGCAACTCCGCTTTTCAAAAAGGGACTGTCAACGAGCGGTCGCCAACAATCCCCACTTCTTTCCCCTTGCCATCCGTGGCGTTCCACTCGCCGCGGATACTGGCTCCGTCCAGGCGGCGCTTCGTCTCACTTCCATTATGGTTTTTGCGGCTTCATCCGCAGGAAACCTTGCCAATCGGGCCAATCATCGCCTTCCCAATCCATGGCAATCTCACGATCCAGATCCGCCCGATTCCAAATATCGATTCGCGTCTTTTGACCGACGAGATAAATCTCTTCCCCAAGCTTTGCTTTCTTTCGCAAGCGTTCCGGCAAAACGAATCGCCCTTGCGCATCCACATCGACGGCTGATGCAAGGGCATAAAACTGCAACTCGAACCGCCGAGATTCAGGCCCCGGCATGGTCTCCGTGTTGATCCGGGCAGCCATCTCCTCAAACCCTTGTTCGGTATAGATAGCCAACGTTCCTTTGAACTCTCCCAATTGAACGTACATCCCGACGCCCTTCCGTTTGGGATCGAGACTCGCTCGAAACTGTGACGGCAATTGAATTCGTCCTTTTCCGTCGATGCTTCTTTCATATTGACCCGTGAATACCGACATTCAGCACAATCTTCTTTTCATCCACTTCATGGGAATCAAGGGGATTATTTACCATCTTGAGCGACTCATTGCAACAAAAAAATGAAACCAGGGAAAAGATTTTTTCTGAAATTAAGGACAACCGAAGTTCTGCGCCGTGACAACTATGAAAGAAAAGGGAGTTTTGCGCAGATGTCCGATTGACGTAAGTATGAAAGAAAAGGGAGTTTTGCGCAGATGTCCGATTGACGTAAGTATGGGTGGAATAAGGAGTTAGGTGACATTTTAGTGATTTTACGGTTCTGCGCTGCGCAGATCGAGTCTCTATTTTATCGGACGCAAAACGAGACAATAAAACGTGCGTAAGTCCTTATATTTGCGTTGGTTATATCCAAAGCGCAGAACCATGTCGTATCGGACATCG
>JBBTCX010000322.1:0-8075 GCA_038043045.1 Planctomycetota bacterium | reverse complement strand
AGAGACGGTCGGGGTGAAGCTCAACATGGAAATGGCCATGGCCGACGAGGTGGTGGCGATCGCGGAGAAATTGAAACCCGAACAGAGCACGCTGGTGCCGGAGCGTCGGCAGGAGCTTACCACCGAAGGCGGGTTGGATGTCGCGCGGTTTCGGGATCGGGCGAAGGTTGTCGTCGCTCGATTGAAATCGGCGGGGATTGTTGCGAGCGCGTTCATCGAGCCGATCCTTGAACAATTGAGGGCGTCGAAGGAAGTCGGGTTCAATGCGGTGGAGCTTTGGACCGGTGCGTTTGCCCATGCCAAGACGACTCAGCAACGCGAGAAGGCGCTTGCGGATTTGAGCGGGGCGATTGAAGAAGGACGCCGCCTGGGGCTGGATGTTCACGCGGGACATGGATTAACCTATCGCAACGTGGCCGGGGTCGCGGCGCTGCCGGGGTTGAGCGAGTTCAACATCGGGCATTCGATCGTTGCACGGGCGGTGTACGTGGGAGTTCGAGCGGCGGTAAGGGAGATGAAGGAGCTTTTAGAGAAGTACTCGCCGCGCCATCAGTGCCATTAGTTGGCACATGGAAGAGGCGCTGAGCGGTGCGAAGATGCGATACAAGGAGGTGTCACTCATGGTAGCGGTAGTGGATTCGACTCGGATTTGCGGGGCGATGACGGCGTTGGTGACGCCGTTTCGCGGCGGAGAGGTGGATTGGCCGACGCTGGACATGCTGGTCGATCGACAGGTGGCCGGAGGAATCGATTGGTTGGTGCCCTGCGGAACAACGGGCGAGACGCCGACATTGAGCGAGGTCGAATATGAAGCCGTGATTGAGGCGGTCGTTGCACGGTCGAACGGCCGCTGCCCAGTGATGGCCGGTACCGGGTCGAACAACACAGCCGAAGCGATTCGTCGCACCCGATTCGCCGCGAAGGCGAGAGCAAGCGCTGTGTTGATCGTCACTCCCTATTATAATCGCCCGACGCAAGAGGGACTTTTTCGACACTACGCAGCGATCGCGGAGGCGGTCGATATTCCAATCGTCTTGTACAACGTGCCGATTCGAACGGGCGTGAGTATCAGCACGGATACGGTGGTGAGATTGCGAGAGGCGTTTCCCAAGATCGCGGCGATCAAGCACGCCACCGGAACCCTCGACGGAGTTACGGAGTTGGTGCAACGAAGTGACATCACGGTGCTCAGCGGCGATGATCCGCTGACTTGGCCTATGATGGCGATCGGCGCGGAGGGCGTCATCAGCACCGTCAGCAATTTGGTTCCGGCGATGGTGAAAAATCAGGTAACCGCGGCGCGATCGCGGAATACGGCGGAGTCGACCTCGCTTCATCGAAGGGTCCATGAATTGTCGACGAATCTGGGAGCCTTTGGTCCGAACCCGATCCCGATCAAAACCGCCATGGCGATGGCCGGGTTGATTCAAGAAGAGTTTCGGTTGCCGCTGTGTCCTTTGGATGCTGAATCGCGGCGCGGAATCGAGCGAATCCTTCGACGATACGAATTATTGGGGGCGTTGGCCGCATGAGCCATGTTCCAGCGACGATGACGATGGACCATTCCCGACTAAACTTCTTGGAAAAGCTCCTCACGTTGGGCATGTGGGTCGTTGCCGGTTGGCTTTTTCTGTCGATCGGATGGGCGGCGTTGGCCCCGGACGATCCACAGGCTGCGGTGAGCTTGTTTGCTCGACGAAGCGTCTTGACCATGGTGTTGACCGCGGCGGGATTGGCTGGGGTTACGGCGGGCTTGGCCACGGTGGTTGGAAATAGGTTGTTGGTCGACGTCGGAACCTTTGCGGCGTGCGTGGGTTTGATCGCCGCGTCGACGCGCGGGGGCACTTCGACGTATTTCATCCTGAGCGAAGGGCAAGATTCGGCGATGACGTCGGCAAGGGTCGCGCGATCGTTTTTGCTAGAAGCGATGGTGTGGTCGTTGGTGGTTCCCGTTTTATTGCTCGTGTCGGGGATTCTTTCGCGCCGGTGGGTGGAAGGTGGCAGCATTCGGCACGCGCTCTCTGCCTATCAAGACATGGTTGGACGGGGTTTGCCGGATGCTTCGTTCACGCGGACAAACAGAAGCGCCGGCTTGAAACATGTCGCGTGGACGGCCGGGGCGTCGCTGCTTGCTTGGTTTGTCTTGTCGGCGGATCCGTTCTCGCGGTCCGTTCAGCATGGTCAGGCGATCTTTGTGGCGGCAGCGGCGGTTTGCCTCGGGTCGTATGTTGCTCATCGCGCCGCGCCGGTCCATTCGGCCGCGTGGTCCGTGATGGGCGCACTGTTGGCGACTTGGGTGGGATACGCGTGTGCGATGTTTGCAACGGCCAGCGCCACACTTCCCACGGCCATACCAGCCAGTCGGTTCTTGCGCGTTTTGCCGATTCAATCTGTGTTTGCCGGTGTGGCCGCCGCGATTCTGATGGGTTGGTATTACGTCGTCGTTTCCGGCGCCTCGGAAGTCAAGCGAACCACGGCTTCGCCGCCGACCGCTCGGCAACCGCGATAAACAATGCGAATCCGCTTGGGGTTCAAAGTTGCTGTAGTGCCAGAACATAGCACTCGCAGATTTACGCCCGGGGGAGCGAATGTACGTCTTTGAAAACCAACGGAGAAATGAAAAATGACAAGGAATGAACCGTCGCTCGATGCGCTCGCCGCTCGTCTGCAACGACTGGAGCGGCAGAATAGTCGGATGAAAATCGCATGGTACGCAACCAGTCTGCTCTTGGGTGGCGGGTTTGTGGCGTCGTGCGGGTTGGAGATTCCGCCACGCGAGATCACCAGGGCCGATGCGGTGAACATCGTGGATCGATCGGGGAATTCGCGGATCATACTGGCCGTTACCGATGACGGAGCGCCGACTTTGTCGATGCTCGACGCCGACGGCGACGAGCGGGCGACTCTAGCCTTGAGCGCGGCGGGTGAGTTGGCCATGCGGTTTTTGGACGGCGGGGGAAATGTGCGCGCGTCCATCGGAGTGGGGGCGGACGGATCGCCGACAGTGACATTGCGTGACCCTCAAGCGCAGGCGCGGCTTGGACTGAGCGTGTCGACTGACGGCGTGCCCAGCGTAACCCTGCTGGACGCCGCGGGAGCGAACCGCGCAATCCTGGCGACCGCTACCGACGGCGCGGCCGGTTTGCGGATGATCGACGCCGCTGGAATGGATCGAGCGGTGCTGGCCCTGGACGCGAATGGAACCCCGGCGGTGACATTGCGTGACCCTCAAGCCCAGACGCGACTTGGACTCAACGTATCGAGTGACGGCGTGCCTAGCGTCACGCTTCTGGACGGCGCGGGAGTGAACCGTGCAATTCTGGCGACCGCCATGGATGGAGTGGCGGGTTTGAACTTGGCCGATGCAAGCGGCACGAGCCGCGCGACTCTGGCACTCGCTATCGACGGCTCTGCAGGCCTGACCTTGGCCGACGCAAGCAGCACGAATCGCGCGGCTTTGGCGCTCGACGCCACGGGAACACCGGCCATCACGCTTTCCGATGCAACCGGGCAGGCGAGATTGAGGGAATTCGTGACCTCGGAAGGCGCTCCAAGTGTCTCGTTCGTCGACGCGGCGAATGTCGACCGCGTGGTGCTGGGAACGTCGGTGGAAGGCGCGGCCGGATTGCGCATGACCGGAACGAATGGGTTGGATCGAGCGATCCTCGCACTGGACGCCACGGGTTTGCCGGCGTTGAGCCTGTTGGATGAACAAAGCGTCGCACGGTTGCAAGCGGTGGTGCTAGCGAATGGCACTTCCAGTCTGACGTTTCTGGATGCCGACCAAGGCGAGAGGATCTCCATCGCGGCCTCACCCGACGGCCAAGCCGGAGTCGGGATCGGAGACGGCACAACGGAGAATCGAGCTCTACTGGCGGTCGGAGCGGACGGCGTGACCTCGTTGGTCCTGCGCGACGAACAAGCCAATAACCGCGCGGCCGTTAGCGTGGTCGAAGATGGCACCGCGAGCATCTTGATTCTTGACCAAGACGGGCGAGTCCTGTTCGTCGAGCCATGATGTCACGCGATGGCACATACTTCGATTACTGTTTTCGTCCGAAGGCGATGACGTCGTTGAGGCTGCCGCTGCGGAAGCCGCGAAGGTCGAGGGTGACGTAGGCGTAGCCGAGGTCGCGGAAAAAGCGATCGACTTGCATAGCTGTTTCCGGCGCGCACAACTTTTCAAAGACACTGGGTGGCACTTCGATGCGGGCCATGTCTTGATGGTGGCGCACGCGGCATTCCCGAATCCCCAAGTTGTGCAAGAATTCTTCCCCGGCTTCGATTCGATGAAGTTTTTCCGGCGTGATCGCTTCGCCGTAGGCCACACGGCTCGACAAACACGGCATCGCGGGTTTGTCGGAAGTGGGCAAGCCGAGTTCGCGGGAGATTTCGCGGATGTCCTTTTTGGTCAACCCGGTTTCCGCCAGGGGACTTCGAACGCCATGCTCGTCGGCGGCTTTGAGTCCGGGACGATAGTCCTTCAAATCGTCGGCGTTGGTGCCATTAACAACGACAGCGATATCGCGCTCCCGGCGTATCCGGTGAAGATGCTCATATAGCGTCGTCTTGCAGAAATAGCAACGATTGGTGGGGTTGCTCAAGTAATTAGGGTTGGAGAATTCGTCGGTGTCGATGACAAGGTGTTGCACGTTGAGGCCCGCCGCGAACTCCCTGGCCCCGATCAATTCGGACTCCGCGACGCTCGGACTTCGACCCGTGACGGCCATTACATTGGATACTTCAAGCGCATCGACCGCGCCCTTTAAGACCAGCGCGGAATCCACCCCGCCACTGAAGGCGACGATCACGGATTTCAGCGGTTCGATCTGTGCCTTTAGTTTGACGTATTTCTCCATCCTGTTGATCACTCAATCTTTCTTGCCGGAAACCTCGCTGATATCGTGCGTAAAAAAGTCGCGCGAAGCAATCTTTCGGTAATTGTCGCGGAAAAACGCGGTCCAGACCAGGCGGTCTTGGGTTTTGGCTTCGGGGTCGGTTTTCCATCGACTTCGGGCCTGTTCGAGATCGACAGGGGTGAACGGAAGGGCGTGAAGGAGTTTTCGCAGATCGGCTTGGCGAGAAGGCGACGGTTCTTGATAGACCGTTCGCCATGCGGATTGGAGTTCGTCGTGCACGTCGATCGCCATCGCGTGAAGTATAACGGGGAGGACATCGAAATAGCTGGGAGCGTTCGGCGGCAACGGACTGGCGATGTCGAAGAGATTGACCTTGTCGACCATGTCGCCCAAGTGTTTTTCGTACATGTCGCGGCGGATCGGTGGGCGGCGAAGTTCGTAGCGATCCGGGCCGGTGGGACTGCCTTTTCGAAAACACCAAATTCCTTGCGCCGGTTCCGTCAGCAGATATTGAATGAATCGTTCCGCGAGATCGCGGTGAGGCGCGCCGCGCAACACAGCAGCCGGATCGGGGTTGACGATGGTCAATTGTGCCGGGGCCACGAATCCCAGGCGGGTTCCGCCGACCGAAGTGGCTTGGGATCGAGCGAAGAAATCGATGCACATTCCAGCGGCGACTTCGCCGGTGGAAACATCCACGGCTACTTGGCTTGATTCGGCGGCGAAGTAGCGAGCGTTAGCGCAGACGAGTTGCAGTGTGCGCCAGCCTTCGTCCCACCCGCTGCGTTGAACGATGGCTTCGTACGTGGTGCGGATGGAGACGGAATGGAGCGGGTCAGCCAGGGCGACCCAACTGTCGTAACGGGGATCGCAAAGGTCGGACCAGGTCGTTGGTTCCGGGAGTTTGAGCGATTGGAGCGAATCGCGGTTGTAAACGATGCCAAAGGTTGACAGTGCAATGCCCCACCAGTGGCCTTGCGGATCGCGGAGCGGGCGATCGGCGATCATCGGGTTTGGAAACGCGGCTTTTACGAAATCCTCGCCGAGCGAAGTGGGCTGAGTCATGGAGACGTTTCGCGTGTCCCCCTTGCCGTCGTCGATGGTGAAGCCTCGCTTGAGTTGTTTGTCGAAAAAGTAATCGCCGCCACCCCAGACGATGTCGTAGCCGGCGCCTTCATCCTCGCGGCCTGATTGGGCGAGGGTTCGATATTGGGCTTCGAGAAGGCGAAGGATATCGCCGGTACCGCCGACCTTTCGCCAGTCGACATCGACGGTCTCGCCGAACAGTTTTTCATGCCAGAGTCGAAACCCTCGACCGAATTCGTAACGGATTTGTTCGTTGTGCGGAGTAAGAACGACGAGTTTTCTCGTTCCGGACGGCAGCTCGACTTCCACGGGGCGCAACCCGACCGGCACCACGATGATCGCGGCGAGGAGGATGGCGATGAGACTTCGGCCTACCCAGGTTGCGGCCATTTCGACCTCTCATCAAGTTTGGCTGAAATTAGGTCAAGTTTAATTCTTCTCATGGTCCGTCTCAGTTTATTGTATCCATTTCCCCCGTCAATACTCAGTGGTGCTTTTAAGTGGGTTCGTTTGGTTGTTTTTTTGCTTTTCTTTTTTGGTTCTTTGTGCCAAGTTCGTGGGATTCGTATCTCGATATTGCGAGAAAAGCAGGCATTTTTTCGATTCGAGCAGAAAGTGCCACGGGTTGACATTGCGCGCAAGGGCGCGCATTTTGTCGCCGAAGCCATTTGAAAGTATTGCTTCATATCTTCCTTTTTTGTCCCTCCGCGTTTTCAAAACGGTCTCTCCGGTTCAGTGCGTCGGGCCGAGTCCGACCCGCGTTGGACCGCCCCCTACCGTCGCGGCCTGGTCAAACCGTACATTATTATAACTAATGTTTCGAAAAAAAAGAAGGGGTATTCCGCTATGTTGGTAAGTCGTGGCTTGGCCGGGAGTTGGGGTGTTTTCGTAATTTGACGATTGGGTGAATTGGCCTCTTGAAAGGATGGAGGACATCAAGGGGACGGCCCGCATCCAGCCCTTCCCCCGGAAGGGGGAAGGGGGGTGGATACGATGGAGACCTGCGAACGAATGAACTCGATCATACTTTGAAATGACCGACCAGTTCCTTGAGTTGCTGGGCTTGGCCGGAGAGCTCCTCTGCGGAGCCGGACATTTCCTCTGCGGCGGAGGCATTGTTTTCGGTGACCGAGGCCACGTTTTGGATTGCGGTGGAGACTTCCTTCGCGGTCTGAGCCTGTTCGGTCGTGGCTTCGGCTATTTGGGCGATGCCTTTGTTGGTGTGCTCGACTCCTTCGATGATCTTCTGGAGGGCCGCTCCCGTTTGCTGACTTAGGGCGGCACCTTCTTTGACGCGCAGTGTGGATTCCTTGATGAGCGTGTTGATTTCCTTTGCGGCTTGGCTGGACCGCTCAGCCAACTTCCGAACTTCGTCGGCGACGACGGCGAAGCCGAGTCCGTGTTCGCCGGCGCGAGCGGCTTCGATCGCGGCGTTGAGCGCGAGCAAGTTTGTCTGCGAGGCGATTTCGCTGATGACTCCGATGATCTCGGCGATCTGTTCGGCGGATTTATCGATGAGCTTCATGGCTTCGATGTTTTTGGTGACCGCCGCTCCGCCTTCCTCGGCTCGCGTGCTGGTTTCGCCGGCGACTTGGTTGGCCAATCGGGCGTTTTCCGCGACGCCTTCGATCATCTTATTAAGCGATTGGATGGAAGCGGACATCTCCTCGACGTTGGCCGACTGGGTCTGGGCGCCGTCGGAAAGTGAAGTCGATCCTTCCGAAACCACCCTCGCGCCTTCGGTGAACTGGCTTGCCGAGCTGACGATTTGCGAGATCACGTCCTTCAGCCCGCTCACCATTCGCTCCAACCCCTCGCCGAGTTGTCCGATGGCATCGGCGCCTTTGACGGTGATTGCGGCGGTAAGATCGCCCACCGCCGCGGATTGCACAGAAACCAGAAGCTTATCCACCTTTTCCTTTAACTCCTGGGCTTTGGCGGCGGATTCAGCCTGCATGTCCTTCTGCCGCTGCTCCATGGCGAGTTTTTCCGTGATATTTTCCCACGTCACCATCGGGCCGAGGTATGTGCCGTCCTTGTCATAGATGGCACTAATCAGGAGGTCCAACGTGTAGTCGCCGAGCTTGATGTTGGCGCGATGCGGAAAGCTCTTCGGGTTCGACAGGATGT
>JBBTCX010000321.1:0-17522 GCA_038043045.1 Planctomycetota bacterium | reverse complement strand
GTCTTGGAGAGGCCGATCGCGGCGGGCGGATGGACGGCGATTTCGTATTTGGGCGCGTCGGAGGAATGCGGGACGGTGACGTTTGGATCGCTGCCGGGCGACGTGGACGGAAATGGAAGCTCGCACCCGCAGGACACGTTGGCGTTGGGCGACATTCTGACAGGCGCGGGTCAACCGGTCTTCGGTGAATACAGTACCGACATCGACCATAACGGGGCCTTGGCGATATTCGACTTGTTGAGACAGACCGATCTCTTGGTTGGGGCCGGAACTTTCATCCCGTGGTTGGAAAGGGCGATTCCTTCGCGAAATTGTCACAACGATCAGAGTCCCCTTTCCGCGCCGCTTTATCCACCGGCGGAGATCACTGCGGCCTGCATGCTGATGGTGGGTGAAGCTCCCGTTCACCTTCCCACTACCGGCGATCCCGACCCGGCGGACGTCGTGGCCTACTTGGATTTGCTTCGGGCGGCGTGCTTGGTGCCAGCAAATGACACTCCGCCGTCTAACCCCGACGAGGACCCGCTTCAGCCGCATCGACGCGCACCGGTCGTGGCTTTGCCGGAGGAGTAGTCAACGGCGGGCCAAACAGGACCTACCCGCCGTGGAGGAGGTCAGTGAACGGTAATAGTCAATGGTCCGTTGTAAACCGGTGGCGAAGTCAATCTTGGGGGAATAATGAAGAAGGGATTGTGCAAGTCGAATATCGGCGCGAGAATGTTTCACGTCACCGGCTCGTGGTGGGAGAAAACGAGTGGCGACGTTTGTATTTAATGCCCGGTTGATCTCGGCGATTACCTCATTCACGCTGATAGCTCCGCCGCAGGCGACGTTGACGCTTTCTCCGATGGTCTTTTGGGCTTGCATGGCCAGCACATTGCCGTCCACTACGTTATCGATGTAGGTGAAGTCACGGGTTTGAGTGCCATCGCCGTACACCAGCGGCGGGTCTCCTTGCAGAATGGCCGTCACGAACGCCGGGATTGCGGCGGCATAGGTACTGTTCGGATCTTGCCAAGGTCCGAAGACGTTGAAATATCGCAATGAAATGGTTTGCAACCCATAGCATTCAAAAAAAGCACGGGCGTAGTGCTCGCCGGTTAGTTTTTGAACCGCGTACGGACTTAGCGGTGCGGGAATGATCCCCTCGTGTTTGGCGGATTCCGCGGCATCGCCGTAGGCAGAGCTGCTGGCTGCATAAATAAACCGCCGAACTTTTTGCTCCACTGCGCCCCGTAAAAGATGGAACGTCGCGTTGATGTTGGCTTCGTGACTGTCGAGCGGGTTGTCGACCGACTTGGGGACCGACGGAATGGCGGCTTGATGGAAGACAAACTCGACCTCTTTGCACACTTTGGCGCAAACCGCTGGATTTCGGAGATCGTCCTCGACGAGTTCAAACCGTCCTTGAAGATGGGCTAAGTTGTTGCGCTTCCCGGTTGAAAAATCATCCACCACGCGGACGATATGACCCAATTCCACCAAGCGCGTGGCCAGATGTGACCCTATAAAACCCGCTCCACCCGTTACTAGTACCCGAGACATATCATGCTCTCCAATTTCCACTTTGTCGCGTCTGCGAACTATATGCGGTTGTCCTAACCATCGGTACCCTGTCCGCCCATCAAGAATGGCAAACCCAATGAAAAATGAGCGAGATGATGAAAGCCCGATAGGCGTGGCTGTACTTTGGGACTGTACTCTGTAAAGCAGGACCGAGAACTAAGGTGAAGCTGGAATCTGTGGGATTTCGCGCTGAGTATATATAGGTGTGGTGAATCGTCACTTTGCGTAGATGGCGTGGAATTCTGGGCAATCCGACGGCTGAGGGGGGTTGCAAAGTAGGGGTTTACGCGGTAAGGTATTATCGGCGGTTGTCGAGATTTGCCTACCGCGCTCCGGCCCAAACGGGGGTTGATAGTGGGCTGGAGATTGCTTGATGCGTGGGCTTCTCGCACGCTTGGATGCGTGGAGTGTGGAGCCCTGTGCACCCGGGGATTCCTACGGGGTCTGGGCGGCACCTTTCGCTATTCCGGGGTTTTTTAACAGAAGGATCGTTTGGCTAGGAAGGAGTGGAACTGAGTGTCGTATCGTATGTCGCGCCCGGTAAGTGTTTGTCTTTCGCTTTTGGGTTTGGTTGGCTTCACCTCGGTGAGTTTCGCGGAACAGGTGTGGTCGGTCAACGGTGGGGGGATGGCGTTTTATCCGGATGAAGAAGCGACGGCGGAGTTCGGTCTTCAGTTTTACGTGGGCGAGAATGCGGATGCCATCACATCCACCACGGCCAATCGTCTTTGGTTGGGCGTTCAGAAAAATTCCACGCTAACCGTTGCAACGATCCACGGAGTTGCGAGCGGTGTTCCGCTGGGGCAGATTTCTTCCGCTAAGGCTTTGTTGATTGAATCGTCTTCGGGAAGTGTCTTGATCCGCCAACCGGCGCTGCAGAGTTTTGTGGGCGACGAAGGCGCGCGGTTCGGTATTGTCGATACGCTGGGTGATTCGAGTGTTTTTCTGTTTGAGCTTCATGGTGCCAAGATCGGATTCGATCCGGTAGGGAAGTTGCTTTTGGCGGAATCGGCGGAGCTTTCGATTGGTTCCGCGTTGGCGAGTGCGCTGGGGCGCGAGAATTTGGCCGGGGTCGATGTCGGAAGTTTTAAAGCGCAAATCCATTTGGACTGGATCGGTGGCGAGGAACCGATCGAGGCGAATCCGTTGGAAGATTCCGACAATGCAACGGGTATCGATGAAGGCGGGGTGGCCGGCGGCAATGGGGGCACGGTTTGTGGGTTGCCGGTCGGACCAGACGTCATCGTTGGCGATCTGATCGACACGACCAATTACGCTTCCTCGGGTGGGATCGAGGCCTTTGTGGTCGGCACGACTTCCTGCAATATTGGGGACGCCAATCTCATTTGGATTGCAGGCAGTCCGAATCACCCGGTCATCGGTCAGAACCTCTTTCGGCTGAGGAATAATCGGTTTGAGCACATCGGGCAGGGTTGGTTGAAACATGCGTTCACGGCCTTGACGCAGAACGTCTGTGGTTGCGGGTGTAGCGGCCAGGGCGGCACGGTTCTCGGCGTAGGATGTTCCGATCCGTATTGCTGCGGGCTCAACGGCGACCAATTGGACCTCGGACCCAAATGGCAGGTGAATGCATGGACGGGCGTGTTTCCCTGGCCTCACGAAGCGGACGAAGTCAGCGGCAATTCGATTTATAAACGTATCCAGGTTCGAATTTCCGACATTGACCCGGCGCAAAACGGTGGCGGGCAATATTTCGTCGAGGGGCAGTATGTCACGCCGTCGGATTCCACACCCGGGAATCAGAACAACAACGCTTCTTACCGTCCGATCAACGTGACCGGCGGCGGAACGGCGTGGAGTTTCAACTTGAGCGGCACGACGGCCCGCGAGCAGCCGGCCATTCGGGCGTGGCAGAATACGGACCCGACGGTCACGGAAACCGATATTCAGATTCCCAATGAAGGGCTGTTGATCTTGTCTGGAAAAGTGACAGACCTTGGCAATGGGTTCTGGGGCTATGAGTACGCATTGCAGAATCTCAATTCCGATCGGTCGGTGGGCAGTTTTACGGTTCCTTTCCAACCCGGGACCACCATTCAAAACGTCGGGTTTCACGATGTCGACTATCACAGCCACAACGTTCCGCCGGATCCCGCCTCGTTTTATGATTTGACGGATTGGACGCCGACCGTGGGAAGCAATTCGATCACTTGGGCGACAACGCCTTACGCGACCAGTCAAATCGCCAACGCGTTGCGTTGGGGCACGTTGTATAATTTTAGATTCGAAGCCAATCGGCCTCCGGTGTCGAATACGATGACGCTGGGGCTGTTCAAGCCGGGCTCGCCGTCGTCGGTGGCGGCCACCCTCCAGGGGCCGGGCGGTTCGCCGGACTGCAATTTCAACGGGATCGCGGACGAGTGTGATGTGAGCTGCGGAACATCCGGCGGCCCGTGCGACGTTCCAGGTTGCGGATTGTCGACGGATTGTGACGGAAACTTGGTACTGGATGAATGCGATCCGGATTGCAACAACAATACGATTGCCGACGGTTGCGACATTTTGGACGGCACCAGTTTGGACTGCAACGGCAATACCGTTCCTGATGAGTGCGATACCTTCCCGACCGCTCAGTTGACCACGATTCGGGTGGCTAGCGGATTGACATCCCCGGTGTATGTGACTGCACCGGTGAGCGATACGGCTCGGTTGTTCATTGTCGAGCAAACCGGGCGGATCAAGATTTTGGATTTCGCGACGTCCACGGTGCTGGGTACGCCGTACTTGAATATCTCGGCTCTTATTTCCTCCGGTGGGGAGCGAGGGCTTTTGGGTCTGGCGTTTGACCCGGACTATGCCACGAACGGGTTCTTTTACGTCAATTATACGAACACGGCGGGCAACACGGTGATCGCGCGATACACGGTGTCCGCGAATCCGAATGTGGCGAATGCGGCGAGCGCGGTGATCTTGAAAACGATTACGCAACCCTTTTCGAATCACAACGGCGGCTGTTTACAGTTCGGTCCGGACAACATGCTTTATGTGGGCATGGGCGACGGTGGATCGGCGAACGATCCCAATGGCAACGGTCAGAACACGGGAACCTTGTTGGGTAAGATGTTGCGGTTGGATGTGGATAATTCGCCGACCTATGTCCCGGCGGATAATCCGTTCGTCGGGGGCGGCAATCCGTTGGATGAAATCTGGGCGATCGGAAAGCGGAATCCGTGGCGATTTAGTTTCGACCGATTGACCGGCGATATGTACATCGGCGACGTGGGTCAGGGGGCCCGCGAGGAAATCAATTTCGAACCCGCCAACGATCCCGGTGGCCGGAACTATGGGTGGCGTTGCATGGAAGGATTTGCCTGCACCGGATTGTCCGGTTGCACGTGCAATAGCGCGGCGTTGACCTTGCCGATCCTCGACTACACCCATGCCGCCGGCGCTTGCTCCATTACGGGCGGTTTTGTTTACCGCGGTTGTGCGATTCCTTCCCTTCACGGCACGTACTTCTACGCTGATTACTGCGCCGATTTTGTTCGTAGCTTTGAGTACGTCGGCGGCGTGGTAACCAACGCAACGGATCGCACGGTGGAGCTTATTCCGCCGGTCGGACAGGGATCCATCACTTCCGTTTCTTCGTTTGGCGAGGACGCCTCCGGAGAGATGTACATCGTGACGCTGACTGGAAATGTCTACAAGATTATCCCCAGACCAACGATTCCGGTGTGTGGAAACGGCGTTTTGGAATCCGGCGAAACGTGTGATGATAGCAATACCGTCTCCGGCGACGGATGTAGCGCAACCTGTCAATTGGAAAACGGCGCGGATGATTGCATCGATGCTCCGTTGGTTTGCCCCGGTAGTCGCATGGGATCGACGACCGGTTCCACCAACGATGGGTCAGCCAGTTGCGGTGACTCGGTCACCAGTCCGGACATTTGGTATCGATATACCCCCGAAACCACCGGGACGTTGTCGATCGACACGTGCTCCAGCGCGAATTTTGACACGGTCTTGTCCGTGCACTCGGGTTGTCCGGGAACGTTGGGCAACGAGGTGGGTTGCGACGACGACGGTTGTGGGAACAGCCGGTCCTCGCTCAGCGTGCCCGTCACGCAGGGATCGGAGTATTTCGTCCGTGTGGCTGGTTTCCAAGGCGCAACCGGTGATTTCACAATTACGGTGGACGGACCGAGCTGTTTGATTTGTCCGATCGTTTTGTTCGAGGATCATTTTGAGACGAATCTCGGTTGGACGGTAGTGAATGAAAGCCTGACAACGGGTCAGTGGGAACGGGCGTTTCCCAACGGGGGTGGTACGGGAGATGATCCGGCCGACGACTATGACGGCGGGGGTCAGGCGTATGTTACCGACGCTCGCGTGGGGAACTTTGACGTAGACGGCGGTCCGACGCGGCTGATCTCGCCGACCATCGATATGAGCGATGGAAGCGTGACGTTGTCTTACGCCTATTGGTTCGCTCGCGATGATCTCGAAGGCAACGACGGGGTGTCGGTTGAGATTTCGACGGACGACGGAAACAACTGGACCTTGGTGGCGGATCACACGATCAGCTTCATCGGTTGGGTGACGAATAGTCTGCTTGTGGATGATTTTGTCACCCCGACGGCCACGTCGAAACTGCGATTCTCTTGCACGGACAACCCGAACAACAGCTTGGTTGAAGGCGGCGTGGACGCGGTGAAGGTCACGGCGTCCTGTTTCCCGGATTGCAACAACAACGGGGTCAATGACGCGACGGACATTTCGCTGGGTACGAGTCAAGATTGCAACACAAACCTAAGACCCGATGAGTGTGATATCGACTTGAGCATTAGCGAGGACCTTGAGGGCGGTCCGGTGGGCGCAATCGACGCAGGCGAAGTCATCGTTGGAAGCATTTGCTTCGGATGCCACGATGTCGATGGTTCGGGCGGTCCTGGTTTCCCTGGCCCGAACATCCGCAACCATTCTAGAGTGCAAATTTGGACCATGCTCCTTCCACCGACGGCGCATCCGGGCGGGGCGTTTCCTGGTTTTACGGATCAAGATTTCGCAAACTTGGAAGCGTTTTTGGCCGACGCCGGAAGCCGCGGACGACCGGACCGTGTTCCCGATGAGTGCCAAGCGCCGCCCGATTGCGACGGCGATTTGACGGGCGACGGATCGGAACTGGAGAACGGCACTCAAGTGGATCTCGATCATGACGGCGTGCCCGATCAATGCTTGGCCCCGGTGTGTAGCGATGTAACCGCGGCGGCCATCGGTAGTCGCTATGTGGAAATGTCGGCGGCCGCGAGCACCGGTCGAATGGCGTTGAAAATTGCCGGCAATGGCGCCGATCCGGACGTGGCGTGCATGACGCGTTATGTTCAGGCAGACGGCACTTTGGGCTCGACTCCGGTTTTCAAAACCCCGAATGCGTGGGGAACGGTGACGGTCACGGGTTTCGACATTCGGCCGGATACCTCTTATTTCGCGGCGGCGGAGTGTTTGTGGGGTCTTTCGGGCGACGGAAAGATGCTGACGTGGATTCGCGGCGATCTCGACCACTCCAATACGGTCGACGTGGACGACCTGATTGGTATGTTGGAAGGATTCGCCGGGAACTTTTTCTTCGCGTTTGAAGCGGTAAGTATCGGTCCGTGTGCGCCCGATGCTCTCATTGACTTGGACGATCTCCAGGAGTTGCTGGCGGCGTTTGCCAACGAGGTTGATTTGTGTCCGGATCCGTGTCCGTGACGCGTTGGAATGATTGAATAGGTTTTTTGTGTAGTGGTACGAGGAAGGTCGGCCTTTTTTGGGGCGAAGACCCCGTGGATTGGAATCAAAGATGAACGGGTATGTGCGATTGGAACGAATAGCGGGCAGAGCCGCGTGTGTGCTGGGCTTGGCACTGATGCTGATGGTCGATCCGATTTTTGGCGCGGGGGCTCAGCCTTTTGCCATCGGGCAACCGGGTTTGCCCATTGTTCATAAGGATGGTCCCGCGTTGGCCGTGCGCGATGCGATCAATGAATCGTTGAGCGTTACGTCTTCAACGGTCCAAACTCTTTCCTTCGTGCAGCGGTCTGTGGATTCGTTCAGCACGGCCGTGGAAGTCAACGGGCAGATTCTCACGCTTTCGCTGCAGAAGCACTCGAATCGCTCTCCGGACTTCCAGGTGTTGGTGCAGCGGGATGCGTCGGGCGTGTTGTATTCCGTCGAGGCGCCGCCCGTCATGACGTACAGGGGCACTGTTGAGGAGTGGGGCGACGCGCGTGTTGGCGCATCGTTTGATGGCACGAATCTCCAGGCGGTGATTATCACTTCGGATAGCATGTATACCGTACAACCTGTTTCCAAACTGAAGATTCCGGCGCCTGACGGATTCCACGTCGTTTATAAGGCGTCGGATTGGGTGAACCGCAATGGGTATCATTGCGGCACCACGGACGATCAACGAGTGGCCGAATTGGAACCGTTTGAGGTTGAGGGTCACGTGGGCGTGCCACGCGGTACCGGCCTGAAAACCGCCGATCTCGGGCTCGACGCGGATTTCGAGTTTTACCAACTTAACGGTTCCAGTGTAGCGAACACGGTTCTGGACATGGAAAACGTCGTCAACGCCGTTGAAACTATATTCGAGACCGAATGCACCATCGAATATGAGACCACGACGATCATCGTTCGCGCCACGGCGGCCGACCCGTATACCTCGACGGACCCGGTTGCGTTGCTTACCGAATTCCAGACGAATTGGAATGCCGCGCCTCAAAATGCCATCCGCCGCGACACCGCCCACTTGTTCACGGGCAAGAACATCAACGGGGGTACGATCGGTATCGCGTTTCTGGGCGTTGTTTGCTTTCAGTCGAGTGCCTATGGTTTGTCACAGTCTCGGTTTACGGGAAGTTTCAGCAGTCGCGTCGCCCTGACGGCGCATGAAATCGGGCACAATTGGAACGCGAACCACTGCGACGACCCGACGTGTCCCGGCTATCCCGCCTGTTGTAGGATCATGTGCTCCGGATTGGGCGGATGTTCTGGAGGGATCACATCCTTTGGGACTTATTCTTCCGCTCAGATTGTTGCTTTCAAAGGGACCCGAACGTGTTTGTTGGATCTCGCCGATCCGCAAGTCCTTCCGTTTTTCGAGGATTTTGCCACGACGACGTTGAACACCGGGCGTTGGTCTTACAACGCTGGCGGCGTGATCACGACTACGGGGGTGGGCGAACCCTCCGCTCCAAACGCCATGGAGCTCGATGCGACCGCCGCCACGGATTACCGCGACGATGACTTGCGCACCAATTTCATACTGCTCAGTGGGCTGATGAACGTCCGTCTGTCCTACAATGTTCAGCATCGCGGCGTCGAAAACGGCGAACAGCTTGTGGTCGAATACCTGACCAATTTGCGGATTTGGGCGGAGCTCAACCGTCTGACCTCGGATGGTGTGGACGAAACGACGTTCCAATTCTACACCCATGTCCTCCCCGCGAATGCGTACCACAACGAGTTCCGCGTTCGCTTCCGTCCCGAAGTTTCTGAAACCAATGATGACTGGTTCGTGGATGACGTTCTGGTATCCAACAGTTGCACCGTCGACACCGATTGCAATGACAACATTTTCTGCAACGGTACCGAAACGTGCGTCGCCACCGCCTGCACACTCGGCCCGGCTCCCTGCTCGGGTCAACTTTGTCGTGAGTCGGACGACACGTGCGTGAACTGCCTCACCAACGGCAATTGTTCCAATGGTGTATTCTGCGACGGCACGGAGATATGCAACCCGGCCGGAAACTGTGAAGCCGGAACGTTTCCCTGCACGCTTCCTCAGAATCCACATTGCGTGGAAGCGACCGATCAATGCGTCGAGTGTCTCAACGCGGCGGAATGTGACGACGGCGTATTCTGCAGCGGCGTGGAAACTTGCACGGGCAATGTCTGCGTTTCTCCGGGAGATCCCTGCTCGCCTCTGGCGTGTAACGAAGCCGGCGACGCATGCGTTCCACCGGGCGACATGTATTGCCAACTCGCAAGCGCCAACGCGGCTCCGTCTTCCAGCGTCGATCTGGATATCTTCGTCGTTGATGTGAACGACATTCGCAGTTTTCAAACGACGATCAGTATCACACAAACATCGGGAACTGGAACGGTCACCCTGAACTGCCCATCGGCTACAGTCATTGATGACGCGAGACCGGACTATATCTTTTTCAGTCTTACGGACTTGCCGCTTCCGAATTGTGCTTTGAAGCGGATTACTTCGGCCGTGACCGTTGGGTCGTCTTTTGTCGGCGCGACGCCCAAATATTTGGGAACCTATACGCTGTCCGTTTCCGGGAGTGCAACACCAGGCAGTACGTTCGACATAGCGATTCTGGGAGGGGCCAATTCGACCTTGCGAAACGAAGCCAATCAACTCGTCACGTTTGATATTCTTCCGGCCTGCACCCTGACCATTGTGAATGTGGTGTGCGACCCGCCGACCGTGGACGTTGACGCCATGTATTTCGGGATTACCCCGGCGGCGAATATTGTGCCGCAGGCATTGTTGGTCACCTCTCCCACGGATTGGCCTTGTGTTTCCGAATACGTCCAAGCTGACGGCAGTCTCGGTGCGGCCCCTGTGTTCCAAATGGCCGCTGCTTGGGACACGGTTTTTGCTCATGGCGACGCCATTTATCCTTCTTCGGATTACGAGGTTGCGGCGGATTGTGGAGGTCTGTTATCGAGCGGCGTGGCGGCAACCACCCCGGCCTACGGAGATGTGGACGGTTCGGGGGTTGTCGATGTCGACGATCTGGGTTGCGTCCTTGCGGGATTCCCTCTGGATTTTACTCTGCTGTGTACTCAGCAACATGCGGACATCGCCCCTTGTGATCCAAACGGTATGACCGATGTGGACGACTTGGGTACTCTTTTGGACGCTTTTGCGGGCAATGCGGCATCTTGCCCTCCGCCGTGTCCGTAAAATCGGGCATCGATACGGGGAAAAGAAGCCAAGCGTTAATCCCACGAGGGAGGTCGGCTCCCTCGTGGGTGTTGAAAACAAGTTGGTTTTTTCATGGTGCGCCGACTGTTGTGTGTGGGTCGTTCGCGTCAGCGAGGCATTTGCGCCTTTCACAAGCCCGGCGACGGTCGCTACTTGCGAACGCCATTCTTACGGGCTTGTGGATTCATGCGCCCAGTTTGTTTGCCGGTTGGATTCCCTACCGCGATGAAACCGCCACACGTCTGGTCGCCGATGTCTCCGTTGGGTCACATGATCGCGACGAAAAATCCTACGCCTGGGGCGATGTGGATCACGATGGCGACGTAGACGTCGTTTGCGTCCGCAAGCGGGCTTGGATCAGCCCCGAAGGCCGACCCAACGTCTTGTTCGTCAACGAAGGCATTCGGGAAGGCCATTCCACCAATGGCGTCCTTGTGGATCGAACGTCTGAATTTGCCCGATCTGCATCCGACGGCGGCCAAGGCTTCCTGGACATCACCAACGATCGGGATGTGATCCTCGTCGATGTCGATAACGACGGCTGGTTGGATATTGTAACCGCTCCCACAGCAAGCGACAGCTCCCCAAAGACCATCTCGCACCCGCGCATTTATCGCAATCTCGGCATGATCCTCGATCGTTGGGCGGGATTCGTATATGAAGAGAACCGCATCCCAATGCTCACGGCTCCACCCGACGGAGCGTCCGGCGCGCCAAGGTTTGGCGCGGTGGTCGCCGCCGATGTCACCGGCGATGGACATCCCGATTTGTACTTTGCGGGGGACGAAGCCGGTCCGCCTTTGGTGATCGATTTCAACAGTCGTCTCTTAATCAACGACGGTCACGGTTTCTTTTTCGATTCCGGCTCGACGATCCTTGGCGAGGAGAAACTAACGTCGACACGCTGCGCGTCGGCCTGTCTCGTGGATATAGACGTCGATGGTCGATTGGACGTCGTGCGATCGGAATCCTCGAATCCGAATTCTTCCATTCACATCGACCACCACGGCACGTCGCCGAATCAGGAATTCACAGTTTCCACTTCGCTGTATCATCGAGCTCCCTTGGGGGTAACCTGTGGTGATTTGAATCGAGATGGCCGACCCGATCTCGTGGTTACCGACGCCGGTCCGGATCGGTATTTGCTGAATCGAGGAGTGGGATCGGAAGGCAAAGTCACCTTCTCATCCCACTTGTTTATTTCTCCGCACGATGCGGATATTTCGTCTCGCGGTTCTAGCGTGATCGTCGATCTTGATGACGATGGCTGGAATGATGTCGTCATCACCGATGTCGATGTCGAGTTTCCCGGCTGTGCGGGGCGACTCCACCTCTATCGCAATCTTGGCAATCCGCCGAACGTGACGCTTCAGGAACAAGATGCGGCTCCGTGGACCGCAAACGGAGTTCATGACGTGGCGGTGTTCGATATCAACGGCGATGGTCGAAAAGACCTGCTCATCGGGACCTGTCGGGGCACATCGGTTTGGATCGCGGAATTTCCGTCGGGGCCGCGTTTTGTTTATCCCGACGGGGTCCCTGGTTTCCTCGCCCCGGGAGTGCCGCATGGATTCAGGGTCCGTGTCGCGGATGACATGAGTATGACATCAACCGGAACGCAACTCTATTTATCCTTGAATGGAAGTTCATACGTAAACTTGTCCACGACCTTCCTTTCGCAAGGACTCTATTTTGCGGTACTACCGCCGTCCCCGTGCGGCGCGCAAATCCACTGGTACCTAAAAGGAACGATGACCAACAACAATGCCTTCTTGGATCCGTATGACGCGCCGCTAGGAGCCAACGCGTCCGTTGTGGCCGCGGGCGCGGAAATCCTTTTTTTTGATGACGCCACCACCGAACTTTCCGGGTGGACGGCGACCGAGGAGAACGTGACCTTCGGCGGTTGGGAGCGAGTGACACCAATTGGCACGAGAAACCCGACGGGTGGACGCGACATCGCACCGAGCGTCGATTTCACTCGAGGTCCAGGCGGAGAGGCCTTCGTTACCGGGAATGGTCCGTTGGGCGGCGTACCGTCACTCAGCGATCTGGATGGGGGTCCGGTCAGCCTCACGTCGCCGCCGCTGAATCTTTCCGGTACCGACGCTTTTGTGTCCTATGCCTATTGGTTCTATTGCAACCAAGTGTCCGGTCCCGAAGCGGACGTGCTCACCGTCGACGTGTCCAACGATGACGGGCGTAGCTGGGTTTCCGTTCGGACCTTTCGCGGCTCCACGGACGGATGGACAATCGATTCGTTCCGCGTCGGTCAATTCGTTCACCCCACTGAATCGGTTCGTGTTCGATTTCTCACCGCCGACACGCCGAGCAATTCCATTACCGAAGCGGCGATTGACGATTTCCAAGTTGTGGCTTTGCTGTGCGATCAAACCACCGGCGCCATCATCCATAGCGACCCTCCTTCAGGCGCCATCGACGCTCGCAAGCCCTCTTCCTCAGGGAGCCAAGACGGTTCAGATTGGAATACCATCCACGTAACCTTCGATTCATCTACTTACAGACCGCTGCCCGGTCATTTTGCAATCAGCCCAACGAACGGGTCGATCCAATCCCCGAGGATTTGGAAGACCACTTTTGATACACCAGGACCCACGCAAGTTTGGTTAACAAGACCGCTGGAACCAGGGCATCGAATAACCCTGCATCACGATGACAGCAGGACTTTCGTAAATCTGGGTCATCTTCCAGGTGACGTGAACGCCGACTCATTTTCCGATGGAACTGACGTTTTAGCTCTTATCAACCAATTATCCGGTTTTGACACATTAGGGTCAATTTGGTCAGTAGATATCGATCGATCCGGTCAAGTTAACGCGTTAGATGTTCCAGTTTTGATTGATTTGCTCAATGGCGCCGGGACACTCGACCCCTGGTTGGGGCGCTCCTTACCCGGGTGGGGCCCGGATTGATGTGCAGAGTCAATCTTCAACCGAATCATAAGGACGGTGGGGTCGTTTCCGGCGGAACTGTCTTGATAAAAACTTGCGGGGGGATATTCCCTGAACTCAAGGTTGACGGTAAAATGTGGGTTCCACATGGTGGGAGGGTGCCGATCTGGGGAGGGGGAATGAGGGGTCTTGCAAACATTACGTATCGGTCAAACGAAGCGATTCGGGGGGCTGACTATTGCGTGGACCCACCGAGGGTTGATTTTGCTGCGACGCCAAAGCCGGTACAACCTATGCTTGACCGATGCGTCTTGCAGTGGCTGACAGGGATAGACCGTGGGTAACGTAGCGAGTGACAATGAGTGACCCTCGGCGAACTAGATCGACGAATGAATTATCTAATGGATGGATCGTACGGACTACGCGAGGAAAGGGAGGATTTATGAAACCAATTCGGCTCTTGGGGGTAAGTTTTTGTTTGGCTGCTGCTCTTGGTTCGCAAAGCCAAGCCGCTTTGTCGGTGATCGCAAGCATTGTTCTGCCTTCAGACAACATTGTCACGGGCAATGACATGATTTCGATCGAGTTCTTCTTTAGCAGTGACGTTTTTCAACGGGTTAAAGGGGCGCAGGCGGGGATGTTCTGCAATCCCACTTCTGGTTCGACGACATTGAACGTAATCCCCCTCGGGGTTGTAGGAAACGCGACCAGCTCGGCTGGGCTTGCCCCAGTGTGCAGCGGTGGACTCATAGCCATCAGCCAACCCAACTGTTTTTTGTCACGCACGCCCCTGCCCCTGGCTCCGCCGTGTGAAATGCAGGCGAACACTTTGTACTATATGGCCACGATCACGTACGACGTGTCCGATTGCTCCGCGGACCCGATCACGATAACCCAAGAGCCGGCCAACGTCGCCGACGGCGTTCCCGCCGTTACCGATGAAACTCGAGCGAGAGACGACGCGGCGGGTCAAGGAAACTTGATTCCCTTTGTCATTGCCATTGGTGTGCCACTGACGATTCCCGTCGGTCGCTGTTGCGACGGCCAAAGCTGCCTCGGTGTCCAGAATCAGTATTGTTGTGCGACGGTCAATGGCGGCGTCTGGGCCCCGGGTTTGGATTGCTCCCTGGGCTGTCCATGCACCAACAATGCCGAATGCAGCGATGGGCTTTTCTGCACCGGAAATGAGCAGTGCATCGCTAGTTTCTGTCAGGCGGGAAGCAATCCGTGCACGAACCCCAACAAACCGTTCTGCGACGAAGCCATCGACCTGTGCGTGTTCTGCTTCAATGACGCCGAATGCGATGATGGGATTTTCTGCACCGGTGTGGAAACGTGCGTCAACGGCAACTGTGTAGCGGGCGTGAATCTGCCCGGCGGCACGGCCTGCGGCGATCCCACCGACACGGATTGCACCAATCCCGATACCTGCAACGGATTTGGGGCCTGCGTTGTCAACAACGCTCCCGCCGGTCAACCTTGCGACGATGGCCTGTTCTGCACCGAAGGTACAAGTTGTTCAGGCGGTCTATGCGTCGGCGGCGCCCCACTCAATTGCAGTGACTCCCAAGCCTGCACGGCGGACGTTTGCAACGAAGCTTTGGATCAGTGTGATCATAACTTGCTCCCTGGTTTCTGCTTCATCGGCGGTTTCTGTTTTGCTGACGGCCTTATGAATCCGCAGGACGAATGCGAAATCTGCGATGCCACCGGCGATCCAAATAATTGGTCCAACAAACCGGACGGTACGTCCTGTACCGATGACGGAAACGATTGCTCCAACGACATCTGCATGGCCGGCGGTTGTGCTCACCCCAATCATCCCTCCGGTACGCCTTGCGATGACGGCGATCCTTGCACGGGAACCGGTGACCCCGGCGTCGGCATCGACGAGTGCGACGGTTTGGGCGGCTGCGCGGGTCTTCCAGATCCGGATTGCAATGACGACTGCGAAACCGCCGTTCTCATCACCGAGGGAAAAACACCGGGAAACAACACCACCGCCGGGACCGATGACAGCGAAGCCTCTTGCCAACCGGATTCCAACAACGACGTTTGGTTTAAGTACATTGCCACCTGTTCCGGACCGCTCCACATCAACACCAACGGTAGCGATTTCACACCGTCCAATGACACGGTGTTGAGCGTCTATGACGCTTGTGACAACCCGACGGAAATCGCTTGCGACGATGACGGCGGTTTCGGTCTGCTCTCGGCTCTGACGTTTGATGCCACCCAGGGCACGATGTATTTCATCCGCGTGGCCGGGTTCCAAAACAACGTCGGCGATATTTCGTTGACCGTTCGACCGGTGACGGACTGCGTCATCGATGGGATTTGCTACGCGGAAGGAGAGGTCAATCCCGCCAACGAATGCGAAGCTTGCATCCCGGATGTGTCAACCTCCGCATGGTCGCCGCGTTTGAAAGGTACGGCTTGCGGTGACCCGGCGGATACGGACTGCGATAGTCCGGACTCTTGCAACGGTCAAGGCGCTTGCGAACCCAACTCAAAACCGGACGGCACGGCGTGCACGACCGACAACAACGAATGCACCACCGACCTCTGCGGCGGCGGCGTCTGCCTGCACAACAATCTGGGCGCGGGAATGGCTTGTGGCAGTCCGGTCGACACCGATTGCGACAATCCCGACACGTGCAACGGTGCCGGCATGTGTCAGTCCAACCTCGAATCCGCCGGTACCAATTGCGGAAATCCGAGCAATACCGATTGCGACAATCCGGATACGTGCGACGGATCGGGCACTTGCCTCGCCAACCTCGAATCGGATGGCACGGTCTGCACGGATGACGGCAACGATTGCAAAGACGACGTATGCCAAGCCGGCGTCTGCGAGCATCCCAACGAACCGGCCGGTACGACTTGCGGTGACCCGTTAAACTCCGATTGCGACAATCCGGATACCTGCAACGGATTCGGCTTCTGCCAAGACAACTTGGAACCGGATGGATTCCCGTGCAGCGACAGCGACGGTTGCACCATCAATGACATGTGTGCGACTGGATTCTGCATCGGTGTCGGCGTTGTCCAAGCCCCGATCGTCACCGGTATCGGTCCTAGGTTCATTCAGGTTGACGTGTTACTCGGCCCGGCGGTTCCGGTCGCTTTGCGACTCACCTCACCGGATTATCCCTGTCTCTTGAAGTGGCTTGACGGGGCCGGCAATATCGTGAATGCTCCGGTACTCCTCTTGCCATCGGCTTGGGGAACCCTCATCGTCGGCGGTGCGGAGATCGCGCCCAACACGACCTATGAAGTTCGTGAAGAATGCGGATCGCATTTGTCAGCGCCGGGCTCGGATGACACATTTGTATGGGGCGATGTCAACAACTCCGGCGTTGTAGATCTCGACGACGTGACCCTGATGTTAGACGGCTATGCCGGAATCTTCGTCGGAGCAACGTTGGAAAACCTGGACTTGTATCCTTGCGAGGGCCCCACCGGCATCATCGACTTGGATGATCTCATTCTCCTTCTGGCTGCGTTCGCTAACGAACCGTATCCGTGCGCGGCGCCGTGTTGATGAGATAACCAAGATAACCTGAAACCTTTTCGCGGGCCGTCCGTACAAGTGTCAGATGCGGGCGGCCCGCTTTTTATTCTCGTGATCGTCCGCCGATCCTGGAGATCGGCATTCGCGCGGCCAGGGTGATGAGAATTCAAACTCCAGAAGAACCCCGGTGCCTGACCTGCGGGTACCGGTTGCAGAACCTTCCCGGCGCAGTCTGCCCGGAGTGTGGACGGGCCTTCGATCTCGCCGACCCCAGGAGCTACGAAGGACGCTTTCATTCCAGACGCCGCAAACGGATCATACTCTTCGCCTGGCTGGGGTTCTTGGTCTTGAGCATCCTCTACGTTTTTGTTCCACGCGGCGTGTTGCGATCCTCCATCGAATTCTCTTGCACCCATTGCGGCGACGTGATCACCGTGCGCCGATGGGAGTTAAAATCCGCACAATGGCTGGGTCTTCGATATCCAGGCCGATCGTCGACTTTTCCGGTCACGCTTCCGCGGCAAGAACCCTTATGTTTACCCACAACTTTCTCTCGCTTGCAGGTGAGCGTAAGCGGCCT
>JBBTCX010000320.1:0-29833 GCA_038043045.1 Planctomycetota bacterium | reverse complement strand
CCAACTGATCGAATCGTTGTTTTCTAAGTTATTGTCCGCGCCGGCGACGCACGCCAGCCCAGCGCAAGTGGTTCCCTGGAAAACCGTAAGTCGGCTGTTGAACGGAGTTTGAGTGCACAACGACGCCGTCATCAGCCCCTCCGTACTCGGCGACGTCACCCGATACCACACGCCGCCGGAAACCTGCGCCGGTCCGCAAGTGGGCAATCCTGTGTCCACGTTGGTGTTTACCGTTGAACCGAATGTGGTCGAATTTGAATTGATCGTCGTGGCGGAACTGCAGGCATCGTTGGCAATGCATGAAATCGTCATCGTGCCGGTGCCTTCTTCTGTCCCGAACCCGCCGAGGCGAATCTTGTAGCAATTGCCCTGGGTTCCGAGGAACACCACTTCCGATCGCTCATTCGAGCAGTTCGGCGCGTCGTCATCACAGGTCGTGGGTAGCGTGAACGCTCCCGGACAAACACACGCCGTGGTTGAAAGGTCATCGTAGATCGCCAATCGTGTATCGAAATTCGTCGAGGTGTCACACGTACTGACCGTAACGATTCCCGAGCAAGTGGCCGTGTAGTTGAACCAAATATCTTGGCCGAACGCTCCGAAATCCGGTGCGTCGTCGCAAGTCGGCGGCGGCAATGGACCATCGGTTGTGGCGCTGGTCGTCGCGAAGGTGAATGCGCCGTCGGTGGTGATATTGGTGGCGTTGGCACAGTTGTCATTCGCCGGAGCGGGTGGTACGACCGTAATCGACGTTCCCACGATCGTGAGGGGAACGATAGGGTCGATTGTACTCAGGGTACCGCGCAGGAACGTGGAGGGTGAACCTGTGGGAGGCGCTGGATTTGTGAAGTTGATTTGGAACTCGCCGTTGGCATTCGACGAAGCTCGAAAGATATACGTGCCGCAATATTTCGGAGTCGCACCAAACGGCCCGGAACCTCCGGAAAGTCGAGCGGCAGTCATTTGCAGCAAAGGGACGTTAAAACCCGGGAAGACTGTACCGCCACCCGCGAACACCCAATCGGATCGCGTGTCCGTGATAAACATGGCGGTGTTGCCAGGTGGGTCGGCGGTATCGGCAATCGTCAATGTTCCTGCGGACCCGCCGGTGATCAGCAACTGCGTTTGATACCCGCGAAGCGCCCTTGGAAGATTCTCAACGAATACTTCAACCGTAACGGTACCACCTTGTGGTACCGTGGAAGATAGTGGAACCAAACGCAAAGTAGCTTGACCGAAAGAGCTTGGGCAAACTACTAGAAAGGTCCAAATAGCGACCCATATTCCCAATCTGGATCTAATGGACATGGTTTCCCCCTTGTTTAATTTCCTAAACAGCCCGGCTTCTACCTTTGAATCCGCAACCCCCCGCGGAATCACCAGAATTAACACCGACTCCGTACCCTATTGTTGCACTACGGACACGGTATCGGACACCCCGTCGAAGTATAGGGCGAACCCGCAAACGCATCCAGCACGGCCAACAAATCATCGAGGTCGATTATTTCGAAGCCAGGCGCCAAATCGCAACCGTATAGATTAACACTTTCAAATGGCACAACCAGAAAAATATTAGCGAATCCATCGAGCACGATTAACAAATCGTCCAGATCCACCACGCCGGAATTGTCCACGTCACCCCAATCATAGGTACGAACTTGTACGGGGGCCGTTGCACCCGTGCCACATTCGATGAAAACGTTGTAAAGGCTGTCAGGGATGATCTCCAAATCGTGGATGTGGACGGTGCCCCATTGCGTGCCGGTTCGGTTCACCACCGAGTTTCCCAAAGAGCCATTTAATTGGACGTATTGATTCACACATGACACACCGGTCCCGACCCCCTGAATTTTGATGGCAATAGAGGCGGTCCCGGGGCCTGGAGTCACCCGAAGGTAACGAGGACCCTCGCCAAATGCCGTCGGCGCCGGCAGGTTTTGAACCGTGATGGTTGGAGCAGGACCTACGATATTGCGGAGCATATTGTCGCTCGGGGTGTTGCCGTCGTAGACCGCCGTTTCCGTATATGGGCCACCGGAGGCGACGAGCGAAACCGTCGAGGTTCCGGTGGTCAATGTCTGGAACAAATACTTGGCAATGAGGAGCCCGTTCGGTCCCGGCGTTGCGTATGCGGGGCCCGGCGGATCGAAAAACTGGCTCCATGCCTCATGCATCGCGTCGCCGTCATTGAACGGATACCCGGTGTAGAAACAAAAGCTGTCCGCACAACAGTTGACAGGTCCGCAGTTCTCCGTCAGATCACAAAACGTCAATTGGTTGCAATCGCCGTCATTTGTACAAGGGTAGTGATCGTCGCAACCGGCTAAGGGCGAACATTGGTTGTCCAACGTGCAAATCTGTTCACTCCAGAACAAATCAGGACCGCGATCCGAGTTTAATCGGTCAAGTCCTCGATCGTCGCGGAACGTGTTCAGCAACCAGGGATATGGGGAGTCGGCATCATCGAGAATTCCGATCAGTTGCAGCTTCGTCGGATCCCAATTGATAACCGCGGTCACGGCCGATATGGCATCAGGAATCGAGTCAATGGAATACACTCGAAGCGAGACCGACACCGTACTTCCAACAGAACAAATACTCTGGCTGGCTGGCGTTAATTGAATATCCACCTTTGGCGGCGTCCCATCGCCTCCCGCCAACACGGAACCAGAAACCCCCAAGATCAAACTCAGCACTCCAACTCTTGAAATGCCATGGTTGTGCCAACGACTAAACATCGTTTCTCCTCCGGGCGTTCAATCCATGAAACTGTAAAGGTTAGCGCTTTGGTGCCCCAAAACCAACGCACACCCCTCGACGCCGCGAGGTGGAACCACTGAACCTTTCCCTTACAACGGTCAGTGACGCCACTCCCCCATAACCCGCGTCGTCGTACATCCGATCTGGAGAGACCCACTAGAGTCGATGCCCCCTGAGCATCTACTCCCCCCATTAGCTTCATACTCTACCACAAAGCGTGTCCGAAAACAACTGTTTCAATCCCACTTTCCCGACTTTGTCCTTTCGGCCAACTTTTTTGGGGGTTGGCCTACTCTTCATTTGAGATTCTCCCGGAGTTGTTCACCCCAGAAAAGCGAGTCCTCCATGGTTAGAGCGTTTGCGAGGGCGTGAACAGTTTTCGGTCGTTCCCGTGCCGTTTAGGGGCCAGCTTCCTTGCACAACTACGCTGAAACGTAACGAATGAAAGCGTTTTGAAAGGAACACACGAAAATAGGTCTTTGTATTTTAAGACGTTGAAATCGGCTGCCCATGGTGCTAAGGTGGATAAGGATGGGGAAAGCTATTATTGTACCCTGTTTTGCTATTTGTTATTGATGGCAGGGGGCCTTCCCTTTTCTACGTCTTGGCACTGGATCAACAAGGTCTTGTGGCGGGGTTGGCTTTATTTCCATTTTGCGGGATCGGGTTTGGATTAGGATGGACTCGCCCCTCGGCGGTAAAGTAGGCTGGAGGTGTAACGGCAATGTCAAACGATTCGAGTCTAAGCCGACCAAATCGCTCACTGGAAAGTTTGTTTCTATGTTTGGGACTGGCTTTGGTTTGCGCACAGCCGGATTTTGCCATGGGCGCGGCCCCATCGATGGTGGATTTTGAAAACGTCCCGGTGGGGACCCTATTCGGGGCCGCAGTTGGCAACATGCCAGGCGACATGGTTCTCGCTCAAAACGGAATCCAAGTGAGCTTGGAACCATTTTACTTGGGAAACTTTGTGGGTTTCTATCGGGCCGAGGTCGGCGGAAAATATGACGATTATTTTCCCTCCACCCCTCTCGATCTGAACAACATCAGCGTAGACTTTGATTTCACGCGACTTGGCTACCCGGTCGGACGGGTTACGGTGGACTATATGGAATTTGGCGGGAGCAACAATCTCTCGGTCAACGGTCGATCGTTATATGAGCTTGCTTCCTTTGATCTGTTGCCGGAGTTGGTGGCCCCTGGAGTGATCGCTTCGGTCGATCAAGGCGTTCTGATGCTGGAGGGTCCGATTGATTTCGTTCGCATTGGAGGCCAAGAGCTGGCGATCGATAATGTGCTGGCGGTGCCGGAACCGGCTTCGGTACTCTTGATGATTGCGGGGGGAGTGGTGCCAATACTTTGTCACTTGCGAAGGCGTCGCAACGGCGTGCTTTGCGCCAGCAGGTCTTGAACAGAGTTTATAGAATCAACTCACCGTCGGGTGAATGGGGCGGAGTTTTTTCCAGATTTCGGCGTACCAAACCCAATCCGTGCATGCAGCTTTCAAAGTCGTCGCTTAGGTGTTTAAAAAGGGAGGACGGCGGCGCGTCATTCTCACTGGCCAATTCGGAAACAATCGCGTACGAGCGCTTTCCTTGGGACACGTAGGAGAGGAGAAGATCGCCCGGTTCGCGGGCCACGCGTTTCAATTGCTCGGGATAAACTCCCGCCCAAAATAGGGTGTAGTCGCCGATCTGGCGATACATCGAGCGATCCCGATCGGTTTCGGATTTCGGACGTTCATCGGACATAACCGCCAAGATGGAGGCGATGCGATCAAGCTGTTTCCCCGCCGCCTGTCGTATGGCGTTGAGGCGATCGACGTGCGTGAAAGCCACCAGAAGGTCGGCCAGGTAATCGTTTAGAACCGGATCACACACGCCGACCTGAACGCAAAAAGCGTCCTCGACGAGTCCGGCAAACAAGCGCCTCAAGGGATGATTCGGTCTGATGGCCTGCATAAGTCCATTGTACAAAATAAGGACGATCGGCGGCCAAAAAAATCGCAACGTCTGGGAAAACTCCGCTTTTCGCCCTACCCATCGTAGGATTCGTCATGAGCGAGGGCAAATAAAAACCACTGGAACTTAGGGTGGTCATTCCTCGGGATTTTTCCGCTCAGAAGGTTCCGCATCGTCGCCGGAGGCGGGTTTTTGTTTTTGATCCGCGGACTCGTTGTCCGGAGCAGGCGGACCCACCAGGGGCGGCGCGGCGGGCGAATTATTCGTACCTGCAGGTTGTGGCGCGTCCGTTGTCGCCTTGCCCGATACCGACGGAGTTGGAGTGGAACGCGCTCCGGTGGCTTTTAATTTCCCTTTCTTGTTTTCCGCATCGCGGGTCTTTTGTGCAAATCGCTCAATTTGAGCAGTTGTCAGCAAACTCTTGAGTCTGGTTTCCATCTGATCCACGAGAAGATGGAAAGGCTCCAAGAGTTTTTTACGTTCCGCATCAGCTTTATCTCTCTCTTTATGGTCCTTTCGAGTCTGAGCATCAGCCAATTTCGTGGCGATCTCCGCCAGTTGTTGACTGTGTTTGGTTTGAAAATCATCGGCTTTTGCCTTGTATTCATCGCGGATCGAACGGATGGTGCCCAGTTGGGTCTCATCCGGTTCGTAGTCCTTGATGAATTTTTCCGCGATGGCGTCAAAGACATTGAGGTCAATCTTGCGATTCTCCACGATGGGATCGGGCAAACCGGCGCTGGGCAACTTCGGTCGAGGCGGACTCAACTCGGTGCCTTCGGGGGGCGGGAGAATGGGGGTATCCGTCGGAGTGCCGGATTCCCAACTTTCGAAGTTGGCGTGGATTTTTGAGAAGGTCTTGCGCATTTCCGCGAGGTCGAAGTCGTGGGTTCGCTTTTGTTCTTCGGTAAGGAACTGTCTCCACTCGGCGTTGGCTTCGTAGATGGCTTGTTCGGCCAACTTGGCCAATGGGCGGGCGACCTTGCCAATTCGCATGATCAACTCACGATCGGTCGGGGGTTTTCCGTTGAGTTGAATTGATAGCAAATCGCGAATGGCGGGCCAGACCTCTTTTTCGTGATCTTTGAGAAACTTGCGCACCCCGTTTTTCATAATTTCGGTGGTTTTTCGGGCCTGATCCTCGTTGAGGTTGTAGCGGCGTTTGATGTTCTGGACGGCCTGGTCCATGATCTTTTCGATCGTGGCTTCGGTGGGCTGAAAGGTTTGAGGAGCGTCCTGAGTGAACGCCGCAGGCGCAATGGCCAGACTGCCGATAAAGAACGCTTTCATTGCTGTACAATTTAGGGTCATGTGCTGAAAGATCCTCATCAAGCTGTTTATCCTTCGAAGCTTGCCGGTTTCCATTTCATTATAACAAACTTGAACTGTCCAGGATGCAGGGCCCGATCGTGGCTCCACGTATCACAATCGGTCAATTCCGGGTAGCTTTCGTAATTTGTCAGAATTCGGTAACCCATTCTGTCCGCCCATCCATCCGCAATCGGGAGTACAACCACTCAATCTAGGTGAATCTTATTCGCGGACGTATCGGCAAGCAACGACCGGAGAACAGTAGGTTGACTGCATGGCGTCGATTATAGATCAAAGGACGGTTTGCGGATTTACAGTCAGGTCAATTCGATGCAACCCCAAGGTATGGGACGTGGACGATCGCAAAACGGCATGCCTAGTATCTTGGCAGAAGGAGATAAAGAGTATGTTTGAACGAAACACGATTATCGTAGCGGTCTTAGCAGTGAGTGCGTGTCTTTGCACGGGCGCCCAAGCGGTCATGTACGGGTTCACCAACATCACGCACGTCAGTGCCATCGACGAGGCGATTGGGGAAGCCCAGATGTTCGTGGATGTTACGGACGCGGGAAGCGGGAACGTGACCTTCGCCTTCACGAACACGGGGCCTGACGCGAGTTCCATTACTCGCGTGTATTTCGACGACAGCGAAAACGACAGCAATCCGTTGGCGGCGTTTGACTCGCTCGTGAATGGCGTTGGTGTGGATTTTGTCGAAGGGACGGATCCAAGCAATCTGCCGGGGAGCACGCTGATCACACCGGTTTTCAGCGCGAACTTTGACTTCGGTTCCGTAGACCCGAGGCGACCCAATGGGGTGAACCCGGGTGAATATCTCTCGCTTACGTTCAACTTGGCGGGCGGCGCGTCCTTCGGTGATGTGATCGATGATCTAGAAAACAGCACGTTGCGGATCGGGATCAAGGTCCAGGGCTTCGACGACGGAGGCAACGAAGCAATGATCAACAACACGAAGCCCGTGCCCGCGCCAGGGGCCGTTGTTCTTGCGGGAATCGGTCTTGCCGTCACCGCTTTGAATCGCCGTCGAAATCGCGGTCAGGAAAAGGCGTAGGCCGACTCAAGATGTAACGGCACAACGGTTGCGTGCCGTCTAGACCAGTGCTAGTTTGTCAAGCATGGTCTTGATCATCGACAACTACGATTCGTTTACTTACAACATCGTCCAGCGAATCGGAGAGTTACGCCCACCTTTTGAGATCAAGGTGGTGCGCAATGACGCCTGCACGACGGACGACATCGCCGCTTGGAAACCCAGTCACATTCTCATTTCTCCCGGACCGTGCACACCGACGGAAAGCGGAATCAGCGTGGAGCTCATCCGACGCTTCGCGGGGTCGATTCCGATTCTCGGCGTCTGCCTCGGTCATCAGTGCATCGGGGCCGCTTTTGGAGCAACCATTCTTCGGGCCCCGCGACTGATGCACGGCAAAACCAGCCCGATTCATCATGACGGGCTTGGCGTGTATTACGGCCTATCCAATCCCTTCACGGCCACTCGTTACCATTCGTTGATTGTGGATCGTGCGACGCTTTCGCCCGAATTCGCGGTGACCTCATGGACGGACCGCAATGAGTTGATGGGCATCCGTCATAAGACCCTGCCTCTAGAGGGCGTTCAGTTTCATCCGGAGAGTTTTCTGACGGATGAGGGTCCTCGATTGATTGCCAATTTTCTCCGCGCCGACCCTACACGACGTTGAACTAACCCCTGCGTTACCAACACACCGACGAATCGGATCAACAGCGGAAATTGCTATTCCGAGGAGAAATGTTTATAGGTGGTATAGCATGTCCCCATGTTTAACCAGTGCGGAAGTCGCTCGGCATGTAAGTGGTGTATTAGACGCCACGGAAATGTCGCGGACCAGCGAACACTTGCTATCGTGCGATTCATGTCGAAGCGCCGTTGAACAGAGTCGCCAACACCGGATGAATGAGACGCTGGACGCCCCCGTTCGACGAGATCCGGTGCAACTCGAAGGCGAGGTGACTTCCGGTGTTCCGCAGGCGAGGGGTCGACTCGACCGGCACGATCCTCAGATTGAGGGTTACAAGATCCTCGGGGTCCTGGGTCAAGGTGGAATGGGGATCGTTTATCGCGCGGTGCAGACGAAATTGAATCGCACCGTGGCACTCAAGGTTCTGCCGGCGATCGTCGGGGCGGCCAACCCATCGGCGGTGGCGCGATTTCGTCGAGAGGCCACTGCGGCGGCAAGGTTGCATCACACCCACATCATTCCCATTTACGATTTCGGTGAGTCGAGGGACACCTATTACTACGCCATGGAGCATATTACGGGCGAGCCGCTTGACGCCTTCGTGAAACGATTCGGTGAGCACAATGCGGCGGCGGCATCGGTCGTACAGTTGACGGAACTGCTTCACGCGCCTATCGCGGCAAGACCCGAGACAGCGGAAATCCCATTCGCTGGGATTCGTGCAAACGTGGAAGTGCCCCAGTCTTCGGATGAATCAAAAGGCGCGAAAACTCGTCAATACTTTCAGACCGTCGCGCGATGGATGGCGGATGCCGCGGATGGTCTGCACTACGCCCACGGGCAAGGGATCATTCATCGTGATATCAAGCCGGCGAATCTGATCTTGTCGGCGGACGGGCGGATCATGATCGCAGATTTCGGGCTGGCGAAGACCGCCGACGAAGTTTCGGTCACCATGACCGGATCGCTAGTGGGCACTCTGCGCTACATGAGTCCTGAACAAACGATGGCCAAGCGGGTGCGCGTGGATCACCGCACCGATGTGTACTCGCTCGGGGCGACGATGTACGAGCTCTTGTGTTTTCGACCGGCCTATCCGGGTACGGATCAAAAGGAAATCCTGGGTGCGATTATCGCGCGCGAGCCTGCCCGGGCCCGTAAAATCGCGCCGTCGGTCCCTGCGGAGTTGGAGACCATTTGTCAGAAGGCGATGGAGAAATCGCCGGACGCACGTTATGCCACTGCCCGGGCGTTCGCCGAGGACTTGCGTCGGTATATCGAAGACCTCCCGATCGTGGCGAAGCGACCCGGACCAATCCGGCGCATGGTCAAATTCGTCAAGCGGCGTAAGGCGCCGGTGATTGCTGTTACTGCGATAGTTTTGTTGGCGGGGACCGCAGCGCTGTTGGTGCATGAGCAAGGTCGGCGCAAAATCGCGTTGCGACAGCGGATCTTTGCTCAGGCGGATGCCAAAGCGGAGAGCGGTCTGTCCTGGGGGGCGAAAAAGCAATGGTCAGATGCCGTCAAGGATTTGAACGCGTCGCTACAGCTGAATCCGTCGCACATGAAAGCGCTTTTGGGTTTGGCGTGGGCACAAATCAACTGGATGAATGAGTTGCCTCCCGGCGGGGACGAAGCAAAAAATCTATTGATCGAAGCGGACCGAGTACTCATCAAGGCGCGGAGGATCGATCCCGACAACATCTTCGCGTTGAATTACCACGGTTTCATCTTGAAAAAGATGGAGAAGTACGAAGAAGCGATTGGGGTTTATCGTCGACTCATCGATCAAACAGGCGAAAAAAAAGGAGAGTCGACACAGTTGGGCGCGGCTTGGTCGAACATCGGCGTGTTGTTCGCGCTCCAACATGATTTGGATTCGGCGCGGGAACACCTCCTTCGCGGCACGGAGCTATCTGGAACAAGAAAGGATGAGTACGCCGCGGCAGCGTGGCGCAACTTGGCGGCGCTGGATCGATTTCAGTCGCGTCATGAGGCGATGCAAAACGTGAAGCGCGCCATCGACGGAAACCCCGCGGACGTGGCCAGTTGGATCCTTCGAGCGCTGGTGGAATTGAAGCAACCGGAAGATGCTCAAATTGTGGAGGCCTTGGACGATGCCAAGCACGCGGACAAGTTGGCCAATGAAACAGACCCCCAGGCCAAGCGCATTCGAGCTTTGGCTCATCTTCGAAATCGACAACCCGAACTCGCCATCGAACATGCCCGCCGGGCCATGGCCTTGGGCGATCTGCCCACGGCGAACCACCTCATTGTTGCCCATGCGCAGGCCTCGATTGGGGATAAGCTCAAGGCGAAAGAGGAACTGAGTCTTGCTTGGAGCACTTGGCCCGCGACCCTGAAAGAACCTGGTTCCTATCACGTTACGGCCGACAAAGCGGACCTTTGGTTTGAATCCGCAACGGAATTGCATGAACTTCGGTCGGAGGCGGAGAAGCTGGTTGGCGATTGAGACGTTTCGTTTGTGGGTCGACATCCCTCCTGGACTGTGATTGCCTTCTGCTCAGCGAAACGACTATAATGGCGCTCGGATTCGGGTGTAGGCGGGGAAGGAGAGACGGATGTGGAACGAAACTGGTCTATTGCTACGGCTTTGGCGTTTGTTGAACGCAGTTCCTTGGATTGTCGTGTCCTTCGCGTTGTTGGCGGTCCATCTTGACCAGGCCGACGGCGGGTTGTGTTTTCCGACCTCGGCTATATTGAACTGCGCTCATCAGGCGTGTGGTTGTCACGAAAGCCTACGTCCGATATTAACAGACGGAGGTTTGGCTCCCTACGTAATATCTGCGCGGACCCGTGTTGACGACTCGGCCCCCAACGACGCCGGTGCGGGCGGAAATTTCGGTTTGGCCTCTGTGTTGAGCGTTGGGGTTGGGGTCAAGAGATTTCCGCACTGCACCGGAGCCTCGGGGATCGACGGTAACGGATTTGACCAAGAGGAAGAGGTTATCATCACGTTTGACTCCCCCGTTCCTGCGGCCAACGTTGTGTTCGAATTGGGCAACTATGTTCCGAACGGAAATTCCGCGGTTGTGTTTCTGCATGGTTCCACTGTGCCCTCATCAGTGCATGTGATCCCGGCCTTGGAATTGGAAAAACACAGTGTTTTCGATCCATTCGGGATCTTGGCCGTCGACCTCGGCCTCTTCGAAAATCTACCGGATGATCTCTTTATCAGCGCCGTAAGGATTCGCGCGATTCATAAACTTTTTGTTCTTAGAGAAATAGGAATCAGAGCGTCGTGCGATGATGGCGACCCATGCACCTTGGATTCATGTGAGTCCGGTCCATGCATGTTCGTGCCCGCGCCGGCGGGTACGCCGTGTGGAGATTCTGAAGAAGGCCCGTGTGATCTTCCTGACGTTTGCGACGGCGACGGTATGTGTCAGCCCAACTGGGCGCCGTTGGGGACATCGTGTGGCAACCCAACGAATACGGATTGTACCGATCCCGATTCTTGCGACGGCATGGGGAACTGTTCCGTGGCCGATGCCCCAAACGGCGAACGTTGCGGAGACGGACTGGGCTGCACGACCGGAGAGGTCTGTCGCGACGGATTCTGCGGATCGACGGCATGCGTTGTGTTTACGGGAGGGTGCGATAACAATTTGTGGAGCTGCGCCGGGAATTGGGACCTTCTGGGCACCTATCCGGACAATACTCCGCCAGTGACGTACAGTGTCATTCTTCATCCGGGAGACGATGTCATTCTCGACGTCGACGTGTGCATTGACGCCTTACAAGTTTTGCATCAAGCGGTACTGGCCATCACGCAGATCGGCTTGAATGGTCATTTGAAAATCGCCCAGCCCACCGGATTGTTCCTTTTTGGGACGATTTTCATGGATAACAGTCAGTTGCTGGACGTGGCCGCCGGTTCCATTTTCATTGGTCCTGGCGGACTTCTTGGGCGGTCGCCGGTGCGGTCGATTGTTCCCGGCGCCGCCGACATAGTCGCGGGAAACATGCTCCTTTCCCGAGGTACCTCTTGTCCTCCGGATTGTCCGCCCCAGGAAGGCGGAACGATCGAATTGTCTGGAACGATGAGTTTGACCGTAAACGGCAACATGGTGCTTAATGGGATCGGGGCGACGTCGTGTGAATCCACGCGTTTCCGCGGGTTGATCGTTCCTCCACCCAAGTTTCGGGCGCAGGATTTTTCTTTCACGGATGTGCAGGGTGACTTTGAGATCTTGGGGGCGGCGGCGGCGGCATATTCATCGTCAGTACCTATGAACCTCGGTGGGGATTTCAATCAACAAGGTACCGAACCCAGCTGTTTTGAATGGGAAGAGGGCGGACTGGTTCTCACGTCATTTGGAGGTGGGCAAGTCTTTGAAGTCGGCGGTCGTGATGTCGGCCCGACACAGGCCGGGTACCTGAACAATTTCGCGATGGGCGCAATCGAAGTGGTACCAAACGGGGTGGTCACTTTTCGCAATGGATTTGCAAACCAATCCACCACCGCTCCGTGCGAGGAAGCGTTATACGTTGGAGAGTTGATTCTCGGCGCAGGGGCGAGAATTACGCTGGAAGGTTGCCGAGTCTACTACCGTTCCCTGGAGGATCGCGGGGCGATGATCTCGACTGTGGGCTGCGGTTCCCTGCAACTGGTTCCGAGCTGCGTCGTGAACGGGGATTGCGCAGATGGCATCGTTTGCACCGACGACATTTGTGGCATCGGCACGGGCGAATGTGTTTATACCACAATCAGTTCCTTGATGTTTAGCGACTTGGATGGTTCACAATTCATCGACATTGATGATCTTTTGTGCATGCTCGAGGCGTTTGCAGGGAGGCCCACGTGTCCATTGGAGCGGGCCGATCTGTTTCCTTGCGGCGGAAACGGGGCCGTGGATTTGGACGACCTCGTGGCGTTCTTGCTGGCATTCAATGCCGAGTTTGCATGTCCAAACCCCTGTCCGCCTTAGTCTGTGATCGGCGCGTTTTCGTTACGGGCACGCTCCCGGACAGACGGCCGGATCGTTGGCGAACGCACCGAGGAGCGATATCAGATCATCCACGTCGATGATGCCTTCGGGTTCGCAGGAAGTCAGGTCAATATTGTATCGTGAACATGCCACGAAATCATCGGCGAAACCGTTGAGGAGGCAGATCAAGTCATCCACATCCGTCGGACCGCCTGAGTTGTTGACATCGGTCCAATCCCAGGTCGTGGCGGTCTGTGCTTCCGACGGAATCGAGTCACCGGGAGTGCCACAATCAGTCACTATTGTAAACGTGGTGGACGGACCGACATCGAACCCGGAAACATGGACCACGTTGCCCCATTGCTCCGGAAGAAGATAAGCGGCCTGGGCCGGGGTATCGACGAGATGTGCGATGTTAAAAGGGGGCATGGGGGGACCGACGTATTTCGGTGCTGCGCCCAAGCAGTTCGGAGTCACGAGAATGGCCACCGGCTCGGGCCAAAGCGCCGGTACGACGCTGAGATAACGTGGGCCTTCGGCCATGACCGTCGGTGCATCGCAACCCGATAGACAGACCCGTGGACAGGGATAGGGAGCGTTAGCAAACGCGATGAGAATCATAACCAGGTCGTCGACATCCATCACGCCGTCCACCTGGCAGCCGCCCAAGTCCGCGTTTTGAATCGTGACCCCTATAAACACGCCGGTTATGGCGTCCAACACCAGCAAGAGATCATCCAAATCCGCCGCATCGGATTCGTTGACGTCTCCGAACATCCACGTTGTGTCTTTGGATGCGGCGGACAAGAGAGGATCGACTTCCGTTCCGCAATCCGTATGAACTCGGTACTGCCGAGATGGGCGAATTTCGGCGGCGTGCACATGAACCGTTCCCCAAGCAGCAGGCGATTGAAAAACAGGTTGAGCGGCCAGCGTGCCGTCCGACTGAACATATAGAGCAACACAAGAAACTTGATTGTCGGTTGGGGAACCCGCCACAAACAACGCGACGGGGTCCGGTCCGGCCGGGGGTGTTACGGCCAAGTAGCGAGAGCCTTCGGCGAGGGCGGTCGGGACCTGACACCCACCACAAGTATCCGTGATTTCATCGCACGTCATTGGATCGGGACACGGATTTCCTTCGGTGATACACCCGAGAGTCAATGAACAAGTTTCCTGCCCCGTGCAAAATAATCCGTCGTCGCAGAACGGATCAACGGGTTCATGGGTGCATTGATTCGACACGCACAAGTCGATCGTGCATGCGTGCCCGTCGTCACAGTCCGGGTCCGTGAGGCACTCCACGCACACCTGATTGGTTTCGTCGCAGGCTTGACCCGGGCAAGGGATATTCCCCGGCGTGCAATCGCCCATTTGGCAGGATTCGAATCCGGTGCAATACAGACCGTCACTACAATGGTCATTCGTAAGGCAATTCACGCAAGAATCGGAGGATTCGTTGCAAAACTGCGTTCCGCATGGATCGGTTCCCGCGGCGCAATCGTTGGCCACGCAGGTTTCCACGCCCGTGCAAAACAAACCATCATTGCATTGTGGGTTGCTGGAGCATTCGAGGATGTTGACCTCCGCGGGGTCCGCAATATTTCTCAGGATATTTAGACCGGGCGTCTCGGCATCGAGCACTTGGGATAGGGTGAACAGACCGAAGGTCAGGGCAATGTCAACGCCGGTCATTCCTTCCTGCAGTGCTTGGAATTGGTAGGTTGTCACCAAGAGTCCGCCCACGGTGGCAATCGCCGGCGGTGATGGCGAGAACTGCCCGACGGCTTCGAAATAGGCGGTTCCGTCATTGGCGGGCAATCCACTACAGGGCTCGTTGAGACCATCCAGACCGCAATCGTTTGGGAAACCGGAAGTGAGCCAAGCATAGGGGCCGGTGTCGATATGGCCGAGAAGTTCGAGCTTGGTCGAGTCCCACAAAAGGGCAATCGCCAAAGCCCGAAACGGCATGTTGCTCCCCGTACCGGAGACGGCCAAGAGATCGACGGTGATGATGTCACCTTCGATCGCTACTTGTTGAATGGGATTCCAAGCGAGGTCCACGGCCTTGCAAGTATCGGTCACTTCATCGCAGATCAGATTTCCGCAAATGCTCCCTATTCCCTGGCATTGACCGTCCGAACATGAAGAGGCTGGGGTGCAGAACAAGGCGTCGTCGCAAGCCGTTCCATTTGTTGCATGGTTTCCGAGGCAGGTTCCCGCTCCATCACATAAATCCGGTTCGGTACAAACTGTGTCCGCCGGATCGCCGCATGTCGCCCCCATCAGTTTGGGAGGATGCGTGCAAACCGCCGAGTTGCAAACATCGTCGGAGCAGTCGTTTCCATCCGTTGAACAAAGCGTGCCGTCCGTAACTGGATTGGAAAGGCAGTTGCCAGCTCCGTCGCAGGTGTCCGCGTTATCACAATCCGTGGCGTTTTGATTTCCGCAGGCTCCACCCGGAGGACGCAGTGACCAACCGGTCTGATTCACAAATGGATTGCAAGCTTCGCAATCATTCAAGGGGTTCAGGCTTGCAATGGGATAGCAAACGCCAGTAACAAGGCATTGACCCGCGTTAATGGTGTTCGCGCACAGGTCCATGGCCTCGTTGCAACTGTCGGTGGTGCAGGTCAACCCGTCGTCGCAATCGGGCGGCGGAATGAGATAGACTATTTCTCCTCCTTGGCAAAAGTTCTCGACGCCGTTGCAGAAAAGACCGTCGTTGGGGTTGTTGGCGTCGTTGGGAATGTTTTGGCATTGCTGTGACACACAAGCGTCATCGGTGCAAGGGTTGCCGTCATTGCAATCCGCGGGATCCAAACAAATAATCTGAACCGCATTGGAAGTCAGGGAACCCGTGACATTCATGCCGGTTGGTGGCACGTTGTCAAAAACTTGGGTCACGGTCGATCCGATTTGTGAGACGAGGGAAACCGGCGACGAGGGCGCCGTTCCCACGCCGGTGAATTGCAACGTGGCCACCAGCAGACCTGAGGGTGTCGCCAGCGCCGGGTTACCAAGTTGCCCAAGGCATTCGTACAACAGATTCCCGTCGTTAAGATCATTGTTCAATCCGTCTTGTCCTGAATCATTGGGCAGACCCGAAGATAACCAGGAATAGGGACCGTTGTTGTTGATTCCGGTGAATTCGATGAAGGCCGGATTCCAAGAGATGATGGCCCGAATTTGGCCGACGGGTTGATTGCCCGCGTTGTCTGAAACGGCGTAGAGGCCGATGTTGACGGGGTTGCCGACGCGCACGGTTTGCGAAGGCGGTCGAAGTTGAAGGTCCACCAGTCCGAACGCTTGGTGCGTCGACGTTAGCAACGCGACAACCAAGACCCCCCAAGGCAACGCTTTTCGCCCCGCTCGCATGGAACCCTCCTTTTTCCCCACACGTCCAATCGGCGCTGACGCACGAATTTCGTCGCGGGTTTCATCGTGACGACTCAGAATCGGCGCGACGAAAATATGGAATGTCAGCCAAAAAAGCCGTTGAACCCCCGTGTGGATGAAACCCCCGTCGCCTTGGCCGACCATGCCCTGCACGACCAACCGGTGGCAACCCCTATGGCTATTAGACCAAAAAAACACGCGTTCGTCACGTCAAAAAAACTCACAAGTCAATTGGCAGTCTTTGCGCCCCCTTCATTAGGGTGTGAATACGCGATGAAGTACAATGATCTCGTGGCTTTTATTGAATATATTGACGGCGCGGACGCCTCCCCCACCCTCCTCGATTTATATGATCGGTTTCGAGGGCCGGCGGGGTTTGTAGATAACATCCTACGAATTCACGGTTCGAATCCACCCAGTTTAACTGCCCATTTTTGCCTTTATGAAACCCTTATGCTCGGGCGCTCTGAACTCAGCCGGATTCGAAGGGAAATGATCGCAGTAGTGGTTTCGGCATTGAACAAGTGTCATTACTGACTGCACCATCACGGGGCGGGTCTCCGTAAGCTAACTCGTGATGACAAAATGGTTTGCGCGCTGGCAAAGGATTACCGACAGGCCGATTTGGCTGCCCCAGACGTGCAGATGTTGGTTTATGTCGAAAAACTGACGAAAACGCCTGCCATTGTGGGACAGGCCGATGTTGACGACTTGCGATCCGTCGGGTTCACCAACGCGGCCATTCTGGATATTTGCCAAGTGGCGGCTTATTACGCCTTTGTGAATCGGTTGGCGGATGGGCTGGGCGTGGAATTGGAACCGGCAGTGATCCAAGCCACATCCGACTTATTTCCACCGGACCGATCAATCCTTGGTCAAGACTCCATCGTGTTATCGCGTGAGCAAGTGCGCCTCGTTGATACCTTGGCGGTACAAAAATTCGGGCTGTCGGGTTTGGTGTTGATGGAGAATGCTGGTCGAAATGCAGCCGTCCTATTGAGCGATCGATATGGTCGACACGAGAAGGCGGCCATCCTTTGCGGGACAGGAAATAATGGCGGGGATGGTTGCGTGATTGCTCGGCATCTTCATAACGGGGGATGGGATGTGCGATTGCTGGTCATCGGTGAATTGTCGACCATGACCAGTGATATGTTGACGAACTACCGAATTGTCGAAGCGATGGGCCTCCAGATAATTGTCACAACCCATGTGGATCATCTGCGATCTTGGACAAACTCAATCCTCAGCGATGAGATTGTGGTTGACGCCATGTTGGGGACCGGGTTTCGTGGCCAAGTGCGGAGGCCGATGGCTGAGGTTATTGAAGCGGTGAATTCCGCGCCGAAACAGGCGATGATCGCCGTGGACGTTCCATCAGGTCTAGATTGTGACACCGGCGTGCCATCACAAAATACAATCCGCGCGGACCTGACGATCTCGTTCGTGGCGATCAAACGCGGATTCTTGACGGATTCGGCCACGCCGTTCATTGGAGAGGTCGTCGTTGCGGAAATCGGCGTACCGCGTGAACTGATCCGTTCGATTGCGGAGGGCGGCGCATGATGGTTCGAATGGCCGTCCTAGGCGTGCTTTGCTTTTCGATTACCGGATCGGCAGAACCGCAACCGTGTTCGAACGGTGCAGGCGATATTCTGGATGCCAAGGATCAACCGACGTTTCGCGTGCGAACGACTGAGCATTTCACTCTCCATTACAACACGACCCACGAGACGGCCAACGATCTTGTTCCGCATATGGAATCGACTTACCAAGCCGTATGGAGCTTTTGCCAGGACTTGAAACTGGCGATCAAAGCACCCGCGCAATCACTTTCCATCTACTTGTTTGATGACGCGAAGGAATACCGATCCTTTTGTGAGAAGGAAGGAGTGCGATGCGATGGTGTGCAGGGAACCTATGTGGCCAACCTTAATGCCGTCTTGCTCCTCAATGTGTTGAGGCATGAGGCCATGGCCGCGTTGAATGCGCCTGGACAGGACGCTGCAAATCCCCAATGGATGCGCGAGCGTGACGCCTTCGTAAAGAGCTACAACCGACTTGTCGTACGGCACGAAATCGCCCATCAGCTGCTATTTAACATCGGGGCGTTGAATCGAAACGCGATTTACCCGGATTGGTTGCTCGAAGGATTGGCCTGTTTGTTCGAGCCGGACTGGCCGGTGAACCCGAATGCCGACTTGATCTTGAATCAGGATCGACTCGCTGATCTTCGAGATTCATTGGTGGGGACCTCGTCGCCCAATGAGAGGGAAGTCAGGAAGCGCTTGGGCGATGACCGGGGGAGGTTGCTTTCATTGCGTACAGTTGCGGCGAATCCCGAGGCAGTAGCGGATGCCGGTCAATTCGCCGTCTATCGTTACGCCCAAGCCTGGATGACGACGCTATATTTGTACGTCGAAAAGAAAGAGCAATTCGCGGGCTACCTTGGCGAAATGAGCGGCCGCGGGGGCGCTAGACTCATGGATGCGGATGAACTTTTGATATTTGAACAGCATTTCGGTCCGCTTAATGAAGGCGCTGATAAAGAGTTCCAAGCGTTCCTTTTTCATTGCATGAGATCGCCGTGATCTTGGCTTATATCGAAGCGACTTTTCTTTCCGATGCCAATAATTGGCACTTCTCCAAAACCCGCAAGATGTTTTCGCCCAACATCTTCGCCAAAACCTCTTCATCGTGGCCGCGCCGCATTAACTCCGCCGTAAGGTAGGGCAGTTTGGAACAATCCTCCATTCCTCTCGGAAGAACAGCCACTCCGTCGAAATCCGATCCGAGGCCCACGTGTGCCGGACCGACCAACCGCATCGCGTGGTCAACATGGTCCGCAAGGCAAGACAGTGGAGTCTGATGTCGCCTGATGTGTTCGGGGGCGTTTGTCGGACCACCACGCCAAGATTTGAAAGTCTCCGAGTCGATTGGTGGAAACTTCGGATCGATAAACGCGGCGGAGAAGTTGATTTGAATGGTTCCCCCGGTTTTAGCGATCGCACGGATCATCTCGTCGGAGAGATTGCGACGATGCGGCGAAATCGCCCTGCACGAGGAATGGGATGCCATCACGGGAGCGCTGGATATTTCGATCACCTGCCAAAACGTGCCATCGCTGACATGTGAGACGTCGACCATCATCCCCAGTCGATTGAGTTCACGAATTACGTCGCGACCGAAATCGGTCAGGCCGCCGTGCCGCGGAATAAGATCGGCGTGGATTCCGGCGGAGTCCGCCCAATTCGTGTGCGTGGCATGGGTGAGGGTCAGGTACGAGGCGCCTAGAGTGTGAAGCTCTCGCAGCACATCCAACGAGTCGTCGATCAAAGCCCCACCTTCGATTCCTATGAACAGGGCGATTCGACCCTCACTCTTGGCTCGACGAGCATCTTCCGCCGCGCGCGCCAGAGTGAGGGAGGACGAAAACCGTTCGCACGTTTCTTTGATTCTCTGGACTTGGCGACGGGCGACATCGGCCGCCCCACCGGAATCGAACGGTCCGGCCGCGTAAACCGCCAGCCAAACTCCCGAAACGCCTCCCTCTTGCAATCGGGGCAAATCCACGTGCCCGGAAGTCTGCCGTTTCGAAAAATCCCAGTCGGGTTTCATCAGCTTTTGCGTGGTATCGCAATGACTATCCAGCACGACGATTTGATGATGAAGTGCCCGGGCCCGGGTGAGATATTCATCCATTTCGTTTTTCATCGCGCGGAATTATACCGGCATCGTGCCTCGATCGCACGACACGGGAAAATGCACAAGCCGCACAAACCCCGCAAAACTGTGTTATTGCGTGCTGATTTATTGGACGCCGATTTCCGAGTGTCCCTTTCCGAAGATGTTGCGCAAGCCGACCGATAAATTCCCAAGGTACGCACCAGGATTGCTCGATAGGTACTGAAAGAAACTCGGACTTACCTGGGGAGCGCACGGGACTATCGGTCTGTTCAGGGGGGCCGAAATCGCAATCCCCAACAAAGGAGCACAAGAACATGAACAAACGTCGCATGAAGGTCACGCCGGTGTTGGCGCTTTTGGTCGGTGGATGCAGCCATTTTCACACTACGACCCAAATTCAAGAAGCGCAAATGGATGACACGCGTTGGGCGCCGCGTTCCCATTGGCGGAACATGGCCGACAACGCCTTGTTGAGCGAACGGTCGGTATCCGACATTCACTTCGTCCCGGAGACGAGCGAGATCAGCGGAACCGGCGCGACACGGCTCGAACGGTTGGCCAAATTGTTGGATGCCTACGGCGGAACGCTCCACTATGACACGGTCTTGACTGACGAAGCGTTGATTCAGCAACGGCTTGTTCATGTGCGCGAGTATCTGGCCTTGGCGGGCTGCAACATGGATCGCGTGAAAGTGGAACGAGGCTTGTCTGGCGGGGACACGATACCGGGAGACCGAGCCATCAAGAATTATGAACGCGGTACGACTCCGCCGACCTCGCAGGGCGGCGGAACTCAAGGAAGCGGTGCGGCCACCGGTTTGACAGGGACGGGGTCGATGACGGGTCAAGGCGGTAGCCGGTAAAGCAAGGGGAGCAAAAAGGTAATGTGGACAATGATTCACACGAAAAAAACCACCCTGATGACGTTGGTCGTGGGTTGCGTGGTAGGTTGTGCGCGGTCGGATTATTCCCTTTCGGGAAGGGAACAAAAATCGTGGCAACGGGTGGATGAGAAGAAGGTAGCCGAGGCTTTGCCGGAAGAACCGATCAAGATTCTACCGGAAACATTTTTCTACGCCGGCCAACTTCTCGAAAGTCAAGGCCAGACGGAGTTCGCGATCAAGCAATATCGCAAAGCCGTGGCGGTCAATCATCAATACGGCGCGGCGTATCACCGACTCGGACTCTTGCTGAGTTTCGGAGGATATCATGATGAGGCACTCGGGCACTTGGCCCGCGCGGTCGAATTGCGACCCAAAGAACCCGTCTTCCGCAATAACTATGGGTATGAACTCATGTTTCACGAAAGATGGGCTGAGGCTGAGCATGAATTTAACTGTGCGGTCGAGATCGACCCGCAATTCGTTCGGCCCTATGTCAATCGCGGAATGACGTTGAGCAAGCTGGGGCGATTCGATGAGGCATTGGCGAGCTTTCGGGTCGTGCTGCCGGAATCCGATGCCTATTACAATGTAGGCTTGATGCATCGCGGTCAAGGACAATATGAAGAAGCTGCCGACGCATTTGACCGCGTGCTGGCAATCAATCCGCTCTTCTGGGCGGCCCGAACCCAGCTTGAACAGCTTGCGCCGCGGGTCGAGGGGTTGCGTTGGGTGCAAGTCGCCGAACCTCCGTTGCCTTCTGATCCGTTCGAGTCGCTGTCTCCTGAACCTCAATCGGAAATGGTCGTTTCGAACGAGTCACTTGAATCGGGAGACTCAGAGGCTAATGGGTATGTTTTCGCGGACAGCCAAAGAAACCAGACGGAGGATTGGACTTCGCAGTCGTTGATGACGGAACCATCCGATTCACCATTCAGTGGACGACAGCAGAGCGTCAACGGACTAGGTTCCTATTGGATCCCGACACCCTACGCTCTTCCGGAAGATTTCGGAATTGCAACCGGCCCGCCGACCTTTGATGAACTCGTGGCTTCCATGTCCATCGTTCGCAACGAAATTGATTGTCTCGACACGCAGAGCTCCGAAATCTCCGAAAGTTCCGTGGCGTGGGACATGAGTTTGGAAGGTGATCAGTTTGCCTCCGTGGAAGACCAGGCTTGCACGGTTCCGTGGTATTTGGAATTTGCCAGCCCAGCTTGGACCGGAACTTCCGACCAGACGGAGTCCTCCACGTTTTTCCAAACGGAGTCCCGTCGTCCGACGATGGGGATGAGCGTGACGCAACCGAATGAGGAATCTCGCCAAGGTCACCATCCGTCCGATGACGACGACGGGAGCGGCGATGACGGGGACGACGATGACGAGGAAAGCGATGACGAGGAAGAGGATGATCCATCTCTCGCGCCGGAACATCGACACCAGGATCACCCGCGAGACCGTGAGCAACACGAACCACAGGATCAACAGGGTCGGCGCAATGAGTCGCACGATCCCCGGGCGGATGTTGGGCGGGATGAAGCGGAATCCTTTGTGGCTTCAGCCAACGAACTTTCGATTGAACAAGACTTGGCCGTCTCGGAAATCATGGTCATGGATTCGCCTATTTCGAATATCGCCGAAGTTCAGTTGGCGATAGCGAATAATGACGTCCCCATGCAAAACAATGAAGCAGTTTCAATCCAATTGGAACAAGGGAACTTCGATGGAAATCCGGATTGCGTTTTCACTCAAAATGACGATGACGACACGGCCTTTGACGCAAGTTTTGCACAACTTCAAACGCTCTTGTCGATCGTTGAAAATGAAAGCCGTTGTGCGGAATCGCCCCGCAAATCCCTGGACGCGGTTTCCATGAACTTCAACGGACTTCCTCTTTCGACCGAAATGCACGCGGCCATTGTGGCCATGCTCCATCGTTGGGCGGAGGTTGCTCAAGCTCCAACACTCCAGCCGGCCATGAAGCCAACTTGGTTGATTCAACCGGATACGCAAATACCGCAAACGGATCACAGCGATGACTTCGTCAGGGCAACCGAAGTGCTTGCGCACGTGCCGTTTTTGCCGGCTCCTCTGCCTGATTGAGGGTTCCTTCTGGACAACCCTCTAATAATGTAAACGAAGCACGTCGCTACTCTGGTTTCTCCATCCAAGATCGACTCTCTAATTTCTCTTGATCCGCGCTGTTCCTGCGCGTGCTCGTTCATCAAAAACTCTTTTGCATTCGCAAAAAATAAAAAAAGATTGCATTTGAAACCACGCACTTGATAGGATCACCATCGCTCGCAACCGTGCTGGGCCGTGCGGGATGGAGTGATCCATGCGGTTTGAATGTGCAAAACGTCCGCGATTCCCCGGGAAAAAAACCAACAGCGGACTTCTCGCATCGACTTTTTCTTTCTTTCCAACCACATCCCAAATTGCTTTCGCCAAGGTGTCGGCTTGTCCGCGCGACGACCAGAGGTCGAATCATTGTGATTCCGCCGCGCGAACAGGTCGTTATTTGTTTTTTTTTGATTCCCATTTTTGAAAAGGAGAATGCCGGATGAAGTACACGCTCGAATCAAGGGTACTCAGGCTCGCGTCACTTGCGGGAGGATCCCTTCTGCTCTTCAGCGGAGTGACCTTCGCGGCTAAGCCGCTCGACTCGCCGGAAAGTGCGTCGTTCGAGGCCATGCAGATGCAAGTCGTTACCGAAGGCATCACGCATGAAGAATATCTTCAACGACAGGAGGAGTTGAACACCTGGCTAACGGGGGAAATGCCCATCGGCACGCTCGATGAGCAAGCCCGCATTCAACTCTCGCCGGATGATATAGCCACAATCGAAACCTCCAGCGACACTCCATTGGTGATCGGCGTTGTAAAACCCGTGGCACCGAAGGCAGAGCTTATTGGAATCTCCGGCGTCGCTTCTCCAAAAAACATTCGCAATCTGAACAAGGGTGTCCTCACGCCTACGGAGAACGGCGGATGGATCTGGGCTCTCACTCTGGCGTCCGAGGAAGCCGGAGCGATTCGCGCTCATATTGAAAATCTGAGTTTGCCGGATTCCGTCGAACTGTACTTTTACAGTCCGCTCGGCGAAGCGTTCGGCCCGTATGTCGGCTCCGGACCCAACGGGAACGGCGAGTTTTGGACTGAATCGGTATTTGGTTCCGAGGGAATCCTGCAACTTCATGTTCCTGGGTCCGTTGATCTTGTCGACCTTCGCAAGATCACACTTTCCGTTACCGAAGTCGGGCACATCGGAAAGCGCTTTACGGATTCCGTCATTGACGACGTAACGGCCGGTTCTGGATTCTGCGGCAATGTGGCTTGTATTGTTGATGCCTCATGTTACAATGTCCCGGCGGCCAACCCCGCCAAGGACGCCGTTGCGAAAATGGAATGGATCGCGGGCGCCTTCATTTATACCTGCACCGGCGGTTTGCTGAACGACAACAATCCTACTCAAAACAACTATTTCCTTACCGCCAACCATTGCGTCAACAAGAACAACACGGCCAGCAATGTGCAATTTTATTGGCGATTCCGTACTTCTTCTTGCAACGGCGCATGTCCCAGCAACACCGGCTGGCCGTACAAAACGACGGGTTCCACGTTGAGGAAGACGGGCAAGGCAGGCGATTTCACTTTGTTGCAGCTTAATTCCAATCCACCGGCGGGTTCGGTGTTGCTCGGATGGACCACTGCACCGGTTGCCAATAGCAACGGCGTGCAATTATACCGCATCAGCAACCCGAACTTCGGACCGCAGGTTTACTCGCAGCACGACGTGAGCACCAGCGCTCCAACCTGTACAGGCTGGCCTCGCGGGCAGCGCATCTATAGCCGGGACATCACCGGCGCGACGGATGGCGGTAGCAGCGGGTCCCCCGTGGTCAACGGTTCGACTCAAGTCGTCGGGCAGTTAAGCGGCGCGTGCGGAACCAATCCGAGCGATCCCTGTGCCTCGGCCGCAAATGCCACCGTCGATGGAGCATTCGCGTATTATTATTCGCTCATCCAACCGTTCATTAACCCGTAGTAGAAATGAACTTCACGGCGTTTGGGATTCGAAATCCTAAACGGTTGCGATGTAACAACGGGCGGGGCCAAGTTGGCCCCGCTTTTCATTTTGGTGCGCTCGGACAGGGAGGATGTTACGCCGATCATAGTCGAAGAGCAAAATGGTGTGAGGTGATGTCCATACCGTGGGTTAGATAAAACCGGTGGGCGCCGAAGCGCTGCACGCCGCTGTCCAAGTGAAATTGTTGACAATTCAGCGACCGCGCGTGCGTTACGAGCCACGCAAACAGCTGTTGCCCAAACCCTTTCGAACGATCGACTTCGCGGGTCACCAGGTCGTCGACGTACATAAAGCGTCCCCACATCAGGCATTCTCCGGTTCGAAACCCAGCCACCGATCGCACCTGTTCTTCGTGTTCAAGAAATGCGAGTTGATAGCGGTCGTGAGACTGTTGCCGGTGAATTTGGGCTAGGAATTCGTCCGGAGACAAATGCGGGCGAAGCTCGAGCATCACCGGGCCGCAACGCTGAACGTCACCCGTGCATTCCGCAAGGCGTATCGCGGTCACGATTCGGACTCCGCAATACGGACGATGGAGGCTTGCATTGGTACGAGTTTGTTGGGAACGGGATCAACCCCTCCACATCGTGACAATGGATGGCACTTTGAAATTCTCCGAACCGAAAGCCAAAGGCCTCGCGTCGCTCCGTGGATGATGATTGCCTCCGCCGCGTATTCGCTACAGGTGGGGTGAAACTTACACGAACCGATCAACATCGGCCGCAACCAACCCTGGTAGCACCGAATCCCGGAAACCAAAAGAAGAGTGATGATTCGAGTAGTTCTGGAAAGCAAGTTCGCTAGATTCGAGACCATACGTAAAGTCCGATGGCACACACGATCATTACAGCGGCCAGCCAGCCTAGCGTTCTCTTGGCTCGATCGCCGATCCATCCCAAAGGTCGATCCAACGCCTCCAGCACCCCAACCAGCATATCGCAGATGAATTGCGGAACAAGCCCGATTCCGCCTAACCGTGAAGTTGAAGTTGTCTGGTCGGGTTGCCGTGCAGAGGCGCTTGGCGATACGGCAACTCGCGGACCGCTGGTGGAACTTTGTTCATCCTTGGGAAGATTAGCAACCGTGCGGTTGCCCTCCACGGACGATGCAGTATGGATGGATCGCTCTGCGACGAGCGAAGTCGGCTCCTGCAAAGGTGATGGTGCTGAAGAAGTAACACCGGCTATCGTCGGCATGGAAGCGCCTGCCGCCTGAGGCGCGGCTGGCGGAGAGGCCGTAAACTCCGCCATGAAGTCGGGAACTTCATAGTTCTCATCGGCCGTTACTTTCGATGGCATCGACTCCGTCGCCGCTGCGCCGTCCGAATTGGGGCCGTCCCCCGCCGACATGAACTCATTCATAAAGTCCGGTACCGTCGCTGCGTGTCGAGGGGCAGAGGCGTTGGCGCGCATCCGACCATCCCCTGAGTCCTTCTGGGTGAAAGAGCCGAGTTCCTGTTCCGCGTCACGGAGCAACCCGTCAATTTGTTCCAGTTGTCCATCGAGCGGGGTCGAACCGGATTCGGGCTCGTTCAAATCCAATTGCGGCGAGGATGGAGTGACGTCTGGCTTTGTGGCACCCAATTCGTTGGCCAAATTGTCGGTCAACGAGGACGCTTGTCCAAGCACGTTGTGGAGATGAGACTCCGCCCGGCTTGTGGAACTGGTCGGCTGTTGATTTGGTGTCAGGTCATCAGTCATGGCAACACAAAAAATTTCGGACTGCACGCACGCCGATGTACGGCCAATCGGGTTGGAGCAATTTCCCCACTTTCCTCCATCATACAATCAGCGAGCGTGGTTGTCTTGAACGTGTAATTGTCCTTCTTTCGAATCTCTCCGTTCTGGAATTCCCATCGTCATTATCGGTCCGAGCGTGCAACCGGTTGAAGTTGCTCGAAACCCAAGCAGGCCGATAATCTACTTCATGGTCCTACCTAGATTATATTGCCCGTCGCTTACTTTGGGACTCGTTGAACTACCTCGAGAGGAATCGCATCACGTCCTCTCGGTTCTGCGAGCGTCGCCGGGGGATGAGGTTGAGCTTTTCGACGGGCGAGGCGCAGTGGCCACAGGAGTCCTTACACACGTACAACGAAAGGTAGTCCAAGTACAAGTCCCGTCGGTGGCTCGCGTACCCTTTGATTCGCCGTTTCAGATTACTTTGGCCGTCGCCATGCCGAAGCTGCATCGCCAAGGTTTCCTGGTCGAGAAATGCACGGAGTTGGGCGTAGCGGCTTTGTGGCCCATCACTTCCAAACGGAGCGTGACACGGCCTAGCGACGGAGCATTGGAAAAATGGTCGCGGCGGGCCGTGGAATCCTGCAAACAATCCCGCCGGGCGTGGATTCCCACCATTATCGCCGCCCAAGGAATCGAAGTCGCCCTTCAACAAGCGAGCGATTTTGATGCGATCGTCTTCACACAACGCCAAGCGGAAGCGATTTGGGCGGACTTTCTAACGGCGCAAGAAAAGAATAGCAGAATTTTTGTGGCCGTGGGTCCGGAAGGTGGATGGACGGAAAACGAACTCGATTACGCGAAGTCGAAAGGGGCCTTGTTGACTTCATTGGCCCCGGCGATTCTGCGAACCGAAACGGCGGCGATCGCCGTTTGCGCAGTTGCGGCGGCCTTGGGAACTCCCCATTCTCGACGTTATTCTGATAAACACCAGGACGAACCGAATAGGGTGCGGCCATGAAACTCATGCGCGAAGTGCGATGTTTTCCGCAAGCCTCCAATTGGGACGCGCCGGGACTGAACACTTGGGCCGGTTCACCTGGGCGGAGCGGATTACATGCCTTTTGGATTGTTCGCGTCGTGGTCGTTGGGACCGTTTCAGGGGAGACCGGATATGTGTGCAACATTGGCGAACTCGACCGGCTTCTTCGAACAAGAATCGTGGCGCGTCTCCGAGAATGGTCGTTTGAATCGTCGCAAGATGTTTGCTCCGCGGCTTACGCACTTGCGGGAGCGCTGGAAACCGCACAGTTGAATATTTCAAACCCTCCCGAAATCCTTCAACTGGAATGGTTGTTGTCGCCTTATTTGCATTTGATCGCTCGAAAGGAAAACCCCAAGATGATGCTGGTCACGCTTTCCTTTGAATTCTCCGCGTCTCATCGCTTGCGCAACTCCACCTGGAACGAAGCGGAAAACTCCCGGGTATTCGGCAAATGCGCGAATCCCAACGGGCATGGCCATAACTATGTTCTTGATGTCACCGTAGGTGGCACTTCCGTTGACCTCAAAGGCGGGATATTCGACCTGGATTCGTTGCAACACACGGTCAAGTCGCAAGTGATCGATCGGTTTGACCATAAACATCTCAACCTGGACTGTCTTGAATTTGCCACACTGAATCCAACCGTCGAAAACATCGCCTGGGTCATTTGGGGAATCCTAAGTCCTGCGATTCAAAACAGCCGGTTGATCGCCGTTCGCGTCTGGGAAACGCCGAAAACCTATGCGGAATACGACGGGCGCGGTTATTAGACCCGGCTCGGACCGATAATCCTTCGTGCCAACCATTCTTTTCGGTTGTTTCCGGTGAACCTTTCGTCTCGCGCGACCGATAGTCGAAGAGGGGTCGCCCCAATTGGGACGTTGCTGCGGGTGAGTGAACGCATATTCGATGATCACGGGCCAATCCGGCACGAATCCTATGCAGACCGAATCTTTCCAAGTCACCCCGCACCGAATCGACGCCCCGGTTGATCGACTACAACCGGCGTTGGCGAGAAACGTGCGTCGGGTCATGGCAAACGCCACCGTTCTCATAGGAATACTCGCCGGAATCACAGTGTACATCATCCTCCACCAGCGCGACATTCGAGCGGCGCTCGACCGGGCTCAGCTCATTTCCGCAGCGGTTACCACGTTTCACGAGACAACACTCTCGGAACAAATGAGAACGCTGCAAGTGTCAAGCCCAGACACCACGGCCATCGGACTCGTTGACCCTTCGGGAGCGATTGTGCAGCTACGTCCCGATTGGCCCGAACTTCGAAAAACCGTGATCGAGGCGGCTAAGGTTCGAGGGCACGCCACCGCACTCACCACAACCGTCGACGGACGGAGCTTATCGGTCTTTGGGGTAGTCATTCCACCCGCCAAAGCCGGAGGCGGTTTTACGACCGTCGTGCTTCTTCACCGAGAGTTTCCCTGGTTTTCGTGGTGCCTGGCTGTTTCCGCGATCCTAGCCGCCACATGCTTGGTCATCCGCCTGACAACACTGAGAATCACGCGTTGGTTTGAATCGGAGGTAGTGGAGCCGATCCATCGACTCATCGCTGCCCTTGGAGATAAGGAGGGCAGCGGATCGGGCACAACCCGAGCGAGAAATCGTTGCGTTGATTTGATCCCAAGTCCTTACGCGGAATTCCAAGAACTTCTCAAGGCCGTGACGGAACACGAAGGACGTGTTGGGCGAATCGAGCGAGAGGCGCAGTGGCGAATCCGCGAGCACGAAAACGGTTTGGAGCGAAAACTTCGGCGGGCGGAGGATCGCGCGACCACCGATCCCCTGACAGGTCTTCGCAATCGAGCTTTCATGGACAAGGAGTTGTCCGTCATCGTCGAACACCAGCGCGAAACCGGCGCGGAACTCGCGGCGGTCATGCTGGACATCGACAACTTCAAGCCACACAACGACACCCACGGCCACCACGCCGGCGATGAATTGCTCCGCTTCGTCGGGGAGTTGATCCGTGGAACCATTCGACCGACGGATCATGCCGTGCGTTACGGCGGCGATGAATTTCTCTTGATTTTGCCCCATGCCGGTCCATCCCAAGCTAAGATCGTGGTCGAGCGAATCGTCAAACTCTTTGGTCAATACGCCGCGACCAAACGCGGCAAGATGCCCGTCTCCTTGAGCGCGGGAATCGCCTCGCTCCAGACGACCTCCTCTCAAGACACAACGTGTCTCGTGAAAGAAGCGGATGCCGCCTTGTACGCGGCCAAGCGGGCAGGAAAGAACGCCGTGGCCACGGCATCAACCTAGCAGGCTGTCGGACTTATTGGCGCGCTTTTTTCGGCGATTCGTGTTAGTC